>JBIKWL010000228.1:0-6210 GCA_044356335.1 Candidatus Sericytochromatia bacterium
TCGGCGATCAGACCAAGGTCTTTTTGACCAATACCGGCGCTGAAGCTGTCGAAAACGCCATCAAAATTGCCCGCCAGGCCACAGGTCGCCCTGCGGTGATCTGTTTTAGCGAAGGCTTTCATGGCCGGACCTTGATGGCCCTGACCCTGACCTCCAAAGTCGGTTATAAAACGGGCTGTGGGCCTTTTGCCCCCGAAGTCTACCGCCTGCCTTATCCCAATTATTTCCGCTACCACGACGGCCTCAACCAAAAGGCTTTTGTTGAGCGCGAATTGGAGCGCTTTCGCCAAGCCTTGGTCAACACGGTGGCCCCCGAGCAGGTGGCTGCGGTGATCCTAGAGCCGATTCAGGGGGAAGGGGGCTTTGTGCCCGCCCCAGCTGAATACCTGCAGGGCCTGCGCAAAATCTGCGATCAACACGGCATCTTGATGATTCTCGACGAAGTTCAGAGTGGCTTTGGCCGTGCCGGAGATTGGTGTGCTTATGCCGCTTCGGGTGTGACCCCCGACCTCTCAACCTGGGCCAAAGCCATGGGGGGCGGCCTGCCGATGGCCTGTGTGATTGGCAAAGCTGAGATCATGGACGCCTGCCAGCCCGGCACCCTCGGTGGCACCTATGGCGGTAATCCGGTTTCCTGTGCCGCTTCGCTGGCGGTGCTTAAACTGATGGAACGCGACCATTTGCCGCAACGCGCTGCCCAATTGGGAGAGATTATCACTTCCCGCTTTCGTCAGATTCAAGAAAAATGTTCGCTGGTGGCCGATGTGCGGGGCCGGGGCATGATGATGGCGATGGAATTCTGCCACGACCGCGACCCGCTTAAACCCGCAGGAGATGTGGTAAAAGCGATTATCTCCGCCTGCCACGAAGCCGGTCTGTTGGTGATCAACGCCGGAACGGCGGGCAATGTGATTCGCACCCTGCCTCCGCTGATCATCTCCGAAGATCAGCTCAACCACGCCTTGGACATTCTCGAAGCGCAGATTCTCAAATACGCCCCTGACTGAGTGCTTTTTTCAGACAGAACGCTGTTTTGCATCCTGAAAAAAACACCTTAGGAGATTCTGTATGAAATCTACATTTGCCCGCCGCAAAGCTATCAATTCTGCGCTCTTGACTGCTGTTTTGGTTTTGGGTCTGCTGCC
The DNA here is from genome assembly GCA_044356335.1 of Candidatus Sericytochromatia bacterium. GTDB lineage: Bacteria > Cyanobacteriota > Sericytochromatia > UBA7694 > UBA7694. The sequence continues at coordinate 1,146 of JBIKWL010000228.1, forward strand.
TGCCTGTCAGCCCCAAGCCACAGACCAAGCCACAGACACTGAGAAAAAGCCAGCTGAAGAAAACCAGACGGCCCATGCCGAAACGGCCGACAAACCGAACGAACAGCAAGAGGTCGATGTCTTAATTGTCGGTGGCGGTTTGTCGGGCCTGAGTACCGCTTACCAACTCAAAAAATCCGGAATCAGCTACCGGATCTTGGAATTGGCGCCTCGTGTAGGGGGGCGGGTGCGCACAGGCAGCTACCCCGAAAAACTCCATGCCGAAGTGGGCCTGGCTGAATTCTGGGACGGCAATCCGGCCCTGGAGATCGTCAAAGAACTCAAGGTGCCCATGGAGCGTGTAGATACAGGTCTCTCCAGCTTTATCGCCGACGGCAAGGTCTATCCGTTTAAAGGCAAAACCAATCAAGAGTTTATCGCCAGCCTGCTCAATCCCGAGGAATACAAGCGCTGGCAGACCTGGGACGCCAAAATGGAAAAACTGCTGCACGAAGTCGAAGCGGGCCATGCCTCGGGCCAGATGCCCCAAGAATTGCAGGCTCTCAAAGCACTGAGCTTTGCAGATTGGCTCAAAAAAGAGAACCTGCCCCCGCTGGGCTTAAAGCTGATCCACGCCGTTTTGGCCCCCGAGGTCGGCACGCCCCTGGAGCGCATCAGCGCCCTTGATGGCATTGCCGAATGGCATCTCTTTGTCGGCAAAGGGGCCATGCCCAACCATGTTGTGGGCGGCAACCAAAATCTGACCGAGGCCATTGCCACACATATTGGCAAAGAACATATCTCTCTGAATACCCAGGTCACCAATGTGGTCGATGGCCCCGAAGGCGTTGAAATTCGGGCTGTAGACACCTCCAATTTCAAAAACAAAACCTTCAAAGCCAAACACGCCGTATTGGCGATTCCGCTCTACCGCCTGTTTGAGCTGCAGTTTCGCCCACGTTTGGGGGATCAGATTTACCAAGCGATTCACAGCCAAAGCTGGGGGGCGTATTTTACCGCCCACGTGATACTCGACAAAGCGGCTGAGAAGTATTGGACGATTGACGGCGCCAATGCCTTGCCTCTCTTAACGGGCGGGCCCCTGGGTGTGATCTACCCTGGCCAGGGCAGCGGCGATGGCAAACATGTCTTGATCAATTTGCTGATCACGGGAGACTTTGCCGAGGGCTACAATGCCCGCACGGGTTCGTTTGACGATGTGCAAAAACAAATCGAAGCAGAATTTGAAAAGACCTTTCCCGGCATTGGCAGTCAGATTCGCAAATTTACCTTTTTTAGGTACCATCCCCGCGCCATTGCCTCTTGGCCAGTGGGTCGCTCGCGTTTTGACGAACTCTCAAACGGCCTGCGCAAGGCCCACGGCCATTTGTATTTTGGCGGCGATTTCACCGAAAGCTCCCACTCTGACGGCGCGGTGATTGCTGCCCAACGGGTGAGCAAACAGATCGCCGAAGTGCTGGGCAAAAAGTGAAGAGCCAAACAACGCGATAATGTCACCGACAGATATTTTCCAGGTCAAATACATTCAGATGGCCATTCCGGTCTTCTTCGTCTGTATTGTCTTGGAGGTGATTTATTCCTGGGTCAAACACAAGCAGTTTTACAATTTACACGACTCACTCAACGATTTGGCCTGCGGCTCTCTCGACCAAATTCTGGAGATTTTTTACAAGGCCTTTTTCTTTGGGGCCTATCTCTGGATCTACGAGCATCTGCGCTTGAATACCCTGCCCGCTGAACAGGTCTGGGTCTGGGCCGCCTGTTTTCTCGGCGCAGACCTAGCGTATTATTGGTTTCACCGCTGCAGTCACCGGGTTTGGCTGGTCTGGAGCGGGCATGGTCCCCACCACCAGAGTGAGGAGTATAACCTGACTGTGGCCCTGCGCCAGGGCATGTTGGAGCGCTGTTTTTCTTGGGTCTTTGGCCTGCCTTTGGCTTTGCTCGGCTTTCCGCCACTGGTGTATTTGGCCTGCAGCCAGTTTCAGACCATTTACCAATTCTTTGTACACACCCGCGCCGTGGGCAAACTTGGCCCATTGGAATGGGTGATGAACACCCCCTCACACCACCGCGTGCACCACGGCAAAAACGTGGAGTATATCGACAAGAATTACGCGGGGGTCTTTATTGTCTGGGACCGCCTGTTTGGCACCTTTGAGCCCGAAGTGGCTGAGCCGGTGTATGGCACGGTCAAAGCCCTCAGGTCTTGGAACCCGCTCTGGGCCCATGGGGTCTTTTTTAGCGAGATGTTTCAGCAGATGCGTGGCTTGCCCCTGCAGCAGGCCTTGCAGGTGCCCTTTCGCCCGCCGGGCTGGCACCCGGCCCAGTTCGAGCCCGAGATTCCCGAAGTGGATGTGGCCAGTTATGTCAAATACCGCACCCCCCGCCCCAAAAGTCTCAATATCTGGCTTTTGGCCCAATTTGTGGTGTGGTTGCTGCTGAGCACGGTCTTTTTGGAATTGGCTCCCCAGTGGCCATTGCTGCCCGCCTTGGGGGCTGGCCTGGCCCTGATGCTGGGCTTTGTCGCAGTCGGGGCCCTGACCGAAGGCCAGCGCTGGCTGATCTTACATGAGTTGGGGCGGGTGGCTCTGAGCCTCTTGGCCCTGGCCCTGCTGCCGCTGCCGCTGCTTGCCCAAATTGGCTTGGGCACTTGGGCGGTCTTGGCAGGCGGTCTGAATGGCCTGTTCGGTAAAAAGTCTGCACCACTTGAGACCGTTTGAGCTGACCCGCATAAATTGAACCGTGATGGCTGTTTAAGCCTGTTCTAACCTGGGCAAAAGGCCCTGCGCTTCGCCCAAAAACTGATCTTCGTCGATATCCTCGGGACCGCGCAGGGCAGGGTCTTCACAATAGGCATCGGCCATGGCCATCAGTTCGTCGAGCAGGAGGCCAATTTGGGGGCCATAATACCCTTCATCTTGGCGGTAATGGTTAAAAAAGGCTGTGCTGAAAGCTGGGGCGCTGAGCTGCCCTGAGACAAAACTGCGCAAAAGGTCGAGGTAGGTTTGATGGAGTTTGGACATCTTAATTGCCTCCCCCCAGACGGCCAGTGCTCAAGAGATGTTCGCGAGCGTCAGCCCCGACCCGCCATCCTGAAATAAACTCACCTGTGGCGCGATCTTTCATGACCACATTTTGGGTGACAGGGTTGTAATAATGGGTGACGGGAATATTGCCACGCAGATAAATCCCTTCGATCAAAATCGTGTCGGGGCTGTCGACATGGCGCTGCAAAGCCGAGCGAAAGGCCTCGCGGTTGGCGTTATTAAAATTGCCTGTCACACCAAAATCCCGCGCATGTTTATCAAATTTTCTCTGCAATTGGGTTGGATTCATTGAGATGGCACGGGTGCCACCCAAACGCAAGCTGCCGCTGCGAACCCCACGTGCGACCCGCTGGGCGTCTCCCAATTCGGAGAGAAATTGTTTGATCAGGCGTTTGCCCTCGTCGGCATCCAGACGTCCAATGGCCTGACCGGCATCTGCCAAAAGGGTTTCTAAGCGTCTGACCATATTCTCACCACCGGGTACCCGGCGCAGATAATTGAGCCCCTGAATGGCCCTGCGGCCCACATTTGCTAACTCGGTTGCTTTGCGGGCCGTATTCCACTCCCCCAGCACCGGAAAGGCGTTGACAATGGCATTTCCCACATGTGCTCCCACACCCGGCGGAGGCATGCCGCTGATTGCGGCAATGGCAATATCTAACGCACCGTCAAGGGCTGTATCTGCTGCCACTTTGGCTGCCCACCAGGCCCCGGCAATTAAAGGTGCTGCATTTTCAACTTCAATCTCGCGGCCATCAACCTGAATGGTACTTTTGTCTTGGCTCTGACGCCCGATCTCCAGTTGTTCAGGGCTCAGCTCGCCTCCCTGTTGCAGGGCCGTGCCCAATAAATAGCCTTCGTCTCCGGGGCTATCGGGCCCGCCCAATTGGGCATCGAGGTGGTGGCCAACTTCAGCACTTAAAATACCCGCGAGGCCAACTGGATTGTTGCGGTAATCGGCACTGACAAAGACCGTTCCTCCATTTTCAGGGGAATAACCTGCAGCACTGCCATTGAGCACTTCGGCTTCGACAAAACGCAAATGGGGAGGCATGGGGAATTCCCCTGCCTGGGCCTGCTGGGTCAGGTTCTGACGCATTTCGGGGCTGAGTTTGTCTCCATATATTTGGCTCAACATGTGCGCAAAGCGCTCGGGCTCTTGGGTGGCCAAGCTGCGAAACTGCTCTTGAACAGCGCGGCTGGCTGCTTGGAGCTGGGGCTGATCGGTGGCTGTTCCAAAGTTCATACGATTGGGTTCAATCGGCGTTGCTGCGGGCACCGTGGGCACGGAGCTGTGGGGCGTTGCTGGGAGCTGTTCAGGGGCGTTGGGGGCTGTGGGGCTCGATTCAGTGCCGGGGTTTGGCTTTGGGGGAGCAAGCAATCTTCCAGGTTGTGGGAGAGGTTGAAATGGGGTTGGCAGAATGGGTAGCGTCATTGCAGTTCCTCTTCATTAAAATCGGTGGATACATTGTACCCTTTGATCAATGATCCTGACCCGATTTTTCGCGCACCAAGTTACGTCTCTCACTGGCTGTCTGAGCGAATGGCCCATCTCAACAAGGCACTCTTGGAGCGTGGGTTATCATAGCGTTCCTGCGAACTCGGGCGGATCGGTTCCTGACTGATCTCAGCGTAGATGCCCGCTTCTAATCCCGCATCCAAAGCCTGTTTGACGCGTTTGTCTTCACCTGAATGAAAAGACAAAAGGGCCACCCTGCCATTTGGATTCAAGCAAAAGGGCAAATTGCGTAAAAATTGATCCAGCACCGAAAATTCATCATTGACCGCAATTCTGAGCGCTTGAAAGCTTCTGCGAATCGTGCGATTGAGATCCGCTTGGGTGTGTTTTAAGGCAAGTTTAATCGTGCGTGTGAGATCTGAGGTGGTTTGAATCGCCTGTCTGTTTTGACAGATAGCCTGAGCCAAGATCCGCGCATAGGGCTCATCCGCGTAATCTCTCAGCATCTGTTCGAGTTTGTCTTCACTCACTTTTTGGATCAGCTCTGACGCCGGTTGGC
>JBIKWL010000097.1:0-20991 GCA_044356335.1 Candidatus Sericytochromatia bacterium
AGGAAGAAAAAACGGATTTGTGGAGCTTGGATCAGGGAGGCGTTTGTCCTTCTTGCCAGACATTTAATTTAGCGGGGGTGGTTTTCTGCGGTTCTTGCAGCTATATGTTGCTGAGAACTGAAGAAGATGCGGTTGTCGTTACCTCTTACCCTTTGAAAGAGATTAAAGGCCTGGCCCATACCTTTGTGAATAAGCTGGCAGAGTTAAATATCCGTTCGACCGAAGATGTGTTGCGTGTGTGTTCTAACCGCAAAAACAGAGATATGATTTCCAAGCGAACGGGCTTGTCTGAACGATCGATTCTGCGCTTGGTGCATACATCAGATATGTGTCGCGTTCCCTCTATGGGGCCTGAGAATGCAGCAATGCTTGAACTACTCGCCATTACAACACTGGCGGATATGCTCAAACAAAAACCCTTGGAATTGCACACTAAAATTCATCAAAATCGCATCAAGATCAATCAACAGGGCATTCTCTTTATGCCCACCAAAAACCAAGTCAACCAATGGTTTGAAGATGCCGAGGTGCTTCCTGCAATTCGGATCAATTAGTGCATTTTTTGCTTTGCTCTCGGCAAAAAGGGAGAGAGTATGTTAAGATGATCTCTCACTGAGTATGTTAATAATTTGATTAACATGTTATTAAGTATTAAATTAAATCGTGATATTAAATAAGAGGTTTTTGATTCCATGGCGAACTATAAATCTGCTAAAAAGCGCATCAAAGTAGCAGAGCGCAATCGTGTGCAAAATTCCCTGGTCAAATCCCGTGCCCGTACCGCCATGAAAAAAGTTGTCCGTGCCCTGGATGAAGGACAGTCCGATGTTGAGTCTTTGGCTAAGCATGCTGTAAGCGAGCTGGACAAAGCACAATCCAAAGGTGTTTTACACAAAAACGCAGTGGCCCGTCACAAGAGCCGTCTGCTTAAAAAAGTCCATGCAGCCGCCCAAGCTTAAGGCTTGAGTTTGGTTGTTTTTAATCAACCTGTAGAGTTTTCTTGCTCTACAGGTTATTTTTATGCAAGATTGACCTGTATTTGTCTTTCCTGCTAAGTTAAATATGGTATTATTTTATCGGGTTTTATAGAATAATAAAACCTTCCCCTTCCTTTAGCTTTTTTTTAATTTAGAAATGGGCTTTTTATCCCTTGTGCCGGAAGCCTGATTGTTTTGTATATTTTGCTTTTTCTTGATTTTTCCAAGTAAAAACTGCTTCAATATGATAAATTTTTCGATAATTTGATAATAGTGTGAACGTATCTTCTTTTTATCGAAACATACTTTCGCTATAATAATATACAGAATATTATTCTGTGATTCTCTTTGAAACATAGAAGAAGAAACCAGAAGAAGATTGAATTTTTAAGACTATATTAGATTTTATACAGACTCATTAGGAGACGTAGTACACATGTTAAATATTGGTTATGGAAATATTGTTCCCCTGAATCGCATTATCGCCATTGTTTCTTCTGATTCTGCCCCGATTAAGCGTATGATTCACGAAGGCCAGAAAACAGGCAAGCTTGTAGATGCCACCTATGGTCGCAAAACCCGCAGTGTTGTGATCACTGATTCTGGTCATATCGTGCTTTCCGCTTTTACTGCAGATTCTCTGGCCAAACGTGCCGATGGCTCTTATAACGAAAGCAATGCCCGTAGTAAGTCAGACGACTAATCAACCTGATTTGCAGTTTCTGCAAGGAGATAAACAATGCTGAATATTGGTTATAACAATCAGGTGCCGATGGATCAGATCATTGCCATTGTGGCTTCTGACTCTGCCCCGATTAAGCGTTTGATTCACCGTGCCAAAGATACAGGCAAATTATTTGACTGTACCAAAGGTAAACGTACCCGGAGTGCCATTGTTACCATCGATGACGATGTGTATTTGTCCGCTTTCACGGCTGATTCCCTGGCCAATCGGATGGAAAGTGCTTTCTATCTGACCAAAGTGGTCAATGCTCATTCCAATTGGATTCACCCCCGCTACCGCGACGAAGATTAAGTCTTCGCTTCTTGAACGTGCGAAACCGTCTCATCATGAGACGGTTTCGCTGGTTCTATGTGAATGGTTGCGTCTTGTAGGCCCTCTATTGATTCCTTTAAACGATTTTTGACCTGATGTGAAAGTGCATGGGCTGCTGTGACACTTTGCTCAGGATTGACCCAAATATGTAATTCCAAATACAGTGCTTCGGGTGCACCGTGCGCACGAATTTGGTGGCAATGGCAGACGCCTTCTACACTTTCCACCAATTGGGTAATTTCTTCTTTGTTGATGGGAATCCGATCCAATAAAATCCCCAAATTTTCAGAAAACAAGCCATAAGCCATTTTGCCAATGACCCCGGTAATGGCCAGTGAAATCAGGATATCCAGCAAATACCAGTGCATCCAGATCGCCCCGAGCGAAAGCATGACCGAAAGTGACACGAAAACATCGCTGCGGGTATGCATGGCATCTGAGAGCAGGAGCGGGCTATTGAGTTTTTTTCCAGCTTGGCTTTCGTAATGGACCACTCCAAGATTGATCAGAATACCCACTGCCATAATCGCAAAAGAGAAGAGCGAGACTTCTGGCGTGCTTGGATGCAAAATCCGAGAGACCACTTCTTTGACGATTTCCAGGCAGGTCAGACCGAGTAATACGCCAATAAACAACGAGGCCAAAATTTCGGCTTTGCGGTGTCCATAAGGGTGCTCCTCGTCGGGTGGGGCAAAAGCGTAGCTGATGGCCACAAAACCCACAATATTCGAGGTGCTGTCCATGAGTGAGTGAAAACCATCAGCCACCATGCTCAGGGTATGGGTGTGGTAACCATATAATAGCTTGGCCAAGGCAATTGCCAAATTGAATACAAAGGTAATCGCCAAGACACGGATGATTGCTTTTTTTTTGATTTCGTTCAGGTTCATGTTGGCTGCTTTATTTAAAAATAGTAAAAGCGGGGAATCACTTCCCCGCTTTCCTTCTCGAGGTGGAGATGGCGAGAATCGAACTCGCGTCCACAAAACCCACTGTACGAACATCTACGGAACGTAGTCTGTATATTGTTTGTTTCATCGCGCCCCCCTCCCACAGACAGGATGGTGATGCAACTAACTGATAATCTTTCTGACTGGCTTATCAGTATGGGCCAGTCAGGCATCCACTAACCTACCCGATCCTCTTCCGTGGCCCGAAGAAAACCGGGGCGTTCAATCGCTTAGGCAGCCACCGCCACGCGGGCAGGGGTAGCTTTCAACGAAGGAACAGCAAACAGATTTTTCTTGTTTGCATTTACATTTTTGCCGATAGTTTTACGAGAACATCGGCGTTCTCGGCCCGCAGCTCGTACCGTAACATAATGTGTCGAAGCCTTTACATCCCCGAGCAAGTCTTATGTTAGCACAGGGCTTTCAAACACTTCAAGGGAGTGGGCTGAATTAATCGAGGTAGTCAGGATAAGGCAGAACTGCCTGCATATCCAGGTAATACCAAGTCTCCAGCGAATAGGGGCCAATATTCATGGCTTTAAACTGAGCACCCACTGGGTGTTTTCCAAAGACCACCATTGAGGCGTCTGGAGCGCGGGAGGAGGTCAAGGAACATTCCAGCTTAATTTTGTTTTCGCAGACTATATTTTGTTTGATCGAATAAAATTTGACTTCGCGATCGGTTTGGCGCACGTATTCGGGCCGTTTGCTGCGCACAGTGAGAATCCGCTCTTCTTCCATCAGGACGGTTTCTTGGGTTTTGGGGTCGAGCATTTCTTGATGGATCTCAGCCAAGAACATCGGGTAGCCCCAGATTTCTGTACGCACTTCAAAGGCCTCGCTGCTGGTGACGCCCTCTTTGTGGATATAAAAGCCCTTATTGCCCCAGGACTCCTCAAACCAAAGGGGCAGATAAGAGGGGGCTGGCCATTTGCCGAGGGTGACCGGGACCGCCAAAGAGACAGAGCGGTAAGGCGGAATCGAGGCATGGTTGACGGTGGCTTGGATAATTGCCACTGCGCTTTTGTTGCCACCGCGGCGAATCGGATGTACGCGGGGATGGGGCATCATCGGCAAAAGGGGCTCCAACTCACATTCAAAATAAGAGACGATCATCTCGGAGCGGTAGAGCCTGACAGGCATCTCTACGCCGGACTGACCGTCGGTTGTGAGTTCTAAATTCTCAAAAATGCTTTTACGGCTGAACATGCAGTTATTTTAACACCTTTCGCAAAGGCCTCCAAACCGGAATGACTTGAATTCAATTGCCTCTGGATCTGCCTCTGGATCTGCCTCGGGTTTCAGCCTCGGGATCTGCTCCTAGGTACTTTGCATTCTGTGTTACGCTGTGTGTAAAAGGCGCATCAGATAAAGGAGATTCCCATGGTACCCAATTTTTTAAAATATGCCCTGACTTTACAGGCCGAGTTGCTTTCGATGGTGGCCGAAGAAATTCACCACAAAGCTGAAGACTTTGTGCGTCAGAATTCTGACGATGGCTATGAGGCTTATCTGGCCCAATTGGTGGACAATATCGAGCGCACAGTGGATTCTCTGGCAACGCCTTTTGAACCCATGATGCAAACTGTGAATAAATTGCAGCAGGATTTGAATCTGGGTACTCCCACTTCGCTTTCGGATACCCTTGATCGTTTAACCGAACATGTGCGCAGTCTGCGCAAAAAATCAGCTGAAAGCTAAGCGTTTGAACGAGCCGTCTGCTATTTTTGTTTCTGCGCTGCGACCGGGTCATCCGGATTTTTTGGATTTGCCCTGGGCTCTGCCTTTGGATGCCTGGGATGGCCAGTGCCTGCGCTTGGAATCCCTACCTGTGGGGCTCAGTCGTCATCCGGTGGTCTTTGTCAGTTACAACGAAGGGCTCTACGCGCTCAAAGAATTGCCGCCTGAGTTGGCTGAAAAAGAGTATACCCTGCTGCGCCAGATGGAAGAGAAACGATTGCCTGTGGTGCAGGCGGTGGGACATTTAAGTCTGCCTGAACACAGCATCTTGATCACCCGCTATTTAGATCATTCTCTGCCCTATCGTTCTCTGTTTTTGCGCCAAAGTTTAAAACATTATCGCAATTCTCTGCTGGATGCGATCGCCAGTTTATTGGTGCAACTCCATCTCGCTGGCGTGTATTGGGGGGATTGTTCGCTTTCCAATGCGCTGTTCCGACGTGATGCGGGAACCTTGCAGGCCTATTTGGTTGATGCTGAAACCTCAGAAATGCACGAAAGCCTCTCCGAGAGTTTGCGTCAGTATGAACTCGATGTGATGGAAGAAAATATCAGTGGCTCTTTGGCTGATTTGGCGGCGATGGGGGCTTTGCCTGCTGATTACCCGATTTTTGAGACAGGGGCCTATATCCGCGAGCGCTATGAGCGACTCTGGACTGAGATCAACCGTGAAGAGATCGTGCGCAAAGAAGAGACCTATCGCATTCAAGAGCGGATCCGGGCCTTAAATAATCTGGGCTTTTCGGTCGATGAAGTGGTGCTGCAGGCCGCCTCACAAGGTGAAAAACTGCACATGCGCGCGACCGTGACGGATCGGAATTTTCACAAAGAAATCTTACACTCATTGACCGGTCTCGAAGCTGAAGAACAACAGGCCCGCAAAATGATGAACGAGATTCAGGAATTACGTGCCCATTTGGCCAATCAGCACAACCGAAGCACACCGGTCAGTGTGGCTGCTTACCAATGGTTGAATCAAACCTATCAGCCGGTTTTGGATAGTTTACAGACCCATCCTGCTGTTGCCGAACCGATTGAATTGTACTGCCAGATACTTGAGCACAAATGGTATCTCTCGGAACAGGCCCAGGAAGATGTTGGACACCAGAAAGCATTGGCGGACTATCTGGCGACGATTCTGCCAGGATCCCAGCCAGACTCGCCTGAGTTTCCGGCTGTTTAAGATTAAGATTGCTCTAAAAAAACCGCAAGCTTTCATAAAAACCCCTGCTCTTTGGTGATCAAATCTCTCACGTTTGAGTGCAAATCGTGTTAGATTGATGGATGGGTTATTGCTCAATCTGAGCTATTTACTGCTTATTTCACTGACTCACAACCTTTTACTATCTGGCTTTTTGCACGTTTTATACGTTGATTGACTCTCGGAGCTTGACCTTGTAAAAGTTAATCCTGTGAAATACGAACCTGAACTACACTCTCTTTCTAGAACATACGAAAAACAAAACTACAAAAAGGATTTGGTTGATACAGCAGCATGAATACACAGTTTTTATGTGTTTTTCGCCGCTTTGCGGTTCTGTGTTTGCCAAATTTAAAGACGTAGAGGTGGTATTTTAATGCAAATGCAAACGATAATTCTGATTTTAATCCCGATCTTGGGGTTATTGGGTTTGGCCGTGATGTGGTTTAAGTCCGCATGGGTCACGCGCCAGCCAAGTGGTGACGCCAATATGGTGGAATTGGCAGGCTATATTGCCGAAGGCGCAATGGCCTTCTTAAAAGCCGAATGGAAAATTCTGGCTTATTTTGTGGTGGCGGCCTCGGCCCTTTTGGCGTGGTCAGGCACCTTGGTTCCGACTTCTTCTCCCGTGATCGCCGTTTCGTTTATCATTGGCGCGGTCTTTAGTGCAACAGCGGGTTATTTTGGCATGAATATTGCTACCCAAGCCAATGTCCGCACCACCCATGCTGCCCGCACTTCACTCAAAGATGCCCTGAGAGTGGCTTTTACAGGCGGCACGGTGATGGGACTGGGTGTGGCTGGTCTGGCTGTTTTGGGCCTGGGTACACTGTTTATTATTTTTTACAACGTCTTTGTCGTGAGCCAAGGTGGCACTGTCAATGGCGCTCAAATGGAAAAAGCGATTGAAGTACTCGCGGGCTTTTCGCTCGGCGCCGAATCGATTGCCCTTTTTGCCCGTGTCGGCGGTGGTATTTATACCAAAGCGGCTGACGTCGGTGCTGACCTCGTGGGCAAAGTCGAAGCCGGTATTCCCGAAGATGACGTCCGCAACCCCGCCACCATCGCCGATAACGTCGGAGACAACGTTGGTGACGTTGCTGGCATGGGCGCTGACCTTTTTGGTTCTTATGTGGCCACAATTTTGGCCACCATGGTGCTGGGCCGCGAAATCACAGTAACCGATCAGTTTGGTGGTCTCTCTCCCATGCTGTTGCCGATGTTGATCGCCGGTCTGGGGATTATCTTCTCGATCATTGGCTGTTCCATGGTCAGAATTGCCGACGACAATGGCGATGTGCAAAAAGCCCTGAATATGGGCAATTGGACCTCAGTGATTATTACGACCATTGCCTGTTTCTTTCTGGTCAAATGGATGCTGCCTGAGAGCATGACCTTGCGCGGCCATAATTTTACAAGTATGGGTGTGTTTTGGGCCATTTTGGTGGGTTCGGTCGTGGGCGCGTTGATGAGTCTCGTGACCGAGTTTTACACAGCCATGGGCAAACGCCCTGTCAAATCAATCGTGCAGCAATCTGATACGGGTGCCGCCACCAATATCATTGGCGGTCTGTCTGTGGGCATGGAGTCCACTCTTTTTCCAACCCTGATTCTGGCATCTGGGATTTACCTTTCGCACCATTTTGCCGGTCTCTACGGGGTGGCGATTGCTGCCTCTGGTATGATGGCCACCACTGCTATGCAATTGGCGATTGATGCCTTTGGCCCGATCGCAGATAACGCAGGTGGCATTGCTGAAATGAGTGGCCTGCCCAAAGAGGTTCGCGCCCGCACCGACATTCTCGATGCGGTGGGCAATACCACAGCGGCAACAGGCAAAGGCTTTGCCATTGCCTCTGCTGCTCTGACGGCCTTGGCGCTTTTTGCCGCCTTTGTAGGCTTGGCCGGAATTGACTCAATTGATATCTACAAAGCCAATGTGCTGGCCGGTCTCTTTGTCGGTGGCATGATTCCCTTTATCTTCTCTTCGCTGGCGATTGCGGCTGTGGGCCGGGCTGCGATGGAGATGGTGACAGAAGTTCGCCGCCAATTCCGCGATATTCCGGGCATTATGGAATACAAAGCCAAACCCGAATACGATAAGTGTGTGGCCATTTCGACCCAGGCTTCGCTGAAAGAAATGATGCTGCCGGGTGCCATTGCTCTGATCACCCCTGTGGTGGTTGGTTTTGCCTTTGGCCCCGAAGTATTGGGTGGCCTGCTCGCAGGTGTGACTGTCTCTGGCGTGTTGATGGGCATGTTCCAGAACAACGCTGGCGGTGCCTGGGACAATGCCAAGAAATCCTTTGAGGCCGGTGTCGAAATCAACGGCAAGATGCAGTACAAAGGCAGTGATGCCCACAAAGCGTCTGTCACCGGTGATACCGTTGGGGATCCCTTTAAAGATACCTCTGGCCCCTCAATGAACATTCTGATCAAGCTGATGAGTATTGTCGCTTTGATTATCGCTCCGCATATTTCTGTCAAAGGCCATGCGGGCCACGGCACTAAGCATTCCTTGGTGCCCACGACACGGGTTGAAACCGTCGTTGGCCAGGCCCAGGCGCAGGTGCCGAGCCACGTTGTGGTGCGTCAAATGGGCCGTTAAACGCCCAGCTCACCCCCCATTTTTAGGGAGCGAGAGAAACTGTTTAAAGCGGTTTCTCTCGCTTCTTTTTTATCTGCTTGAATTTGATGATGTGAAGTCGATTGTTGAGATGTTTCAACAAAAAGGCCGGGTCGATTTAAATCGACCCGGCCTTGGTTGATGCTGGGGCTGCTTATCCCGCGCTCTCTTCCAATTGACTGCTGAAGGCGTCCATTGAATCACATTCCAGTGCCAGTTCAAAGAGCTTGTCGAGGCGGCTGCTGACTTCAATCTTCTTGAGCAGATTGCTCACCCGGCGGGGCACTTTGGTAAAGCGTTTTTTGAGTACCTGGGCGATCCGTTTGCGCACACTTTCCTGCACGGCCTCACGGATCACTTGGCGATCTGATTCGGGTGTATCAGTGGTTTCTTCACTCTCGTCGCCCTCATCATCTTCGTTTTCATGGCTGGCTGCAGAAACTGCAACAGCGCCCGCGACAGCAACTGCTTCGGCCTGGGGACGTTGATTGAGAATTTCTTGGAAGTTGGCCAAAACCCCCATCAGGTGTTCCATTTCTCCCGCGAGATCATCGTGTTGACCTTGTAATTCGGCCAGAGCCACGGCGCTGGCATAGGCCTGGGTATAGGTCTCACTCAAGAGTTTTTCACGGGCTTCGAGTTGGGCTGCCAGCTCGGCACTTTGGGTCTGTAGCGCCGCCAGTTCTGCAGGAGCAGAATCATCACTGGATACAGACGGAGCAGCTTCGCGATAGGGTTTGCTGGCTTGCCACTGGGTTTGGAAACCCTCGGCATCTGCGCCAAAGCTGGCGAGGAAGTCTGCAGAGGCACTCAGCGAGGCATTGAGTTCGGTGAAGTCGGGCAAGCTGCTTTGGCCTTGAGCCAGGGCCTCACTTTGCAAAGAGCCAAAATACTGCTGAGCCGCTTTAAACGCACCATAGTGCTGGGCAAATTCGCTCTGCAATTCTTGAAAACCCTCTTGAAAGAGTTCAGGAGATCCTGGCAAGTTGATCTCTCCGGCCAAAAGGGCCAGAGCAGCTGCTTGATCCGCAAAGCCCTGGGCCAGTTCTTGCTGGGTTTGAGCGGCCTCTAAAAGAGGGTTAAAATCAGGAAGTTCAACTGCTGTGGCCTCTTGGCTGGGTTGGCTCTGCCAGAGACTGTAAATGCTTTCAACCGCAGATGACAGTGTGCTGACGTCGTCTGCCAGACTATTGGTTTGCTGGCGCAGGCCGTGCATTTCGCGGCTCAGATTCCACTGCTGTTCATCGAGGTAGTCCTGGGTGTGTTTGAGGCGCTCGACCAGAAACTGGCGCTTTTCTTTTAGCTCGTTACACAGGTTCCACAGCGTCTGTATTTTTGTGTTCTGCATAGTACTCTCTGAACTTTCCTGATTTGCTGTCCCGCAGGCGGGAGGGGATCTGTCAAGGGGATACATCTGATGCCTATTTTACCCTGTTTATCGCAAAAAACCAAACTTGGCTTAACCCGCACTTCTCAAATATTTAGTGCGGAGCAGTAAGCGGACCGGTGCGGGTGGCTTCGGGGCAATGTAAGAGGGCAAAATGCAAGATTTTTTGGGCCAATTCTTGGGGGGTTTCCATATAAGGACAATGGGTAAAGTGGTCCGGTTCGTGTAATTTGACATGTTCCGGCATATGGGCCTTAAAAAAATCCAGGTGGTTTTCGAGCAGGCGATCCTGTTTGCCCCAGATCAAAAGTGTGGGCTGCTGAATTTGTTGCAGCTCCTCAGGTTGCAGCAGATGATCGGTGTGGAATTGTTTCAGCAATTCCCGCAATTCGGGCCGGGCAAAGCGCACTCGCACCTCTTGTTCGATCATCCAACGGTAGAGCGGCGGTTTGTTGTAGAGCCTTTCGACAAAACTGCCAGGCTTGAACTGGGTGTGGTGAGAAAAAATTTCCCCCAATTGGTGCAATTGTTCGCCCGTAATGCCCGCCCCACCTGGGGAAGACAGCACGAGCAAACGCACTTTGTCGGGGTGACGATTGGTATAGCGAATGGCTCCAAGGCCACCGAGGGAATTGCCAAAGATGAGCACTGGAGGCAATTTCTCCAAAATCTGGTTCATGCCATGGTAAAAGAGTTCACTCATGGTCTCATCAAAGATCCCTGTATTGGGCGCGTCGCTGAATCCGTGAACCGGCAAGTCTACCGCAATAATCCGCTGGCTGTGGCGGCGCAGGCGGCGAAAGACTGGGGCCAACTCAGCGGCATGGGCGCTGAGTCCGTGCAAAAAGACCATCGGTGGCAAGCGGCCACTGCCTGCTGCCTGGTAATAATGCAGGCGCCCCAAAGGGGTCTCAGCATAGTGGCTGGTATAGCCGTCTAATTTGAGCAAATGGCGAAAGGCATCTTGCAAAAAACGAGAAATTTTCGGGGTGGGCATAAGCAGATCCAGACCCTGTGATTGGCTTATTTTGATGTTTTACAGATGTGGATATTCTAACATGGTGAGCTGCTCCAGACTGTGCGCATTGCCGCCAAATAACGAGCTTCTTCAACTTCTTGGCTGGGGCTTAGAAAGTTGGCTGGTGTTGGGACTCTCAAATGGTTGGCTGAGATATTACGAAAAAAACCAGGCTGTTTGGGGCAGCCTGGTCAGAAGAACTAAATGAAAGCTATTTGGAAGGCATAATGACAGTGTCAATCACGTGAATAACACCGTTACTGGCTTTTACATCAGCGGAAATGACGGTGGCATTATTAATTTTCACGGTTTTGCCTTTGACGCTAATGGCCACATTCGAGCCCTGTACCGTTTTGGCGCTCTTGAGCTTGACCACGTCTTTGGCCATCACATTGCCGGATACGACATGATAAAGCAATACTTTTTTTAGTGCTTCTTTGTCTTTGAGCAAGGCGTCTAACGTTGCTTTGGGTATCTTGCCAAAAGCGGCATCGGTGGGGGCAAAGACTGTGAAAGGACCTTTGCCTTGAAGTGTTTCTACCAATCCAGCAGCGGTCAAGGCTTGGGCCAGAATTTTGAAAGAGCCGGCCTCTACGGCTGTGGCCACAATATCTTTGGCCTTGTGTGTAGTCGCGTGAGTATTGCCTTTTTCTGCGTGATTGCCTGCCAGCGTTGCTGGGGTGAAGGCAAATAGGAGAGATAGGGAGAGGGAGAGTTTCAGTAGTTTTTTCATTGAATAACGTCCTTGGAAAGTTTAGACTTATGTCTGACCTGGGTCATTAAAATAATCTTGCATGTGAATATAGGTTATTGTCAATTGAAAAAACTCAGCCGCCCAGTTTAAGTGATTGCCTATGGGATAAGCACGGATCATTCTGAATCCCTGAACTTCTTGGGTGGGACCTGGGCAATAAAGGCAATAAAATGGCCTTGGCTGTTTAGCTCCTCGCGTGTGGGGCCAACCCTGATCTGTGTTATGATGTAGCTGATTCTACACTGTGTAGAAGCGTGCTTTTTTCGCACATATTAGGCACATAATAATTCAGGATAAACCAACAGGATAAATCAAGATGTTTGAAAGCCTCTCAGGCCGCTTCCAGGATGTTTTTCACAAAATCTGGGGGCATGGCAAAATCACCGAAGAAAATATCTCAGAGGCCCTGCGCGAAGTGCGCCGTGCCATGCTGGAAGCAGACGTCAATCTGCAGGTGATCAAGGGCCTGGTGGCCCGCATCAAAGAAAAGGCCCTGGGCCAAGAGGTACTCAAAAGCCTCTCTCCCGGCCAGGTCTTTATCAAAATCGTCAACGATGAATTGGTGGCCTTGCTCGGGGGTGAACACGAACCGCTTAAGTACAATGGTTCTCCTGGCGTGATCATGCTTGCCGGTCTGCAGGGTACGGGCAAAACCACGACCTGCGGCAAATTGGCCAAATACCTGCACAAACAGGGCCGTCGCCCGCTGCTGGTGGCTGCAGATATTTACCGCCCCGCCGCGATTCAGCAGCTGATTGTCTTGGGCAAACAGATCAATATTCCCGTCTTCGACCTGCCCGATGCCAAACCCGTGGAGATTTGCAAAGCCGCGTTGCAAGAGGCCAAAACCAAAGGCTACGATACCCTGATTCTCGACACCGCTGGCCGTTTGCATATCGACGAAGTGCTGATGGAAGAGTTGCGGGAGATCCGCGCTGAGCTGAATCCACACGAAATTCTGCTGGTGGTCGATGCCATGGTTGGCCAAGATGCCGTCAATATGGCCAAGGCCTTTAACGATGTGCTGGAATTGACCGGCATTATTATGACCAAAATGGATGGGGATACCCGTGGTGGGGCCGCGCTTTCAGTTAAAGAAGTGACAGGTAAACCGATCAAGTTGATCGGAATGGGTGAAAAACTCGATGCCTTGGAGAATTTTTACCCCGAGCGCATTGCCAGCCGGATTTTGGGCATGGGTGATGTGGTCTCGCTGGTTGAAAAGGCCCAAGAGGTGGTAGACGAAGACGAAGCCAAGCGTCTCGAAGAAAAGCTGCGCAAGGCCAATTTTACCCTCGAAGACTTTTTACAGCAGATGCGCCAGATCAAGAAGATCGGCTCGCTGGAGCAGATCATTGGCATGATTCCCGGTATTGGCGGTAAACTCGACCGCGATGCGATCAATGCGGGTGAAAAACAGCTCAAGGTGATTGAGGCCATTATTCAGTCGATGACCCCCGATGAGCGCTCAAACCCAGATCTGATCAATGCCAGCCGCCGCCGCCGGATTGCCAAAGGCAGCGGCAATACGGTGCAAGAAGTGGCCCAATTGCTCAAACAATTCCAAGAAATGCAGAAGATGATCAAAAAGCTCTCTGGCACCGGCCTCTTTGGCGGGGGCGGGGGCAAGTCCAAGAAGAACATGATGCGCAAACAGCAGATGAACTCCATGCGCTCAGCCATGGCCAAACAATTTCCGATGGGACGGAATTAAAGCGACAATGTTGAAACAATTGCACCCGTTTTCTTCCCCTTTTTTGCCCAGGTTGGCGCTTTTGGCCCTTCTGGCCGGCTCTTCCCTGAGCCTCAGTGCCTGCCCTGCCAATAATACCCCTTCCAATCCAGTGCCCACAGCCACCCCAACGCCGACGGCTCTGCCGACGGTTGAAGCCACGGCCAGCCCCACACCTGTTCCGAGCGCCATTGCCACCGCTTTGCCCACGGCCACCCCTGTGCCCACAGCGGTTCCCACTGCCCCGATCTCTTCACCCACGCCTTTGCCTGTCAGTGCCAGTGCCACGAATACGCTGGGCATGAATTTTGTGCGGATAGATGCTGGTGCGTTTATCATGGGCTCACCCAGCACTGAAGTGGGCCACAAGGCCGACGAAATCCAGCGCAGTGTGACCCTGACCCGTGCGTTTCTGATGCAGACCACCGAAGTGACCCAACGCCAATGGAAAGCGGTCATGGGCAGCAATCCCGTCAAACTCACCCCCGAAAATCTTGACCGGCCCGTGGCCTCCATTTCGTGGAACCAGGTGCAGGACTTTATCGCCCGTCTCAACCAGCGCGGCGAAGGCAGCTACCGCCTGCCGACCGAAGCTGAATGGGAGTACGCAGCCCGTGCAGGTTCCTCCGACCCCTATTTCTTTGGGCCCAATACGCGTTTTCTCAAAGACTTTGCCTGGTTTGTCGAAACGGCGGGTGCGCCTTCGCTGCCCCAGCCCGTGGGCACCAAACGCCCCAATCTGTTTGGGCTCTATGACGTGATTGGCAATGTCAGTGAATACGTGGCGGATATGTATACCGGTGAGATCACGGCTGAACCTCAGGTGGATCCCAAAGGCCCGCCTTCATCGGCTCACCGCGTCCACCGCGACTGTCACTATGCTCAGCCCGCAGAAGATTGCCGTGTGGCGGTGCGCCACCTGATTCGTCCAGATTTTGTGGTCGAGGGGCAAATTGGTTTTCGCTTGGTGCGGGAATAAATGTCGCGATTGAAGTTCTTCCCCCTCACCTTCTTGGCCTTCTGCCTGCTCACCTCCGCAGCCTGGGCCAAACCCGCCCTGACCCCGAGTGAAGCGCCCACGCGCTTTTTTAAGGCGCTCGAAGCCATGGATTTTGCTGAGGCCTGGGAGAGTCTGACGGCCCAGAGCCAAGCCCAATTTGTCGAGACGGTGATCGCCACCGAAAAAGACCCCAAGTTGACCCCCGTGATTGTGCGCCAGCTCTTTGAGAGCAACGACAAGACCTTGCAAATGGGCTTTTGGGCCAGCTTTCGCTATCATCTCGGGGTAAGTGACTGGCTCAAGCAAAAATTTGAGTTGGACAAGACCCTCTCCAGCGACGAAAGCCGTGTCAAAGCGCTGCCTTCGCGCCTGATCCTGGTGGTGAAAAACGAAAAAGGCGATTGGAAATTTGGTTTTACTGAGACCTTTGCACCAGCCAAACCTCCCAGTCCAAGCGAGAAAAAGGAGAAACCCTAATGTCACAAACGCAGTCAGAAACGCTGCAACAAAACCAATCTCCGCCTTTTGCCGTGATCAACGGAGAGGTCTTGCCCCTGGAGCAAGCCCAGGTGCCTGTCAACGACCGCAGCTTTCTCTTTGGCGACTCGCTCTACGAAGTGGTGGCCACTTACCAGGGCAAGCCCTTTTTTACCCGCGACCATCTGCAGCGCTTGCGCGCCACTGCAGCGGGCATCTATTTTGAACTGCCCTGGAACGATGCCTGGTTTGAACACCAGATTCGTAAGGGCCTCGATCAATTGCATTTGGAACCCGGCCACGAAGCCTATGTGCGGATTGTCGTTTCACGCGGCTCGGGTGATTTTAATATCGACATCGACAGCGTGGAGACTCCGCCTTTTTGTGTCAGTATTTTTAAGCCCTCGGCGCCGATGAATCCGCGTTACCGCGAAAAGGGTTTTGTGTTGGCGGTTCCCGAAACCCGGCGCAACAGCCCACGCAGTCTCAACCCTGCCTTTAAAACCGGCAATTATCTCAACAATATTCTCTGTCTGCGTGAGGCCAAAGCCCAAGGTGCCGACGATGCCCTGATTCTGGATTTGGATGGGGACGTGACCGAATTGACCACCTCGAACTTTTTTATCGTGAAAAAGGGAGAGGTCTGGACCGCGCCACTGGATGTGGGCATTTTGGATGGGATTACCCGCCGCTACTTGATTCAGGTTGCCCAGGCACTGGGTTTGACTGTCCATGAAAAACGCTTCACCCTGGCTGATGTCTTGAGTGCCGACGAGGCCTTTGTCTCCAGCACCCTCAAGGGGGCCATGCCGGTCTGGCAGGTCAATGGGCAGGTGATTCGCGAGGGCTATGGCGAGATCAATGCCGCTGTAGATCAGGCCTATTGGCAATACGTAGCAGACCATCTCGATAGCTATTAATGGGCCCTTTTTACACCCTGCGCTGTGTCACTTTTGGGGCTGCTTTGCTGGGGTCTATTTGCTCAGCTTGGTCTGCTCTTGCTCTACCTGCTGCTGCTCAGCCTTTCCATGCTTTGGGGCCTGCCGAGGTACACAAGCTCAAACAGCTCAAACAGAAAGTTGTGGTGCCAGGGTGGTTGCCCCAGGGGTTTCGCTTAAAGGCGATCGCGGTTAAATTGCCCCTCAACGGCCAGAAGGCCTCTTACCAGCTGAATTACCGCTGTTTTTGTGGGGGCATGAATTATGGCTTTGCGATCATGGGCGGCAGCACACCTTTGGCTATCAAACAGGTCAAGCGCCCGGAACGCCAGACAAGCTTGAATTTTGGCAATCTGGAATACTTTTTTTATGATCCCCATCCGCCTCTGCAAATTCGCGATAAATTTTATCTCACCCGCCCCTTTGGGCAAGCTCAAGCGCCTTTGCGCTTTCAAGTGCTCAGTAATTTTGAAGGGGCGCCCATGCGCAAAGAGCAGTGGCAGGAATTGCTCAAAAATCTGCGTTATTTGCCATGAGCCAATATGGCTTCTGAGTTTGTCTCCCCTGACGATCAGGCTTTTCAGACCCTCTTGGCACTCTATCGCCAGGGAGCCTTGCAATCGGCCATCCAGGTTTTGCCTGAGCTGATAAACAGCCAGCCTGTTTCTGCTGACTTTTGGCATTTGGCGGGTCAGATCTGTTGTGAGACCGGGCAGATCGAACAGGCCCAGGTCTTGTTTCGCAAGGCTGTTGACTTGGCCCCCTTGCGGTCCGAACTTTGGAATGCCCTGGGGATTGTTTTGGCCACCCAGGGCCAACAAAGCGAGGCTTTTGCTGCCTTTCAACGGGCCGATCAGTTGCAGCCAGACAATCCCCGTATTTTGGTCAATCTGGCCCATTGTCTGCTCGCTCAAAACGATTATCAAGGGGCGTTATTGCTGTATCAACAGGCGATTAAATTGGAGCCGCATGCCCCTGAGAACTGGTTGGATGCGGGCAAAGCGCTCTATCAGGCCCGGCAATTACGGCCTGCGATCCAAATCTTAGTCCAAGCCATTGCTCTTAAAGCGCCGCCAGAAGCGGGCTTTTGGCTGGGGAAAATCTATGCCGATTTGGGCAGTTGGAACGAAGCTGAGCTCTGGCTGCGCCGCAGTGTTGTGGGCGGCTATCTGGCGGGAGCGGGTTATTTGGCCGAATTTTATCGTCAGGCCAAGGCCTTTGCCCAGGCCCACCGCGTGTTTGAACCGCTGTTAGTGCAGTATCCCGACCATGCTGAGCTTTTACATGTCTGGGCACAGGTCTTAATGGCCCAAGAAGCCTATCCACAGGCCCAAATCTTGCTGAAGCGGGCCCTGGCGCTGGCGCCAGATTCCGAAGAGATTCAAATCAGCTTGGCCTATTTGCCGATGTATTTGGGACAGGCGGAAGAGGCCTTGGTTGCATTGCTTGCATTGGCTGATAAAAAGCCAAGAACTCCCGGTTTTTGGCACCATTTGGGTAATCTCTATGTCAAACAAGATCGCTTGCCAGAGGCGGAGCAGGCCTTTCTCAAGGCCCTGCAAGTCGATCCCCATTATGCCCGGGCCCATGCCAATCTGGGGCTGATCTATACCGAACTGGGCCGCTTTGAGCAGGCTTTGCAATCCGAAGAGCAGGCTCTTTATCTCGAGCCCGCTTATGCCCGAGCCCATCTTAACCGGGCCCATCTTCTGTTTTTGCAGAACAGATATACCGAGGGCTGGGCCGAATACGAGTGGCGGCACCAATTATTATTGGGAGCTTGGCCCGCCCCCGCTTGGCAGGGTCAGGATTTAGCTGGGCAAAAGGTGATTGTCATGGCTGAGCAGGGCTTTGGCGATACCCTTCAGTTTGTGCGCTTTTTAAAGCTGTTCTACCAGCAATATGGTCGACCAGAGCTATTTTTGCAATGCCCGCCGCAACTCTTGCCTTTGTTGGCTGATTTAGAGGGTGTGCAAGGCCTAACCAGTGCTGAAAGCGAGAGCTTAAAGGGCTTTGACGTGGCTGTTCGGCTCTTGAGTTTGCCGTTCCATTTGCAGATCTCCCCCGAAAACCTATCTGCGCAGCCTTATTTAGCATTGCCCACAGGTCCAGCTCAAGAGGGACTGCCTGCTTGGTTAAACACGGCTTTGGCTACCCCCAAGCCCCGTATAGGACTGGTGTGGTCGGCGGCAGAAAAACATGATACCCAACCCAAACGTTCGTTGCTGTTTGGACAGTTAGAGCCGCTGATTGAGTCCTTTGCCGAACTGGATTTTTTCTGTTTGCAATTGGGCAAAGCCGAGCAGGAACTGTTGCAGACCTCAAGCCAAACCCGGGTGATCAATTGTGCGCCTGCTCTGCGTCATTTTGGCATTACGGCGCAGATTTTGGCCCAATTGGATCTGCTGATCACCATTGATACCGCAGCCGCCCATTTGGCAGGGGCTTTGGGTCTACCCGCTTGGGTGCTTTTGCCCTTTTCGCCTGACTGGCGCTGGGGGGCTTCGGGGGAAAAAACGCCTTGGTATAACAGTCTTCGTCTCTTCCGCCAGAGCCAACGTGGGGACTGGCAATCGGTCTTGGCGCAGATCCAAAACGAATTGGCAATCTGGTTAAACAGCCACTAACAGTCCCTAGGGGGTGGGGCTGGCTGTCGGAGACGGTGATGCTGAAGATGTGGGCGCCGGATTGGCGGGGGCTGCAGTGGGTTCCACAATTGGAATTTTGCGGGTCAGCAATTCGACATCCAAATCTTCGGGTCTTTGACCACTTGAATAGACCGATATTCGCACCTGGGCACCCTGGGTTTCGCTGATTTCGACCTGACTCCAGGTGGTTTGTACTGCCGGTCCATTGCTGTTCTCAGCCAGGGTAAACATGCTATAGCGGCCAGGGTGCACACGGGCACCAAAGCGCACAACCGGTTGTGCGGGCAAGACATTGGCGACAGCATAGAGTTGGTTATCGCGTACCAATTCAATTCGCAAGCGTTGAATCAGGGGACCACCTAAGGTCTGTTTGGTGTTAAAGCCTGCTATGCCACTGCGAACCAGCGTTTCTTGAAAATTAACTTCAAACTTGAGGTTTTCCAGACCTTTGGAACCAGGGCCAAAGGTCTGTTCGAGCCCTTTGGAGCCAGGACCAAAGGGCGTATTTTCTAAACCTTTGGAGCCAGGGCCAAATTCGAGTAGAAAAAAACCACCGTTGATGCGGTCCGCGGGAGCGACCGACTCCAAGGGAAAGGGCGTGCGCTGAGGCAAAGGGGTGGCGGTTGAGCCCACGTCGGGGGTGGGTGCCGCACTCGGTGTTGTTGTAATCATGGGGGTTGGCAGTGGTGTGCTGGGAAAAATCGGGCCAGGCTCAGGCTGGCGGGGACAGGCCGTAAGCAGGGTCAAAGCGCTGAAACCAAATAAAAGAAAGGTGTATTTAGCTTTTGCTGACTTGGGCGATTTGGTTTTCAAGTTCATTGGCCTTGTGCTCCCAGAGAGTTTTAAGTTCACGGTTTTTTTCTTGTTGAATCAGCCACTTCACTGAATCCGTGTCATAGTCGAGAGCCAGACCCAACCAGTGCAGAGCGTTGTCGAGCTGCTCTCTTTCTTGAAGCTGTTCAAAGCGCATCACCGCCACGCCCGCTTGCATAAAACAGGTCAACCAGTTGCGATCAAGCAAGGTGATGCTGTTCATCAAGACGCAAGCCTGATCCAAAAGTTTCATTTTTGCATGGGTATAGGCATGGAAATAGACGGCCTCTTTGAGCGGCTTATCCGGCAATTCACGGCCGGGGGCTTCTTTAAGAATCCGCACGTATGCTGCCAGGGCCTTAGCAAAGAAATCCTGACTCAATTCCAGCAGCAGAGCATGTCCCGCTGGCAGCTTGCCTTTGCGCAGAGCTGGTTTGAACATGGGCATCACCGGTGATTTCTCTTCTATTTTCAGCTCTTGGGGATTGCGGTGCAGGTTTTCAAGGCTCTCGCCAATATGATAAACACAGCGTGCCAATTCATCCAGAGCAAAGAGTTTATCTGGGACCAAAGCCAGACTTTGCTCCAGAAATCCGTGGGAGGCCACATACTCTTCAAGTGAGAGCAAGGGGTGTCTGTATTGGTGCTTTAAGCCTTGCGAAAAATTCATGATGCCGAGGTTCATCAGCAATTCGCCTCGGGTCTGGATATATTCTTCGGGACAATTTTCCAATGCCAAGGTAAATCCCTGAATGGCAAAGTCAAAATGGCCTGCCAAACCAGCCAAATGCGCACTGCGTACCTGCAAATCGAGAAAGGAGTCACCGCTGGTAGGGGCCTGTTTGAGCAGTTCTTGGGCTTCCTCGCGGCGATCTTCCAGAATTAATGCCCGCAGCAGTGCATTAAAATGCGTATGGCTGGCATCCTGGGCATAGCGTTTTTTTAAGTCGTCGATAGTGGTGTGACGCAGTGATTCTTTGAGGTTTTCACGCACGGTGAATTCAAAGTCGCTGGGCACACGGCGGTAGGTCAAGAGCAATTCGCCCTTTTCCTGGGGGGTCATTTTTAATACCCGCGCCATCACATCGAGAAGATGCACGCTGGGGGTTTTGGCTCCCTTTTCAATCAGGGAGATATACGGCTCACTGCAGTTGATATCAGGGTTCTCTTTGAGCAGGGCTGCAATCAGGGCGCGTTGGGTCTTAAACCCAGCGCTTTTGCGCTTTTGGCGCATAAATTTTCCGGCTTCAATAAATGGTAATTCCATAGGCTTCTGTTTACTTTTTGGTAATTGTAATTGTACACGAACAGGCTTAAAAATGCAAAAAAGCAAATATATTTTTTCTCGCATTTTGGCTTGGTACATTGTGCATCAAGGGTCTGCACGGTTTTGCGAGCGAGATCAGAATCTTAGCATATGTTTTACTTTAGTGTAAATAAAACCGTTTACAAGAAAAAAATAATTTGCTATGATTTGAAGTGTTGTAGATGGTCTGTGCAAATCAAGGCGGTGTGATTTATTCAAAAGGTCTGAATTTACGGTTGCTGTCTGTTGCTGGCCTTGAGTCAGGGACAATACAGGCAATTCAAGCAGCGGTATACTTAAACAGCTCTCATTTGGGCGCAGAGACTTACAAGAGATGGATTTGCAGAAGGAGTCGTTTAATGAAAAT
>JBIKWL010000098.1:0-20969 GCA_044356335.1 Candidatus Sericytochromatia bacterium
CTGTGTCGTTGATATAAAATTCGGTTTTGACGCTGTAACCGGCCAAGCGCATCAGCCGAGCCAGACAATCGCCCAAAACCGCCCAGCGTCCATGGCCAAAGTGCAGAGGGCCAGTGGGATTGGCAGAGACATATTCAATCAAATAGGTTTCGGGATCGCCGTTTGTCTGTTGGCCAAAGCTCTGGTCAGCTTGAATCAAGCCCTGCAATTGTTGCAAGAGCCAGTCCTGGGAAAGCCGGAAGTTGATAAACCCCGGCCCGGCGATGCTGACCTCTTGAAAGAGCGGTCCCTGCAAATGGGGCAAAAGAATTTCTGCCAATTTGCGCGGGGGGAGTTTGGCACTTTTGGCCAAACTCATGGCGATATTGCTGGCATAATCGCCATGGCTGGGATCGCGGGGGGTTTCGATTTTGATCTCAGCGGGTAGGCTGTCGATGGTGATTTCTTGGGCATTTTGAGCCGCTTGCAGGGCCATTAAAACGTGTTGGGCCAAACTGGCTTGAATCATGGTGCTTACATCTTTCTCGTGCTAATCTACTGCTAATCTTGTGCTGGGGTAAAGAGCGGGCTTAATTCATCAAAGACAGAAATTCAGTTTCAGTATCGCTGAGAATTTCGCTCATGGTCTTGTCCGAGTGGAAAAAGTCATTGAGTTTTTCGCCAATTTTTTGGCTGAAAAAGCTGAGGATTTCGAGGATTTCAATAATTAAAAAATTAGAGATATCACCCTGAAGCCTGACAAAATGGTGCCGAAAGACAATTTCACGGGTTTGCGGTTGCAATTGAATCGCGCCAATCGGCAAAAAGCGATTAAAATGCACCAGCAATTCCGCCGTTTCGTTGAGTTTTTCAGGCGGCAAAGTGAGATCCAGACCGACCTGAAAACAGAGCATCATACTTTGTTGCGAAGCCTGCTGCGGCTCCAGTTGCGATTCCAGTTGCTGAACCTGGCTGAGTATTTCCTCTGCGGGCAACCAATCGGCAAGGGCAGAAATTTGCAGGGCCTGGGGTCTTTGCGGTAAGTCCACCAAGAGCACCCCTTTGGCCGGGTCTTCGGGATGAGGGCAGGGG
The DNA here is from genome assembly GCA_044356335.1 of Candidatus Sericytochromatia bacterium. Classification (GTDB taxonomy): domain Bacteria; phylum Cyanobacteriota; class Sericytochromatia; order UBA7694; family UBA7694. The sequence continues at coordinate 1,072 of JBIKWL010000098.1, forward strand.
GTGGTCTGGAAATCGAGATAATTCAACATGCTGGCCAGACGCAGCAAAAGCGGCCAGAGGGGTTCTTCGCCAAAGGTTTGTAAATCTGGGGCTGCCGCAATGACTGAGGCATTGGTTTTGGGCTCCAGTCCTGAGACAAAGAGCTGATGCTCCAATTTGAGGTGTTCGGTGCTCAGTTCTAAATCGGCTTTGCGTTTTTTTAAATCGGTGCTGCGCTGCAAGAGACGCTCTTGAAAGGCAACAATTTGTTTGGATTGGGTGTGCAAACGCAGCAATTGGCTGGGGGATTCTGGCGCGCTTTGGCGCATATGCATCAGAGAATAGTCGTTCTGATCACGGTAGCTTTGAATTTGCTGGATATGGCTGCTGACCCGCGTCTGCTCAGACTCCAGAATCTGAAAATAAAAATTAAACTTGGCCTGTTTTTTTTGAATGCGGTGGAGTTTGCGGTGATTCATTTGGCTGCGATAAACGAGGCCAAATCCGGGTATCAAGGTCAAGAGACCGAGCCCCAATCCCAAACTGCTGCCAATCCAGGGGGTGAGCAAGGTGCTGGCCACAACGGCTGTAAAACCCACACCAAAATAACCCAGACCGTGGCGAATTTCACTCAGACGCTCGCGGGGCAGGCTGCGGGCAGGAGGATGGGCCAGCCGCGAACGTACGCGGTGGTTGAGTAGATCCTGAAAATCGTGGCGCAATTCCTGGTAGAGATCCGCTGAGATCGGGGGCTGCCCGGTTAAGATTTTTTCGAGCCAGGCCTTAAAACGTGGCAAGAGCTGGTCCAAAAGCAAAACAATATCTATGGCAGAGCGGCTTTCCACCCAAGGGGCTTCGGTTAAAAGACCATAGCGGTAATAAATGCTGCGGGCCGGAGAGAGTTCGAGCGAGCCCAGTGGCAGAATATAATTGAGGTAAGACAAGAGTTTTGCCAGATCGGCACTGTTGAAATTTTCACCCGGCAGGGCAAATTCAGAGAAAAAATACAAAATCCCGGTGCTGGGCGCGTGATCTTCTTGGGGTAAGCGCACAGGGGCATCTGCTGAAAAAAGTTGCAGTTGAACCGGATCGGGATCCGTGCCCAAAGGCAATAAAAGAGCCGTCTGCTCTGGCCCCGCTTCAAACCACTGGGCCTCGCGATGATAACGGGTGAGTAGAACCGAGTAGATATCTTTGAGAATTTCTGAAGGCATGATCTGTACCTGCTTCAAGTCAGCGCATTAAACTATTATAACCCATGGGGCAGGCTTTCGGGCGAGGGTTTTACCCCCAACCAGGCAGCCAACGTTTGGGTGGTCTTGTGGTTGCGGGCGGTGGTCCAGGTGCCCAGCTGTTTTTCGAGCCAATTTGAATTGTTTAAGCGTTTGTCTTGCAGATCTTTGGGGGTTTTGAGAATCAGGGCCATGGGCAGCAAATGCCAGTCCACGCCGGGCTGTGCCAGGGTTTGCAGGCGCTCCTCGGCCTCGGGTGCAGGACGGCCTCCGAGAAAATAGACATTGAGCCGTTGCTCGGGGGTTGTGTTCGGCAAAGCCGCCAGAATGGTTTGCAAATCTTGATGTTCAATAATCACGGTGGGAATTTCAAAGCCCCAGTGTTTGAGCAAATGGGCTTCGAGCTGTCGTGCCAGGCCCTCCCGATCCGTTGTTGCCGCTTCAAAGACCAGATTGCCACTTTGGATATAGCTGCGAATCTCAGAAAAACCCAATTCAGCCACAGCGCTGCGCAATTCAGCCATTTTGACAATGCGCTTGCCGCCGACATTGATGGCCCTAAGCAAAGCGAGATAAAGCATCTGAGCTCCCCTTCAAAATTTAAAACCAGCTTGAATCACGGCCAAACAAAGGTCTCAGGCGTTAATTGTAGCTCAGGTATTTCTCCCCGCAAAAGCCCCTGAAACACCGCCCAGAGATTGGTACTGAGCGGATAGCTGAAAGGCTGAGGTTGCAGCCTGTATTGGGCCAATTTATGCGCCAGAGCCACCGCTTCAGTCAAGACCCCCGCAGGCAAGGTCTTGTTTTGCCGCGCTAAGATTTGCGCAAAAATCGCCTCTTGTTCGGCAAAGAACGTGGGCAGGGCCCCGCTTGAGATCAGGCCCGTGAGCAGAAAATCTTCGACGGTCAGCCAGACTTTTTGGCCCTGGGCCCAGAGCCCGACACAGAGTTCGGGCTCACCCGTTTGAATCGCCTCGGCTTTTTGGCGCAAAAAAGCCAAGAGCGACGAGCTGATCTCACCTGCTGCCAAGTCCAAATAGCCCTGAAAGATTTGGGCAAAAGACAGGCCTGTCAGACCGTGTATCAGCAAAAGTGGCAATTGCAATAAATGGCGATTAAAATAGAGCAATTCATAGAGCCAGGCCAAGATCCGCATTTCGCACCAATCTGCGCGGCTCATGCTGGCTGTCGCAATCAGCATTTCCTGTTTTTCTTCTACCTCAGAGCCCGTCCCTGCAATCTGATAAAAAGCTTCATAAGGCGCTTTATACGGCTGCCAAACCGTTTGTAGGTCGTATTGTTTTCGGTAGGCGGGTTGGCTCATCGGGGCATTGGGCAAAAGATAAACCGGATAAAACTTGATTTGATTGTGTTGGCCCTCGGCGATCACCTGCGAGATACAGGCCGCAAACGATTCGCTGGTTTCCCCTGGCAGGCCAATCAAGAGGTCGGTATAGGTCGGAATGCCTTCGGCGCGAAAGCGCTGCTGCAAAGCCCGGTAGGTTTCCAATGAAATATTCTCGCGGTGTACCTGCTTCAAGGCCTCGGGTGTGACCGTTTGCAGTGAGAGGGTCACGGTTTGGCTCAAGCCGCTGCCACAGAGTGTTTTTTGAATCTGGAAGGCACGTTCAGTGGCATTTTTGGTGTTTTGCACATAAAAAGACTTGGGGAAACGCTGCTGCCGGACAGTTTGCACCATGGCTTCAGCCAAATCTAAATCGCGGGGCAACAGGCCAAAATTGGCATCACAGCAATAGACCATTTGCATCTGATGGCGTGCAAACCAAGCGATTTCACCCCTCAGCCGCGCTTCGGGAAATTGAATCACCTTGCTCTGGGTGGCCGAGCCCCAATCACAAAAACTGCACGAAAACGGACAGCCCCGGTTGGTCTCCCAAAGGGCAATCCATTCCTGGCCAGGCTGGGCCTTGAGTAGCGGCTCAAAAACCCCGGCCAAATAAGGTGAGGGAAAATCACTCAAATCGCGGCTGCGCGGGGACTGCTCCGTGCTATGAAAGGCCCCATTGGCATCGGTAAAACTCAGACCTGGCAGATCATGCCAGTCACGACCTGGCAAGCGCTCCAATAAAGCCAGAAAAGCCGCTTCCCCTTCGCCATGTACACAGGCATCCACCCAGGGATAGGCCTGCAAAAAATCGCTGGCCCGGTCGGGCACGTGGGGGCCACCAAAGACAATCAAAACCTCGGGTTTGGTCTGTTTGAGCAGGCGCGCCAGGGCCAGTGAATATTCACTGTTCCAGACATAACAGCTAAAGCCCACCAGATCAGCCAGCAGCAGCTCTTTTAACATGGTTTGCAAAGGCAAACGCTGGTAAAGTGGCGGCAAAAATACGTAGCGGCTCAGATCGGGGGCATGGCGTTGGACATAGGCCTGTAAGAGCCCAGCAGCATAAGGCAGATAGTTTTGCTTCAGCAGGGGCTGATTGATCTGCACCAAACGGACAATCAGGGATGGGGTAACGCGCATGTCGACTCCAGTCTGAGGATCATTTTATCAGGAATCGTGCCGCAAATTGACAGCTAAAGTTCCACGTGCATCCCAATTTCAATCACGCGCTCAGCGGGCAGTTTAAAATAACTGGTGGCAGGTGTGGCATTGCGTGCCATAAAGGCAAATAAAGATTTGCGCCATTTGAACATTTTTGCATAGTGCTTGTCAGTCAACAAAGTCTGATGTCCCAGGAAAAACGTGGTCGTTTCTTGTCTCAGCGGCAAGTGTAAACGTTGGTTCAGACTGAACAACGCCGTGGGTACATCGGGTGTTTGCATAAAACCAAACCAAAGTGTGACTTGATAAAAATCATGACCCAGATTGTGAATTTCCAAGGCTTCAGTTGTGGGTACATAGGGAATATCGCGATAGCCCACAGACAGCAGAATCACTTGTTCATGCAAGGCATGGTTCAGTTTCAGGTGATGCATCAAGACCGTTGGGATTTGACCTGGTGAGACAGCCATGAAAACGGCAGTACCAGGTACGCGAATCACGTCTTCAAGCATTTCAGTGGATAAAAATTCCACAGGTAAATCCGCCACTTGCAGAAGCTGCTTGGGCAAATACAAATGGCCAGTTCCAGGCTGGGGGTAAAGCGACAACGAGCCGTCTGCATCATGATACAAAGGCATCGTCGTCTTGTTGATTTGTTTGGATAGCTCTCTGCGGCCATCACGCCAGGTTAACATGATGATTAAAATTCCCAGGGCAACCACCGTCGGAAACCAGCCACCATCCATAAATTTGATCGCATTGGAGCCAAAATAGGCCAGATCGAAGACCAAAAACAGAATCACCAGCGGAATTGCCTTCCATTTGGACCAATGCCAACAGACAATTGCCACAAATAAGAACAGGATTGAGGTCAGCACCATATTCGCGGTCACAGCAATGCCGTAAGCCGCCGCCAAGCGGGTGGATTCTTTGAATAGCAAGACCACTCCCAGGCAGGAAAACATCATGGCGTGATTGACCAGGGGCACATAAATCTGACCTTCAGTTTCGCTGGATGTGTGTAGTATCTGCAAGCGAGGTAAATAACCCATTTGAATGGCTTGACGCGAGAGAGAAAAAGCACCAGAAATCAATGCTTGTGAAGCAATAATAGTGGCTGCAGTTGCGAGTAAGACCAGTGGCAGAATTAAAAAAGCGGGAGCGGTTTCATAAAAAGGGTTTTTAACTTCGCTGCCCTTTAATAAAAGTAGCGCACCTTGACCAAAATAATTTAAAATCAGTGCCGGAAAGACAAAAATATACCAGGAGTGTTGAATGGCTTTGCGGCCAAAATGTCCCATGTCGGCATAAAGTGCTTCACCCCCGGTAATACACAAGACCACTGAACCCAGCACCAAAAATCCATGAAATTGGTGAAGTTGAAAAAACTGGAAGGCATATAGTGGGTTGATTGCTTGTAATACTTGGGGATGTTTGACAATATTGATCAGCCCCAAGCTGGCCAAAGTGACGAACCAGGTGATCATGACCGGACCAAAAATCCCTCCGATTTTGGAGGTTCCGTATTTTTGGACCATAAACAAAGTGAATAAAATCAAGCAGGTAATCGGCAGCGTAAACGGTTTTGCCGCAGAAGTGACGACTTCTAGCCCTTCAACTGCAGACAAGACTGAAATGGCGGGCGTGATCACGCCATCACCATATAACAAAGAGGCGCCCAATAAAGCAGCCAAAATCAACAACGCAGAACTCAGGGCATTAAATGCGTGATTGGATTGATTGACCAACGCCAGCAAAGAGAAAATCCCGCCTTCGCCATGGTTATCAGCACGCATCACAAAGGTCAAATACTTAAGCATGACCACCAGCGTCAAAGACCAGAAAATCAATGAGAGGACACCCAAAATATTCGGTGTATCTAACGCCAAGTGGTAGTGTCCAAAAAAACATTCTTTGAGGGTGTAAAGCGGGCTGGTGCCGATATCGCCATAGACAACCCCAATTGCCCCTATGGCCAGCGCCCAGAGACTTGCCTGAGAGTGAGAGGCGTGTTGATGTGTGTCAGAGGCTCTCGATTGTGTTAAGGGGGTTTTGGGATGAAGAGGGCCTTTTGAGCCTCCAGCTGTTGCGGACATAAAATAAGCCTCAATCTAAGGGAATGCAAAATAGGTCGTAAACGTTGATTCCATATGAATTTATTCTTAACATGCTATTTGAGGCAATCACCAGATCAATGTCTAAGTTATTGAGGAAATATTGAGGTGACAAAGATCAATATTAAGGAAATATTTAGGTGAGTGAGAATTTTGTTAAGCAAAAATTGACTGACGGTGGTTGTGTTTTTGAAACGTTGGTTTGCCCTGCTTGGGCTTTCTCAAGACTTGAGAAAATGCCCAAAATATGCTATAGTTGTGCTTGTCATTTTTTGCAATTTTTTGGCTCAGCGCAAGCGTAGGCGCGAAAGGAATTCACTTGGACCCTGACAGTAGTCGCATTTTAATTATCAGCAGTGTTATTATCGTTTGCCTGCTTGTGTCTGCTTTTGTTACCGCTTATGAAGCTGCTTTTGCTGGTTTGTCCCGCGTCCGCTTACAAAAGCGCACAGATGAAGGCGACAAACGCTCAGCGTATTTGCTGAAGCTCATGAATCAGCCCCACAAAACACTTTTGGCCCTGATGATCAGCGATTGGCTGGCTGATATTCAATTTGTGGTCCTTTTGACCTATCTGATCTTTCAATTCACCCATCACTGGCTCTATGTTGTCGGTTTGACCCTTTTGACCACGCCCATTTTGTTGATTGTCGGTGAAATTCTGCCGCGCACCATCGCCCACCGCTACCGCGAACATTTTGTCTATGCTTGGTTGCCCCTGCTGCAAATCTTGATGTTTTTGCTCAGTCCGCTTGTCAGTTTTATGAGTTGGGCCGCCCGCCCCTTGTTGGACGCCTCAGGGGCCCGTTTTGGCCAGATGATGCCTGATTTTACCGAGGAAGAGATCTTGCAAATGGTCAATCTCGGTGGCAATACCGGCATGTTGGACAAAGAAGAATCTGAATTGGTGCATTCGGCTTTCAACTTTAACAATACCCCTGCCAGTGCTGTGCTCACGCCCCGTGTGGATATGCTCTGTATCGAAGACAGCATGACGATCGACGATGCACTTGAATTGATGGCGGGTGACGAAGGTTATTCGCGCCTGCCTGTTTACCACGACAATATTGACCAGATTATTGGCATCGTGCACACCAAAGATTTGCTGCGGGCCCGCCTGCGTGAAAACAGTGGCGAAATGTCGGTTGGCAAATGCGTGCGCAAGGTCCACCATATCCACGAATTTCAGCCGATCAATACCGTGCTCAAATTGATGCAGAGCAAAGGCATGCCCATGTTCATCGTGACCGATGAATATGGAGGCACCGTCGGATTGGTTACGATTGAGGATCTGCTCGAAGAAATTGTCGGTGAAATCCGCGATGAATACGATGAAGAAGAACAGCCCCAATTGGTGGAAATTGATGCCCACACCATTTTGGTCGATGCCCGCCTGAGTGTCGAAGATGTCAACGATGCACTCGATTTGGAATTGCCCAACAGCCAATCTGTGGCGGGATTGGTTTTTAATACCTTGGGAGAAGCGCCTGTCGTTGGACAAAGTATTCAGATCGACCAGGTCTTGTTCACGGCCGAGGTCATGGATGGCATCCGCATCATCAAGGTGCGAATTCAAAAACTGACAGAACATGAAACCCCCGAGCCCGCCACCAAAGCTTAAGGAGTCGGATAGTCTATGTCGATGTACATTGTGCTTGCCGGAACAACCGGGGTGGGAAAATCCACCTTAACCCGTCGTCTGGCTTCCCATTTCCATTTCCACGCTTTTTACGAACATCTCGATGACAACCCCTACTTGGCGGATTATTATGCCGGCAAAGGCAAAGAGATTTGTTTTGAGATGCAGGTCTATTTTTTGGGTCAACGGGTGTCTCAGCAAAAAGAAATCGAAAAAATGCTCAAAACAGGCACGAATGTAATACATGATCGCTCTATTTATGAGGATTTTCATATTTTTGCCCAACACCAATACAATATTGGCTGTATCAACGATTTACAATTCGAAAACTACCGCCGCCTCTTCTTTACCGTCACGGATTTGCTTTACCCGCCGGATCTGATTATCTATTTACACGCCTCAACCGAACGGCTCAAACAGCAGATCGTCGAAAGGGGCCGCGATTACGAACAAAAAATTGACCTGACCTATCTGGAGCAGATCAACGAACTCTATCAAGATTGGCTCGAACGTCTGGAACAAGGCCCCACCACCACTCCCCTGCTGCCTGTTGATGTCTGCGAAGTGGATTTACTTGGATCGGGTTTTGATTCCCTCTGCCACGATTTACAGGCCCGACGTGAACGAATCAAAGGCCCCGTTCGCTAAAAAACATTTAGATGCGTGAACATTTTCCTCGGATCTTGATCGGCCCGCTGTTTAATCCGGGTGTGATTGGCAATTATCTGGGCCATCCCTGCATACAAACCTTTATGAGCGGCTCTGCTGAAGATTTTCGCCCCCCTTACGACCTCTATTACGATATCCAGACAGATACCATTGCCAGCTTTTTGGCCCGTCTGACAGGGCCTCAGCCAGATTTTTTGGTTTGGTGGGATGGGGTTTACCAGGCTATTCCACCGGGGATTGAATCCTGCCCGATTCCCACGGTCTTGATCCCCGGTGATTGGAATTTAAGATTGTCGACACTTTGGCCTTATCTCGGTCAATTTGATCATGTTTTGGCAGACAAAGCCCTCTTGCAATGGATGGAAAAAGGCGGCTACAGCCATGGTGTGTTTTGGCCAGGTTTTTCCTTTGAACCCTTAAAACACCGCCTTTTGCCTGATTTGGAGCGGATCTATGACCTGACTTTTGTCGGCAATCTCAACCATTATGTGCAAAGGCAGCGCGGATTTTTGCTCGAACGGCTGGCCCGACTCTCAGATCGCTACCGTGTGCAAATCTGTGGGGGAGTTTATGGTGAGGACTACGTCAAATTGCTCAATCAGAGCAAAATCGTGTTTAATTATACGATCTGTCAAACCATGAATATGCGGGCCTATGAAGCCCCGGCCTGCGGGGCTTTGCTGATGATCGAAGCTGAGAATCTCGAGGTGCGGGATTTTCTTGAAGATGGCGTGAGTTGTGTTTTGTATACCCCCGCCAATCTCGAAAGCCAAATTGACCATTATCTCCGTCACCCCAGCGAGCTGTCACAAATTGCCTCAGCTGGCCAGCTTCAGATTCAAAAATTCAGCTATGAAAAGCAATTTGAATGGTTGATCGACCACCTGATCGCGTTTTTAAAGCAGAGAGCTTCAGACCGCAATCCAAATCCGCAGAACGCGCAGGAAACCTTGTTGCTTCAGACCCGCCAGCTCTTTCGCAGCAGCACCCCCAACGGCCCCTTGCGGGCCATTCTGAGCTTAAATCAACACCCAAATCCCACTTCTGCTGAGCAATCCAATCAACTGGGTGTCTTTCTCTTACATGAGACCTACAGCTGGGGTCCAGGTGGCCAATTGGCTCTCAACGAAACATTTAGATGCAATGCCGAAGAGGCATTGCTGGCCTTCGAGAGGGCCTTTTCTCTTGCTCCCGCTAGTCCCGTGATGGGTTTTAATCGGGCTTGGTGTTTGGAATTATTGCGTGAGCTTAATGCCGCCAAAACAGCTTATCAAGTAGTCTACGAGCAACTCAAGCAAGTCCAATCCCCTGGCTGGGAGCAAACCCTGCCTGTTTACCCCGAGCGCTATACCCATTTTGAAGTGGAGTGGGAGACCCGCTACCGCTATAGCTTGCCCCCTCAGGCAGTCGATCTGCAGCCACTGACGGCCCTGCTGCAGTGGCAAGTTTGTTTACGGCTGGCCTCCCTTTCGGTGGGATCTCCTGCAGAGACATTACACTGGCTGATTCGGGCCCTGATCGCCGAACCTCAATTGGGTGAAATCCCCTATTTGGTGGCTTTGGCTTGGAAAAAACAGGGGTTTCCCAAACGTGCTCTCAGTGCCTTGCAATTGGCCTTGCGCAATCAACCCTTTCAAACCCGCGTCTGGGAATTTCTCTTACACGAATACATTGCACAATCCCAATGGGATTTGGCCCAGAAATTGCTGCAATCGCTGTTGCCGATCGTCGAAAGTCTCGATAATCTCCAGGCAGAACGTCCTGTCTATCGCCGTTGGCAGACTTTGCTCACCCCTTTGGTCTTGATTCAATCTGCTCCCTCACCAGAACACAATCAGGCTGTCTTTGCTGCTTTAGAGGCCTTGGCAGATCCCGCATCTGCAGAAAGCTTTTTGGCTTATTATCCCCAATTAAAAAACCAATTGCACCCTGACTGGCATTGGCTCTTTATTAACCTCGAACTGGAGTGGAAACCGTCTTTGCCAGAGCCTGAACCCGATCTGTTTCCTGCTTTCAACCGCCCCACGGGTCTCTCTCCGCTGGTTCAAATTGGCTTGGCCAATAACCCACCTGCAAGTTATTTACGCAAGTGGCAGGCCCAGACAGAAACGGGTGTCATCAGTGGCGGAGATTTGCCAGGTCTTTTTCCGCAACTCCCCGCAGCTCCTTTTGAAATTGAAGGACTGATCGAAACCTGTGAGACCGGACAAAGGCCTTTGAATCTGCTGATCTTGGTTCAAAATCCCCTGCGCCCAGAAGAAAAAGAGTATCTCACCGATCTGGCCGATTGGGCCCAAAATAAAGCCGAGGTCAGTATCTTGCTTTGGAGCCGAAACGCGGAGCCGGATTCCGTTTTTTTGAGGGAATTGGATCGGCTTTTTTCTGCGACACCCTGCGCGAATATCACTTTATTAACAGACATTCAGACCCTGGCACAAGAAGCCTCGTTGCTGGAGCAGGTTCAGGTTCTGGCTGGGGTTTATGATGCATACATCGCCTGGTATTACCATTGGGCGTTGACTTGGGGCCTGCCGCTCTGGCTCAAGATAAGCCCTTCAGAACTTGAACGCGAATTTGGCTCAGAAGAGCAAGCTTTGCTCAATCTCAGCACCGATTGGGACCAACGCCAACGAGAATGGCCCGAGGAAAAGGCCCGATTCATGAACTGGGCGGTTTTGCAAAAAAGCCGGGATTATTTGTTACAATTAAAACGCTTTCAAACAGCCTGGAAGCTTCGCTTGGATTGGATTAAAGACCAGTTGAAAAGACTGTAAAATCGTCCAAATAAACTTGTTTAAAATTCAATTTTAAAGTTAAAACACTGTCATCTTTTCTTAAAATACATATGTTAATCTATATATAGACCAGTTTTTTCTGGATTCATTCAAAAGTCCACTGGTTAGCCCATCAAAACTCTAGCTGGCGCCCCTCCCTGGGGCGTTTTTTGTTGGCTAAATTGAGTTTTAAAACAAGCTGGTTTTAGGCAAATTGAGTGCTGGGCTGAATTTGGGCGTGAACTTCGCGACAGTCCAGCCCTCCGGCCCGACTGAGAGAAATTTCAGCAGGGCTTCTGCGCCAGGGGTGATCGGGTTTTTGGCCATCCCCTATCCATTCGACCTGGTCAATGCCTTGGGCCCGCATAAATGCACTGAACTGCTCTCGCAAAGGAGCGATACTTGTATAATTGGTGGCATAATACTGGGTATTGCTGCCACTGCTGCTGCCAGGGACGGCGTTCATAAAATTCACAGGGCGGATAAACATGTCTTGGGCAATTTTTTGTGCTGCTTGGCGGGCTTCTGCAGCGGACTTATACGTCGTTAACTTGGCTTGAAAATCTTTTACCAACAGATCTCCCAATTGCTGTTCTAACGTCTGGGGATCAAAGACCGTCTCTTCTGTCAGACCCAAGGCCTTGCCCAATTCACTGTCCTTTTCAACGATTAACTTCTCTATCCGGCTTTCCATTTGGCCTGGCGCACGCACCACCTCCAGCCCCGCGGCCGCCAATTGAGAGGCAATTTCTTCTGTCAAGGGCTGCATCAGCGCTGCTTGCTGCCGGGCATTGGCCAACATTTGATTCAGTTCTCTCTCTTCCCAGGAGCCGGGCTGGGTTTTTTCTTTGGCCTTTTCGAGCATGGCAATGGTTTGCGTCTGATCATTTAACAGGATTTGACCCGGTGCCAATGGGCGCATTTGCATATCCAAATGAAAGCCCGGTTGGCTGACAAAGACCAAATTTTGGCGGGGAATGCCCAAGTCTTGGGCAAAAATATCTTTGGTGATATCCATTTTGGCCAAAAAGTTTTTGGCATCTTCACGGGTGGCCGTGGGCCTGACTTTTTGCAGACGGGCCAAGGTCTGTTTTAATTCTTGTTCTTTCTCAACAGGCAAAGGCTGTTGATTCCAGCCCAAGGACTGACGCCGCTCGGCAATCTGTTTGCGGCCAAATTCTGGCACAGCCTTGGGATTTTGTCTGGCTTTTTTTTCAAGCAAAAAAGTGGAGGCAATCACACCATCTCTGCCAATCACCCCAAAGGGCTGACCATTGGGCAGAGTGCCATTGAGCATATTTCCCCCTTCATTGTAGGTACGCGTTTGTCGGGCGGTCAATCCTGTGCTTGCGGCAAACTGTGCCCCCGTATCTTGACGCTCAGACTCTTCTCTTTGCCTGGGTTTTTGGGTCTGTTGATCGTGAATCTGACTGTGATTGTTCCGCTCAATATTGTTGACGTTCCCCTGGATTGAAGGGTCTTGGGGGCGAAGGGTGTGATAGCCTTCCCTGAGAAACCCTGGAGAACCTGCTTGCAAAGGGATTTTGGAGCGGACAAAGGTGCGCAATTCAGCCAAACTTTTTATCACATCTGAATCATTTTTGTTCATATCTTTGGGCAGCAAGAGCACTGTGCGGTTGTCATTGAGCATAATTTTGCCATCTTCGCCCCAATCATAGCCATTTCTTGCGGTGGCTTTAAAGCTGACAATCTTGTCAAATTCTGCTGGATCGCTGATACCTGTTTGGGCCATCAGATCGCGTTTGATGGCGGTCAGATCTGCATTTTGGGGAACCTGTAAAACAATTTGAAAGCCCTCTTTGCGGGCCAGATTGATCATGCCGCGGACATAGTCATGATGGGGTTCATCGGGGCTCATTCTCTCTGGCGTATAACTGAGGTAAGAACTGCGCATACGGCTGCTGGCATCTTCACTGGCCGGGGAATTGGGGTTGAGATTGGGCAGGTACAAGCCCAATGCATTGAGACTGCGACCCAGGGCCTCTCCGGTGCGCAGAGGGGGAGAAGCGGGCGGCACTGTAGCCATCTGTGCCCGCAATTGATCGCGCAGGTCAGTTGGTTCGGGTTTTTGCATCAGTTTTTCGGCCACTTGCAGGGCTATTTTTTGCTCTTGGGGGGGCAGGGCCAAAAAACGCTGGGCAAAGCTTTGCAGGGCCTGCGGAGAGCGATTGCCCATGGCGCGCAGCAAGGCCTGTTGCTGTGTGGGACTGGCCTTTGCAAGCAGCGCAGCGAGGGCCTGCTGCGCTGAGGCCGAGAGAGGGGCCAAAGCCTGTTTGAAGTCAGCGGGGAGAGCGCTGCCTGTGGGAGTGTTGGTGAGTGCCGCAGCAGATTTGGTCAAGTGAACACCCCCGGCTGGGGTCAGGCTGAGATCAAAAACCCCATCTGCGCTGGTGGGATCCAATTCAAACAGATCAAACTGGGTGATGGCTTTGCCCTGGAGAGTGCCTTCGCGCAAAAAGCGGATCAGATCCCGCTCTCCGGTACTTAAATGTCCGTCTAAGACAGCGGCTTTTTCAATGTCAGCAACTTCATGGGCTTCAATCTGATGGCCACTGCGGGCAGCCACCGACAAAGCCTTGACGGTGGCTAAATCCAGAGACCTAAATTGCCCGCTGATATTCCCCATAATCGCCTATTCGGTTATGTGTTTGCTGATTGCTTTAGTTTAGCTGTTTTTTTGAAGCTTGTAAATCTGGCTTAGATTTGTAATAACTGATTCAAATAGCGATTTTCGCCCAGAAAATCATCACAGTGGGCACAAATTGCCGGTCGTGCTTGCAATAACTCGGTGCGAAACTGCTGGTATTCTTGGCCCAACCAGATCTGTTTAAACGTCGCTTCGGGTCCCAATTGGGCCACAGGTGCTTTTTCGCCTTTGAGCATACAACAGCCATAAACCAAGCCATCGGCCGCAATCAGGCTGTGCAACCAAGGTGCAAAACAGAGATTGTGCTCGTAATAGCCCAAAGCATAATGGCCTTGGGCAGCGTGCGTGATCTCCGCTGGTGTGCGCCCAAAGGGATAAGCCTCTGCAGCAGATTGAATCAAGCCCCATTTCAGGGCTTTTTCCGCTACTTGGGGCGCAATTTCCCGGTTAAACGATTCAATTTCAGGGGCCTTGAGACGCAATTGTTGACCTGTATCCAGATGTAAATCGTCAACAGGCAAGAAACGAATCCGGTCAATTCCCAATTCATGGGCCAATTCGGGCCAGAATAACATCTCTTGAAAATTTTCCTGGGTCAGGACTGTGTTGGCTTTGATCAAGACAGAACGACCGGACTTCTCGATCGCCAAACGGGTATTGGCAATGCCCTGAACCACACGCTCCCAGCTGTCCTGGCCACGAATCCGGCGATAGGTCTCAGGCAAGGGGCTGTCGAGCGAAAAGGTAATTTGACTGAGACCCGCATCCACCAAGGCTTGGGCTTTGCGGCGGCTCCAGAGGGTGCCATTGCTGACCAGGCTCACGTGCAGGCCCCGTTCTGTTAAATAGCGAATCCCCTGCTCCAGCCAGGGAAACATCAACGGTTCTCCACCAGAAAAATGCACTTTTTTGGTCTTGAGCAAGACAAGATCGTCCAGAACTGGCTGCAAATCTTCCCAGCTTTGAAAATAACTGGGTCTGGGCGGCTTTTTTCCTTCTACCCGCCATTTTGAACACATCACACATTTTAAATTGCATTGCCAGGTCAGTTTGATCTTGACGCTCAGGGGGCGTGGTTGCCCCTCTGCCTGTAAAATACGCTTGAGTTTTTTGGGCGCAGCCCCCAAATATTGGTCGAGTTTATACATTTCTTTTAGGCATGCCCAATTCGTTTCAGTGTCATTTAATGCCGATCCGCATTGGTGAGGAGTGCTTCGAGATTGTCGGCTTTGTGGGCAATTTGCAGAATAGCCGCGCGCAATTCTGCAGGGTCTGCGGTTTCAGCCAATTGGTTATCTCCGACGACAAACATCTCTTCGTTGCCCAATTTGGCCAGACCAATGGCGCCATAGGCCATTTTGCCATTTTCTTCGAGACAGATTTTATACAATTCTGGACTTTGCGCGCCACAAAACGACTGAATGGCAATCATCGGATGACCTTCAAGATCCTGCCGATCAAAGCGCACATGTACAGTTTGTTTGCGCTGCTCAGAGATGGGCAAGATGATTCTGAACTTTTTGGCTTGAGAGCTCAACTCTGAATCCACGCCTTGAAGCGCATCTTGCAGCAAAAATTGCTCCCAGCCCGCTTGGCGCAACCCCTTAAATGCCTTGGCTTTGACTGGCAAATCCCCAGCTTCGGCCAATTGACTGCCCTGTGTGGCCAATCCATGGATGGCCGTGTCGAGTTCAGCCTGATCAAGGGTGGCATAGAGCAGGGTTTTGGTTAAAAACAGCTCAGCGGCTTTGCCTTCAGCCTGTGGCAATGCGGCAAAACGCCCATAGGCCAAGGCAGGATTGGCACGCAGCAACTCTTCGGGTTTGGCCTGGGGCAATAGCACAGGCAAAAAGAGGCGCAAATAGCTCAGGTCCCCTTCTTCGCTCAGGCTCAATGTCAGGTTTTGGGGTTGGCCCGTGGGCGGGGTGTATTTGACGCGAAAGCCCCCTTTGGCCAGGCGGGTATAGTTCAAACCCGGCAATTGACTCTGGTTGAGATAGGCAAGCAAACGGGTGGAAGAGACAATGCGCCCAGCATTGGCAGCGGCCTGAGGGGAGGGATTCACGTTAACATCCATGGCTGTTTCAGCAATTGTGGGCAAGCTCAGTTCCTGTTTGGGCCCCCATTGGCGCATGCTGATCTTCAGGCTTTCCAGTATTTTTTCACCGCAGGCCCCGGCATTGTCGCGCAGGTCCTGTTCACTCAAGCTCAAAGATCGCCGCAATGGAATCAGGGTTTTTTCACTTTGATACAAAAGGCCATTGGGCTGGAGTTTGGCTTTTTGAATGGCTTCAAAACGCACAACCGTCCCGCCTTTGTCTTTGATTTTATCAAGGCATTCCAAACGCAAGGAGGTGCCATCAATCAAGGTGAATTTGAGGCGGGCCCAGGGAAATTTATAATATTTCTTTTTGGCTCCTGAATAGGGGCTGGTTTTTTCTTTGTAGACGTGATTGGCGGCGTGTTTGCCATGATCGAGAATCCCTTTGAGTCCAGATTCTGGATGTAAATCGGCTTGAATCAAGCCAAAAAACTGATTCAAAATTTGCTGTCGGGCATGTAACAAGCCATGTTTTTTCTGGCGTCCCCGGTACATCACAATCATCACCACCAAGACAATCGCCAGGGCAATAAAAGCCATGATGATGATTCCACCTTCTTCATCGTCGCCGAGATCAAATTCATCCATCAGATAGGACAAACTCAAAAAAGAGAAGAAAAGATAAATGCCCATCGTGATCCAAAAATTGCGCCGGGCCTTGGCTTTGATTGTTTCACAATAGTTGCCGAAAGCCTCAAAAAAACGTGGAATTTGCTCTGTGCGCAAATAGAGTCGGGATTCACCGTGGGGATTGACGCGGGTTTCGGGCGTAGAAACAGGGGTGGCCATAAAACACACTCTCTCAGCAGGAAGATGGGTTAATTATAGCTCAGAGCGGCGGGAGTTTAACCATCCGCGTAGAGGTTTTTCAGCCAGCCCTCGACAAATTTATCCGCAATCGGGTCGCCCCGGCGCGAGCCCGTTTTTTCGAGCACCTTGTCGATCAAAAATCGCACGCGGTCGCCGTTGATATTCATATACCCCGCGGCCTGAAAGACCTCTTGCTCTTCGGCGGGGGTCAGCAGCTTGTCGGCCAATTTGGGCAAAATCGCGATCTTGATAAAGGTCTCTTCTTGTTCTTTGCGCTTGCGGTACTCTTCGTCTTCGGGGCGGCCTTCGAGCATCATACGCCATTCGGTTATGCTCTCAGGACGGTTGCTCCATTTGAGTTCCAGGCCTTTCATTAGCCAGCGCTCTTCTTCGGGGGCAATTTGAATCCCATACCGCGAAGGCGGATAAAGCAGATCCTGTTGCTGCCGCTCTTGGGGCGTGGGGGGAATCATGCCGGTGACGGCTTTGTAATAGGTGGCAGCCAAGGCGTAGATATCTGTCCAGGGGCCTTGAATGCCGTTGCTGGCATATTGTTCTAAGGGGGCAAACCCCTCGGTCAAAAAGAGCATCGACTCTGTGCTGCCCGAGATCTGCTGACGGGCCGCGCCAAAGTCCAAAAGAATCGGCTGGCCTTTGCGGGTCATATATATATTTTCGGGTTTGATATCGCGGTGAAAGGTATTGCGATCATGGACCTCATCGAGGGCTTCAAGCATGGGGAAAAGCAGTTTGCGTACTTCCGGGGCCGGCAATTTGCCGCCTTTCTGCTCTAAGTAGGCATCCAGGGTTTGGCCTTCCAAATACTCCATCACAAAATAGGCGGTATTGCAGTCTTCGAAGAAGTGGCGAATCGTGATGATGTGGTGATTGCGCAAAGAGGCCAAAAGCCGGGCCTCTGCGATAAATTTCTCTTTGCCGACCCGAAATATTTCACCTTCTTGCCCGGCAGCGGGCACAACGGTTATGCCATCCGCAGCCCGGCTGGCACAAGAGGTCGGGAAATACTCTTTAATAGCGACCTTGGTGCCCAAATTGCGGTCATAGGCCAAGTAGGTGACTCCAAAACCGCCACAGCCCAAGATTCTGCCGATATAATACTGGCGATAGAGTCGAAATTGGGGACGCAAATAGCGCAGGTCATAGCTTTGGGGTTGGGGATAGTGACAATGGCTGCAGTCAGACAATTGCCCTTCGATAATGGCAAAACAGTTCAGGCAATATTTGCGTTGTGCGTTGTCTTTGTTTTCACTCATGCTTCACAGCCATCAAGATTTATTCTATTGTAGCGGAATCTGAACGGGTTTTGCTGTGACTGGACTCTCTTTGCCCATTCACCCCCCCCGGGAATTTAGGATTAGCACCTCTGACTTAGCATTTCTATACCCAATTCTAACCCAACTGAAACAACCTACCTGATATATTCCGCATTACCCAAACAATAAAAAACTATACAAAACTTTACAAAAGTTAATAATTGAGTTATGCTTATTTCATCAGTTCAATTGTCCCAGGAAGGAGTGACCACTTCCAATGCGTGTGAATCAAACTGTGAGCCAAATTCAGCCCCAAAGTGTGAGTCGGCCCCAAAAACAGTACCCGGCCAAACCCCAAGAGTTGCCCATGAGTGTCGCAAACAGACTATTTCCCTTACACCAGCTGGATGACTTTTTAAGTTTTATTTTCCAGTTGCTCTTGGTGTTTATCATCAGCGCCTCTGTTTTTCCGGCTTTGCGATGGCTGGATACCCAGATGCAGCAATTCAGCAGCAGTACCCTAACAAAATAATTTAATAGACGGAACTTTTTTTCTCATCCCAGCGTCTGAGAAAACAATTCGCAAAAAAAGGAGGAAATTGTCAATGATAGCCTTTAACCCAATCTCATCTTGGCCCCTTTCCTCCCTGCTCAGTTTCTAGTTTAGTCTGCTCCTGAGTGGGGAAACACACCCACATTAATCAGGAGAAATCCATGTCTTTCGAACCCCCTTTTTCCCCTTTTTCAAATTTGCTCCCATGGGGCTACAACGCTTATTTTCAGGCGCTGTTTAGCGAATATGCCGATCAGGGTTTATTGCCTGGCCGTGTTTTGGCTGAATACACCCACTGCTACCGATTGCAAACTTCTTTGGCTGAAGTCCTTGGCGAAGTGACCGGTAAATACCGCCATTTGGCCAGCAGTCGCGAGGACTTCCCCGCCGTAGGCGATTGGGTTGCCTATAGCCAAGAATCGGATGGCCCCGCTCGGATTCATGCCACTTTGCCCCGTTTGAGCTGTTTTCGTCGGCAGGTCTCAGGGGCCAAAGGCGATGTTCAGATTTTGGCAGCCAATGTCGACACTCTCTTTTTGGTCATGGGCCTCAACCAGGACTTTAATTTGCGCAGATTAGAGCGCTACCTGAGTTTGGCTTGGGACAGTCGGTCCAAAGCTGTCATTGTCTTAAACAAGCAGGATCTCAGCCCTGATCCCGAAGCCCAGCTCCAAGCTGTCCGTGACTTGGTGGGCGATACCCCTGTCTACCGCTTGAGTGCGCTTTACCACGAAGGACTACAGGCCCTCGATAGCTATTTGCAACCTGGCCAAACCTTGGCTGTGCTGGGTTCGTCTGGGGCCGGCAAATCCACGTTGATCAACGCCCTCAGTGGGCAGGCCTTGATGGACACGGGCGGCGTGCGCAAAGGTGACGAAAAGGGCAAACACACCACTACCCACCGCGAATTGTTGCGCTTGCCTCAAGGTGCACTTTTGATCGACACCCCCGGCATGCGCGAATTGCAGCTCTGGGATGCCGGAGAAGGCATTGATCAGACCTTTGGCGAACTGGTTGAGTTGGCGCAGCAATGCCGGTTCCGCGATTGTAAACACGAAGCAGAGAAAGGCTGTGCGATTCAGGCCGCTTTGGCGGCTGATGAAATCGATATCGGGCGCTTAAACAATTTTCGCAAACTGCAACGCGAAGATGCCCACCACCGACGCAAATTTGACGCATTGGCCCAAATCGAAGAGAAACGGCGCTGGAAGCAAATTCACAAAAGTATGCGGCAGCGCTACCGCAGTCAATCGTTGGAATTTTCAGATTGAAGTCCGATTTGAGACTTAGTCCAATTGCCAAGCAGGGGCAGAGTGGTTAAGCTATTAAGATGAAAGTTTTACTCTCAATCACCACCTTATTATCGCTTGGCTTATGCGTGTCCCAGGCCCACGCTTCCACCATGCCAGGCGCAGACATTCAAAAGCTGCGCCTGGGTCTGGGGACGGCCCCAGGCGTGGCCCTGCAAATCCCTTTGGGAGATAACTTTAACTTGGGGGGCTCTGCGGCCATGCCCTTTTTTTATGGGGCCTTTGGCTTTACCCGCTACGATGCCCATTTGAGTTATCGCCTGATT
>JBIKWL010000099.1:0-20898 GCA_044356335.1 Candidatus Sericytochromatia bacterium
AAGACGGACTCAAACTTCAGCATAAAATCCTGTAAAATATCCATAGGGCGTACCTCCTGAGATGCTTAGACACCTTTCAGAATACGCCCTTTCTCTTTGCTCATGCAAAAATCTCCGAAACTACAGTAACCAGATTTGTGAAGATTGTGAAGCTGAAAAAAGGCTTCCATCCCTGAATCTACCTGGATTGAATTTACAGCCTATTTTTAAAAATTACAACGTCCTGCTCTAAAAGCATCGGTTTGTCCTGAAGATATTGTCGCCGGTACAAATAGAAGGGAATCCCAGGGTAAAGATGGTGGATCAGATGATAATTCTGCCACATCAGCAGGGGTGTTAACACAGGAATGTCAAAGATGCGGGTGTGATGATACTTTTCCATTGAATGATGTGGGTGATGGGGCAACCAGTTAAACCCAAAGGCCAAAATGGTAGAGGCAAAAAAAGCGGGCAACCACCAAAAAAGCAAGGGGTATTGCCATCCCATTGTCAGGCCCCAGACGAACGTTAAAACATAGACAAAAATAAAGCCAATGATCATCTGAGGTCTTTGCTGACTTTTACGCTCTTTAAAGTTCAAACGGTAAAAATGATAATAATAAGCTGGAATAATCGTCATAAATTTTACTAAGCGTTTGATAACGGTATCGCCCTCGACCCAATAATCAGGATCTTTAACGGGATCATTGGTGAAAGCATGATGGGTCAGATGGATTTGGCGAAAGACGGGAAAGGGAACGGTCAACAAGAGCGCAGATATCCATCCAATCAAATTTTCAGGACCCTTCAAAGATTTTTTCTTTCCAAAAATATTGCGATGGGCCGCTTCATGAAGAACGGTAAAATTCAGATAAAGCAGGATCGTATTGCAAAGAATACACATCCCCAAAGGGAGTTGATGGGTCATTCCAGCTCGAACAATCCAAGCAAAGCCAAGGGTGACAAAAATAAACAGGCCCATGGTGGGCCATGCAGCTGTGTAAGTGGAGTCTTGTCTGGCGCTTCTCTTAATCATGTTCAATTCTCTATTATCCAAATGGAGATGTCAATCACGAAGCCAGAGCGGAAACCGCACCCCAGTGAGGCGCTGGATGGTAGAAAAAACCTTTGCTTGATGCTATAAATTCAGTATGATCGAATGCCATCTGCACCCAAGCAAAGCCTTTGCTGCTGATCGGGTAATCTCAGGGTATGAAATCAGAATCAATGGCCCCAAAGAGAAGGGGCTGCCGCTTAGCATGTGGTCTCGCAACGCACATCTCATTCAGGAACTTATTTTGATGAAACAGATCAGCAGCCGCGCCATTTTTTTGAAACGCTTGTTTGGAAGCGGAGCTTATTATGTGCTGGCGGCCCAGGGCCTGCTTAATCTGACGGGCCTGTGGGCCACAGCCAAAGCCGTTGAGACCCCGTCTTCCGCCGCGGATGAGGCCTGGATGCGCGCTCACCTGAAGGATCTGCCCTACCGGCAGGACGATCCCAGATGGAAAGACGAGGTGATGTGGGATCGCAAGCGCGTGATCCAGGCCCATTCCCGCTTGAATCACCGATCTCTCAAGGAAGCACAAAGCCTGTTGCGAGAGTTTGACGACGGCAATACGATCGGAAATGAAGGCTGCTTATTGACCTGTCTCGCCATGGTGCTCCAGATCTTGCTACCGTCTCAAGCTGAACCCTGGACACCCTCAGAGCTGAATCGTCAGGCGCATCAGCTGAATTACTACACGCCTGCGGGTGTTTCGATGGCTCCTCTGTATGCGGATCTGGTCTCTGAACTCAGCCTCGGAGCCGTCCAGCTGGGTGCCAAGGAAGAATATCTCGCCGGCGAGCCGGACTGGCCTGCGGTTTATGTGAATACGTCCGCGCTCGTCCGCGCCTATCGCCGGCTGTCTCTGACGCAACGCAGGTCGATTGTCGTCATGCTCAAAACCGGTACCTATGACGATACGATCGCTTCTCACTATGTGCTGCTGCGCCCGGATAGCCGTGAATCGCCTGATTTCGACGATCCAGAAATCCTGGATCCGGCGCAACCGTTTAAATCCAGCCGCCCCTGGCGTTTGAGCGATTCCGCCCGGCGAATCTGCGCGGACCCTGAGATTCGTCAGGCCTGGCAGGACCATCACATCTCAGAGCTGCAAATCGGGGGGGTCTGGATCTTTACCCGTTATCAGGGGCCGATATCGCCGATCGGGCCTCTGCTAGCCGCCTGGGCCGCCGAACTGGAGCAAGCGTAAACACCAAGCGTAAACACCAAGCATAAACATAAGGGGCTTTGCGGGTAGCAAGCTTGAAGCTTGGGCACTGGCCGACCAAGTCGGGGGGAGGCAAGACCAGATTCACTCTTTTCTGATTGAAGAAGCCAAGCAAATTCTCACCAATGCGGACCTTGTTTTAACTTTCGCCTATTTCTGAGGTATTGAACGGCAAAGGCCAGAATCAGCACCACAAAACTGGCGATCCACAGTTGGGCTCCGGGTCCAGGAACAATGGTGACGTCATAGGAACAACAAGCACGCTTCATCATCTTGAAGGTCGGGACGAAATAAACCTGCGAGGAGAGAGCAAGCCCAAAGAGTGTCATGCCGGCCCCAAACCAACAAAGTTTCTTGGAAGGGAATGGCCTGATTTCTATCAAGAAATAAAGTAACACGGCCATTCCCCAAAAAATATTGGCTGTCCAGGCCCAAAAAAGGTTGACGTGCATGAAGAAACCGAGCCACCCCAATGACAGACATTCAAACCCCGTATTGCCACCAAATTCCCCTTGGGGGGTTAAACCGTATAAATTTAAGGAGATGATATAACAACCAAGGGATAAAATAAACACGAAGTTTTTGGCCAGGTGCTGGATCATATTGAATTATCTTTATTGTGCCAATCAGCCCCATTTTCGCTATAGTACATTAAGCCTGACGCAACAAGGCCCCCATAAGGCCCTGCTTGAGAGGCGATCAGCACATCATCAACACTTGAGGGATCACATGAAAACAAGTACCCAACGGATTGTTTTGACCGTCTTAATGGCCACAGGAATCCAGTTCTTGGGGAGCCCCCACACCCAAGCAGCGTTAATGCCTCCCTCTCAAGCCGAACAGTATATTCATGCCCCCGCTGATGCCAATCAGCAATTGGCCCGCCTGTTTCAGTATCACCAGGAATACAGCATGTTCCAATACCCTGAATGGGCGACCTATGAAGGGGATCACCGCTATGATGACCGCTTGACGGATAACTCCGAAAAAGCCGTTCAAAGCCGCATCCAAGATCTCCACCGGCTGATGTCGCTTTTGCAAAAAATTCCCACCCAGGGCCTCAGCGCGGAAAACAAACTCAACCATTCACTCTTCAAAGCCATGCTCTCAGAGGCCTTGGCAGAAGTTCCGTTTCAGTTTCACCTGACCCCGATCACCCAGCAACATGGATTGCATATCGACTTCCCGCAGATCATCGAAAGTCAGCCCTTGCAGACCGTGGCCGATTACCAGAAATACCTTGCCCGCTTGCGGGGCTTTGAGCAGCAGGTCAACAACGAAATCGCCCATATGCGCCAAGGGATGGCAAAAAAATGGCTGATGCCGCGCTTCATTGTCGAACAGGTGCTCGAACAGATCTCCCGCATCACCGCCCTCAAGCCAGAGCAAAGTCCCTTTTACTCCCCCCTCTTGCGGGCCGATTCAGGGCTGTCTCCGGCCGAAAAAGCACAACTCTCTGGCACGCTCAAAGACCTGATTCAACAATCACTGATGCCTGCTTACGAAAAGCTGTTTACTTTTATTCAGCAGGAATATCTGCCCCAAGCCCCAGAAATGCCAGGGATCTGGACCTGGTCCGATGGTGAGAAACGCTATTCCCACTTGATCAAAACGCATACAGGCACCGCCATGACAGCCGATCAGATCCATGCCTTGGGTTTGCAAGAAGTGGCACGCATTCGCGCTGAGATGGAGAAAGTCAAAAACCAATTGGGTTTTCAAGAGACTGTGGATGAATTCAACCACACGTTAAAAACCAATCCCCGTTTTTACTACACCCAGAAAGCAGACCTCATGGCCGGTTACCAGAAGATCTTGGATCAGATGAATGCCAAATTGCCCCAATTGTTTGGCACCCTTCCCCTGGCCCGCTGCGAATTAAAAGAAATGGAAGAATACCGGGCCAAATCTGCCCCACAGGCCTATTATTACTCAGCCCCGGAAGATCGCTCCCGGCCTGCCTGGTTTTATGTCAACACCTACGATTTGCCTTCTCGCCCCAAATACACCATGACAGCCCTGACCTTGCATGAAGCGGTGCCTGGGCACCACTTTCAAATTGCGATTGCCCAAGAGCGCAAACATTTGCCTTTTTTCCGCAAACACACAGGTTTGACGGCTTTTACAGAGGGCTGGGCCCTCTATGCCGAGAGTTTGGGGGCAGAAACCGGGATGTACACAGATCCCTACCAGTATTACGGCGCGTTGACCTTTGAAATCTGGCGGGCCTGTCGTCTGGTGGTCGATACGGGTATCCATCACAAGCGCTGGAGCCGCCAACAGGCCGTGGATTTTATGCGCAAATACACCCCCAATTCCGAATTGGATATTCAATCAGAAATCGACCGCTACACGGCCTGGCCGGGCCAGGCCCTGGCTTATAAAATTGGGGAGCTGCGCTTTAAAGAACTGCGAAAGAAAGCCCAAACGGCCTTGGGAAAACATTTTGAGATCCGGGAATTTCACGATCTGATGCTCAAAAATGGGGTCCTGCCCTTTGAACAGCTCGAAACAGAACTGGATTTCTGGTTAAAACAAAAGCGAGCACAAAAGCGAAGCCGGTTATGATTGAGCATAATGGGTAAGGAGTCACACGTATGTACAAAGCCCTGCTCAGTCTGGCAGCTCTGGCAAGCACCAGCCAGCCCGGTCTCCCACCACTGCTGCCTTTGAACCTGCCTGCGGCTTTTGCCGCCCGGCCTCTGGTCATGGCAGAGCTGTTTGCTCCGCTGCCCGAGCCTGTGAAACACGAAGACTGGCTCCGCTATAGCTTGCCCCAAAGCTGGCTTGGACAAAAGCCCTGGCCCAGTGTCTATCTGCTCCATGCTTCAGGTTATCTGCAGCGTATCGAGGTCACCCCACCGGCCCAGGCCTGTGACGGGCTTGAGCAACTTATCAGTCATTGGCTGGGTGCGCCTGTGCAGTCAGGAAACTCACCCCAATATCTGTACTCGATGCACTATGCCCGCTGGGAGCGCGAAGGCCTGATATTTGTTGCCGAGTTTTTTGTGCCCGGCTGTGAGCTGGCAATTTATTAGTCGGATTTTTTATTCCGGTTCAACTCAAAGGCTTTGGTCAGCTTGAGGGTAAACTGTCCCGCCACGGCATCATGGCTGCCGGTGCCGCCACCCACAACCGAATACTTGCTGTAGTCCAGATAAGAAACAGCATAAGCAGCTTCTATCCCGACCCGGCCTAATTTGGGCCCCAATTCGTATCTCAGGCCATTTTCAACGGTGGCCCCCCAACCTGCGACAGCAAAGGAAGAGGTTGTATGATCAAATTGGTTGCCATTCAAAACCGTCGTGCGGGTCGTGGTCATAATCACGCTGGGGCCAGCTTTGACGACGTAAGATAAACGGTGATTTTTGGGGGCCGGCAGATCAAATTGACGTGTTGCGAGTATTGAAACCTGCTCATTGGCATAGGTTTGCTCATGCTGCTGCATGAAGGTGTTCAAAGGCGCATCATGGTCGACATGAACGCCATTGATCATGCCATTAAAATGCACGGTCTGGTTGTAATCACCGACGATCACCTTGTTGTGCTTGGCATCGAGTTCGAGACCGAATTTATTCGCAAATTCAATATTCACGCCCACGACATTTTGCGGTTCATCCGGGGCAAAACGCCCCCCCGATGCGGGGTTGATATACTCCCAATTGTAGCGCGGGATCTGCTTGATGCCCGTAATCTCGACATCTGTATTAAATTTGTCATTTTTGATCTGCATCGGGCCGGTGTGCATGATGCTGTGATGCGCAATATATCCGGCATTGACATGTACGCGCTTAATTTTCCAGGGGCCGTCTTTTTCTTGGCTTTCAGGTTTTGGCAGATCCGTAAATGTGATCGGCGCCATGGCTTTGGGGGCGCGGGGAGCGGAGTTGACATGAACTGCATCTGGAAGAATATGAACAGAGGTCTGCTGAGCTGGAGCAGTCTGAGTAGACCGAGGAGTTCCAGCCGATGAGGATGCCTTTTGCGGCAATGCGACGGGGGCAGAAGCTTGGATAGAAGGGTTTAATTTAATCATGCTCATTTAGAGTTTATCGCATATTCAACTAAATTTCATGCTTATTTTAACCAAAGCTTAACCGTTATGGTGATTGGGTTTCCCTCTGTTGCCATGGCCTGATTACGGCATCAGGGACAGCCAGACTTCTGTCATAGCCACAGCCCCGTTTAGATGAGCGAAATGTTCTGGTTTGTCGCTTGGCGAACGGTTGTCTCTGACGAAAAAGCTAAACCCGTGTGCTCACATCCCCCATGACGAAGAGGAGCGCAACAAGCACTCCCTTTTGCAGATGGCCGATCATGTCATCAGGCCAAGCATCTTTCGGCTATTTTCGTCACAGCAAGCAGCATAAGACAAGCTCATAACAGCGGAATGTGTATTTGGCGATTGCCGGCATTCAAGGTCAGTCCGGCGGATGCATTTGCTATTATGCGCAGATTTGAGAAGAAGGGCTCCGCGGAGTCGGGAATTTGGGTATGGCTTGGCAGGCCCAACACAAAATCTTCAAAGAATTCCTGCCCAGCAAGGGCCTCTCCCTCAGACAATTCAATCAAGAAGGGCAATCCGGGCTTGCATAGCCAAACCAACCCCTGCGCCAGCGTCTCGATTGAAATCGGGTGGAGGAAAAGGCCTTGCTCACTGAGTCGTGGGACGATCGCTTTGAGTGAGGTTGTTTTTGCGCCAATATGATGCAGTCCTGGGCCTCGTTTTTTGAGTGCGCGGGCATAAGGGCCCTCAGCGATGGGTTGCAAAAAAAGCAGCCGGGGGGCCTTCTCTGTCATTTCAACATACTGCTCCATTGTGCCTTCGGCAGGAAAGGAGGCCATCGGCTCTTTGCGGCAGTAGGGAGGGAGTTTTTCTGATTGATGACAAAGTTCGGCAGTTAAGATCGCAATATGGTCAACAAACAAGCTGTTTAAGCCTCCCAATAACGTGAAAGAAAGTTTCTTGATTTTAACATGAGAAGATAAGAGGCATTTCTGTAAAACCGTTCGTAAATGGCCTGAGAGGCACAGCCAAGGGGGGAACGGGGATCATCCGCTTTGGTTTGAGTACCGTGTTGAAAAGTGCCAATCACATGTCGCAAAGGCAAAAGTAGATGTTCGACAGTGCCCCAAATAAAAAAGGGAACCCCATTTAGCTTGAAAAAACCTTTGCGCTGACATAAAATGGCTGAACCGTCCATTCTCATAATTCATACCAAAAATGCCCGTTTTCAGCAATTTCAAGCGTGAATGTTCACCGGAGGCAGCCCAGATAGTCAGAAAAAATCCCAGAAAAAATCCATTTATCAAGCTCTTCAGGGTCTTCCAAGCCCGTTTTCTGGGAGCCGAAATCCTGGTTCAGGTTCAGGCAGGTCAATGCCAGTTGCTCTACGGAAACATCGCGCCTGCAAAATTGACCCTGATCGAAGAGACCTGCCAATTAAACGCCGTCCAAGAGGGCTGGATCTTGGTGCTGGCCAAACAGAACCATGTCAAACTGCGCACCTATGGTCAGGTACAGCGGATTCAACAGGCCCTGATGAATGTGATTTATCTGGGTTGATGGACGCTATTTAATACAATTAAATTCAGATTTAACTATTCTTAAGCTTAATATAAGAATATTTGGGTCAATTTTGCAGATATAACTCTCATAAGTCATAGCGAAAAATCAAGAAGAGAGAGTCATTCCCATGGGAAACCTGAGCGTTCAATCATCCCCTGTATTAACCCCAGTCAGCAAAGCCCCTATTGCTCCTGCCGTAAAAGACACCCAACCCGCTCCGCTTGAGAGTCTCTCTTTGCAACCAGATTCCGCTTCGATTGGTTCCAGCTCGAAAGCGCAACCCACAGGCAAAGTCCCTGTGCAGCCCCTTGAATATGCCAAAAAAGGCGCTATCGGCGGAGCCATTGCCGGTGGGTTGGCCTTGCCCGTTGCCGCTTATTTAATTGCCAATTACACCCCTGCCAATCTGGCCTTTACGGCCGGCTTCGCTTTGCAAACCCTGGCCGTTGGGGCCGCTGGTGGCGCTGCGGTGGGCGGCGTGGGCGGACTGACAGTGGGCGGCATTCACGCTGGCATTCAAAGTTTACTCAAAAAATAAATCATTTTTTTGAGGAGAGTGTGGCGTGGACTTTAAAACGCTCGAAGATTACTGGTTTGTGCTGTGTGAAGGTGCCGGGTTTAACGGTTTAGAAAATTGAAAAGTCTGGCAAAATCCGGTTTATAGTTTTGGCCATCCTGGTCTCATTCCCGTGAAGGCGAGCTGCAGAAATTCAACAGTAATTTCCCCGAAGAGCTCAAGTCTTTCAATGCGATCGAATACAAATTTGAATAGACCTTAAGCCAACAACTCAGCACCCGTTGAAACGGGTGCTTTTTCATGGGCTTTGAATGATAAATTGAGACTGCCCCGCTTGAGCAAAAGAAAAGCCCCCAACCGGCAGAACGTTGCTGGCTAAGGGCCTTTATTTATCTGGCTGAATGCGAATTTAGAACAATTCAGCGGGCGTTTTTTGCACGGCAGGCAAGGGATTTTTAGACCAAATCTGGATATCGTGTTTGGCCATGGGATTTATGCCAGGCCAAGACATTTTTAATTTTAAGTTTGGATCCAATTGAAATTGAATCGGCTCGCCTTCACTGGCTTGGGGGGCATAAGCCTGATAGGTGCCCAAACGAAGGTAATTATAGCCATTGGTGGTGTAATTTTCAAAATACAAAACGCCATCACGGCCAAAACGCACATGTCCCATGGCAAAATCGTTGGAGTTTTCATAGCGCAGGCTGTAGCGCAGGGTGCTTCTCTGGCTCAAGCGATAAACAGAATTAAAGAAAAAAGATTTCACTTCCATCATCAATTCGGCATGGGGAACCGTTTGGCCATATTTGGTGTGATAACCCAAAAACCCTTTAAAGGTTTCCATCAAACGGGCGGGCTGAGAGGCCTCTGGGGCTGAAGCGCGCAAGGCGTTGACCTGAGGGGCTGATTGTTGCACTGGCTGCACAGGGGTTGTGCCACAGGCACTCAAACCAGATATGACCAGCAAAGATACAGAAAGCAACAGACATTTTTTCATTTTGGGAAATTCTCTCTACGCTTGATTTAGAATCGACACTTGTTAAAAGGGTTTGCTGCTTTAAGTATCCCAGACAAAGTCAAAAAATACGCTTATGCTTTAGTTAATTCTTAATTAAAAAAGATTAAATACAAGCAAAATCATTCAAGAAATTGCTGTAAAAATTGGCGCTCTTTAAAACAATAGCCGCTGCCTTCAGCCAAAATACTCACTTTGAGGTTTTCGATCACAATGGGGGTTAAACCGGCTGCGCTGTGAATGTTTGTTTGGCCGATCTCGCGGCCATCAATCAGAATCACCATGCCTGAACCCAGACATTCGGCTTTGTTTCCCGCTGAGATGAGCAAAGCGGTGTCCTCGCCCAGCCCCACCCCCAAACAGTCTGGATTTAAGCCCACCGCATGGGCCAAACGCCCAAAACGCCCCCGTTTGATAAAATGGGTGTCCACAATCAGGCCCGTGATCAAGCCAAATCCTGTGGCCATTTTGATATCTGAGGAATACAGAGCTTCGTGAATCAAGCCACCGGTAATAATGGTTTCGGGCATCACCATCGCTCCCGCACTGGTGCCCCCCACGATAAAATGGGGATCTGAAAAATACTTCTTGTGAATGACGCTGAGCAAGTCGGTCTGCGCGATTAAAGCCAGTAATTTGGTTTGATCCCCCCCGGTAAAAAAAACCGCATGGGCCGCTTGAATCCGTTTGCTCAGATCGGGCTCACACGCCTGTTTGCGCTCTTCGACTCTCATAATACCCACTTGGGTAAAGCCAGCCTGTTTGTAAGCTTCGATGTACATTTTTTCCATTTCGAACGGCAGCGAGGAAGCCGCTGTAATAATTTCGATGCGGTGATGGGCCCGTGGAACACGCGAGATCAATCTGCTCAAAATTTCCAAATGTGAGCCAGTGGCTTTTTTGCTGTGAACCTTGAGATTTTCGCCAGCAATTTCGATCCCTTTGTCTTCGTGTCCACCAATCAGCAGAAGTTTGCCCTTGGGGATCAGCGTGCTGCACATTTTATGTTTGCCCTTGCAGGAAGCCGTGCAGCCGTTCGAGCCCCGCGATCAGATTGTCTTCGCTGGGCCCAAAGGAGAAGCGGATAAAATGGTTGAATTCAAAGCTCTTGTGTTTGTGGGCGGGGCGAATGTCAAACATATAACCGGGAACGGTGATGATTTTGTGTTTGAGAGCGGCGTGGAAAAAGGCCTGGGCATGGTTCAGCGGGGGGGGCAATTGGCTGATATCTGCCCAAAGGTAAAATGTGCCGTGGCTGTCTTCACTACAGGACATGCCATTTTCAAGCAGGGCTGTGCGCATCCGATTTTGTTTGCGGCTAAAGGTCGTACGCAGGGCCTGGCTTTCTTGGGCCAAATGAGCAGGTTCAAACAAAGGCAGGGCCGCTCTTTGGATTGGCACACTGGGGCCTCCATCAATCGCACTGGCGGCATTGCCCAGATCTGCGATCACAGAAGCCGGGCCCAGAATCCAAGCCAATCGCCAGCCAGGATAGCGAAAAGATTTGGTTAAACCATCCACAATCAAAACAGGGTCTTCATTCACCTCTTCGACATAAGCGGCCGACGAGACAGGGGCGAAAGCCGCTTGGGCATGCTGGTAAATATAATGGGAGTAAAATTCATCCAGGATCAGCGCACAACCATAGTTTCGAGCCAAAGCCACAAAGGCCTTTAATTCTTCACCCTGAATCACATGGCCGGTGGGATTACAGGGATTGCTCATCAGAAAGGCATTTAAGCCCTCTCTTTTGATCGCATGTTCAAACTCGGAGGCCAGCAGCGCATGGTTATTGGCTTGGTCTGTGGGAATGCAAACAGACTGGATCCGTTCCGACTGGAACTGCATCATATCCTGGTAAGCTGGGTAATCTGGAATTTTATACCCCAATTTGATTGCGCCGAGAATATTAAAAATCCGGGTCAGGGCCAATCGCCCGCCCATGGCGATACTGACATTTTCAGCGCTGTATTGTGAGCGTTTGCCCTTGCGATACAGCCGGTTATAATAATCGCTGATGGTGGTTCTCAATGCCTCGGTGCCATTAAGCGGGCCATATCTGTCATCGTCATTGGCGATTTTAAAAGATTCAATCCGGGGGCAGCCCCCCGCCAAAAATCCCACTTCGGGTTCACCTTGACCGAGATTGGCCCAGTCAGGCGCGCCATTGACAAAGCCCAATTGGCTTGCCTGTTCCATTACCCAAATCACGCCAATATTCTTTATTTGATTAAATGCATTAAAATTTTTAATTTATTCCACGCTTTTGAACAATTTTATTATTTCAAAAGCATAACACGGTTTGTCATTTAAAAATACTAACGCGCATAATCATATTCAGGTGGAATATCACGCAGTTGAATGGTCTCAGACCACACAGGTCGCTCAGGTTCTAACTCTCCGATGCAGAACCAATACAGTTTTTCAAGTACCCATTGGGGAGCTTGCTCTTGTGTCGGGGCAACTTGTGAGGAATGGGTTTTGAGCCAAGCAAAAAGCAGACATTCCCCCAAAAAATCATGGGCAGGAGCCACCTTTGCCCGCATTTGTTCACAGGCCAAGTCATCGCTAATTTCGACTGCAGGCAGATCGTCATCGCCCAATAACCAGACGCCCTGGGCATCGAGCCAGATCGTGCCAATCACACAAATAGGGTGCTGGAGCATGTGTCGATTGAATTCGTGAACAGAAAAACTGATACTCATAGTGCTTTAGCATAACATGGCGACTTGGAATGGCATTAATAATTGAGAATGGAGAATTGAGAATGGAGAATGGAAATGGCCGGGGGTGACTTTTTATTCTAAAAAAGCTAAAATAAGTTATCAAATTTCGATGGGATAATGTGTATGTCTGTGCCGCGGATAAGACCCCGATTTCAAACATTGGTGCCCTGTCATCCCCAGAAAGCCTTTGAAAAGTTTCGTTTGCGCCTGCAACAGCCTCAGTGCCAGTTTGAAGGAACCGTTTTAGATACATTTATCCATGTGACGGTCAAACCAGAGGCCCGTCATTATTGGTCTCCTGTCCTGATGGTTCAAGCCAGGGATGTTGAGGAGGGAACCCTTTTACACGGCCATTTTGGCCCCCATCCCTATGTGTGGACACTGCTTTTGGCGATTGGAGCGAGTATGGGTTTGCTGGGGCTGTTTGTGGCGATGTACGGATGTGCCCAAGTCATCCTTGAGCAACCCCCCTGGGCTTTATTGGCAATACCTGCGTCAGTACTGGGCATGGCGCTTGTTTATGGCATTTCACTGATTGGCCAATGGCGGGCCCATGAGCAAATGTTGCAACTTAAATCTTTCTTTGATGTCTCGATCTGTGCGCGGGAAATGGATGCGATTGAGAGAGCCAAGGCACAGGCCCAGAAACAGGCCCAGGAATTACTCCAAATTGAAAGAGAAAGCAGCTGTGTTCAATGCCGCCAACTGTGTGCAAATTAAACATCGCGCTTGAAAGGGCAAAAGCCATCCCTTTGAGCCTGTAACGAAAAAGCGTTACAATCAACTTCAGGCCCGTGGAACTTCGGAGGGACTTCCGCAACTCGCTTTTGAACGATCATTGTCTGTCTCTCTGTGCTTTTGTCCCGGGCCTATTCAATCTGATTCAGACAGAGGTGCCATGGCGGAGTTCACAGCCCAGGTTGAAACCGGGGATATTCTGCTCTTTCTCAGCAGCTGTATCAGCGGAACCAGCCAGAGCACCTATTACAGCAGTGCCTCCGAACAACGCGCCGCTCTGGATTTTTTGCATCTGTATATCTGTGCCAATTACCGCAAGCTCTATGCCGCCACCCTGGCCCAAGAGATCAATCAGCACAACCAAGTGCGGATTATTCACAATCTGCTGCAAACCCCGACAGCCCTTCGCCAAGAACGCGATTGGGAGCAGGGACTGATCACCCGCGCCCTGCAGGATCTGCCCGTACACCGGGTTCTCAAGCTCTTTGCAGGTCTGGCCCTGGCGCGGGTCAACAATCGCCGCAGCCGTGCAACCGTCAAAGCCTACCTTGCTTGGCGCGATAATCTGCTCTTTGATGCGGTCAAATACCGCCGCCATTTGCGTCTGATCACCCGCCATTGGCACCTGGCTTTGGCCCCCGAATTGCAGCTGTTTTTGCACAGCAAAGACTGGAAAAAACGCAAATTTGAAACGCCTTTTTTGGAGCATTTTCGCCAGGCCCATTACAGTGCAAATTCACTCAAACATCTGCCGCTGACCGTGGCCGAGGGCTTGGCTCCCCGTTTTAATCTCAGCCGCAAGGCCTTTTTGGCTTTGATGCAAGAACAGATGACTGACCACGAAAAGCTAAGACATCAAACCTCGGCCCAGACAGCCAAGTTCAAATTGGATTTTAATCCCGAAAAAGTCGGGCTCACTCGGCTCTTGGCCTATATTCTCTCGCTGCCAAGGGCGGAGCGCAAAGCCGGATTGGACCCGCTCGAAGACATGGTTGCAAGGGCCTTAAAACGCTACCAGATTCCCTGGCTGCAAATCGACAAAGTGGCGTTGATTATCGACAACAGTCAATCGAGCCGGGGCAGCCGAGAGAGCCATTTGCGTCCGTTGATCACAGCCCTGGCGGCCCATTACCGCCTGCCCGCTTTGAGCAAAGAATACAGGGCTTTTTGGCTGCATCCGCCTGAACATGCACTCTTGGCAGAGGCCAAGGGCCAAACCGCGTTGGCCGAGACCCTGATTGATGCGCTGGCCTGGGCCCCCAGCGATATTTTGATTGTCTCCGATGGGGCCGAAAACGATCCTGCTGGCGGGGTACATTGGGTCTTGGATGCGATCCAAAAAGCCCCTTGGGCCCAGCCCCTGCCACGCCTGCTGCATCTCAATCCGCTGATCTCACCCCAAACCTATGGCCCCTCTACGCTCAGCCCCCATTTGCCGATGTTGGGCATTTTTGAAGGCGAAAAAATTGGCCTGCTCTGGATCTTGGCGCGTTTTGCCCGCCAAGAACTGGGTGTAGAAGGTCTCAAAGACTATTTTTGGAGGTCGGTCCATGGCTGAATGGCAGACACGGCAATTGGCTGAGATCTTTCAGAAACAGGGTTTGCAAGCCGCCCCCAGCCAGGTATGGCAAGGTATTCGGCTGGTGCCGCTGATCGACCCCCAGCCGGTGGCGGATCTGCGCCTGTTTCGCCACAAGACCGAGGCCGACCTCGGTATCGTCAGCGTCGAAGACGATTTGGCCTATTATGCCTATTTGCCCCACAGCTATATCCTCAACTGGACCCCGGCTGGGGATCCAGAGGCCCTGAGTGGCACTCAAATGCAGAAACAGGGAGGGGGCAAAGACGCGGGGAAACGGGATGGCAAACGCTGGAAAGCAGCCCCTGTCGTGCAATTTGAACGCATGGCCAAAAAACTGGATGCCCAGCATTTGCGTTTTTTGCCCCAGCACCTCGGAATTGAAGGCTATTTACACCAGTTTTTTAATGCGCCGGGGATAGATTGGCGCGACACCTATCGCCGCTCTGCGATCTCAGAGGGGCTTATTCCACGGGAAGCCTGTGTCTTGAGAGGCTATGCCTTGGAAGGACTGGAAACGGCCCTGCGGATCTTTGAGCTGCATCCCGGGCAGGTCGGTCTGTTGGTCTTTGTGGCAGATGCGCTGGCAATGATCTGTCTCTATCCCCATCCCAGTGATTATGCTTTTTTACACCGCAGTTTAATTGGCGATCTCTTTGCTGAGCTGTTTTGGTATTACAGTCGCCTGGATTATGCCGTGCAGCCGCTTAAGTCAGAAGGGGAGAGCCAAGCCCAAAATTGGCAAGAACTCAAAGCCGAATTGCAAGCCCTGCGGGGAGGGATCGCCCATTTCCAAACCTGGATGGCCGCCGGTTTGCTCGAAATGCCAATTGAAACCCAAGCTGTGCAAGATTTGGGGCCTTACCAATTGCTGCGTTTTGTCTCCCAATTGGCAGCGGGCCAGACCCCTGAGGCGCATATGGGCGAACTGATTCTGAGCCAGAGCGGGAAATGTGTCTATTTTAAAAGTTGCCGGCTTTCCGAGGCTCAAATTCAAACAGCTTGGCTCTTGCAAAGCCTTGAAAAACAACTCTGGCATTTGGGCAATACGGCCCAGGCCCTCAATTTGAGCTATGATCAACTGGTTCTCAAACTGCTGAAGTGCGATCTTGGCAGATTGCTCAAGCCCCAAATTATTGATCAGGTTTTAAAACGGGAGCGGGAAAAGCTGAAATAAATGAACAGACAAAAGCTTGCTTAAAAACGAACGTTCGTTCTATAATTAAACTATGAAAAACCAGATCAAAAAAGGCAAACTCACCAAACAGCTGATCTTGGATAAAGCGACCGAAATGGCCAGCAAAATTGGCCTGCAGGGCCTGAGCATTGGCCAATTGGCAAGTGCTTTGGAGATGTCAAAAAGTGGTCTCTTTGCCCATTTTGGCTCCAAAGAAGAGCTGCAAATTCAGGTTTTAAGGGCCGCAGCCACGCTCTTTGCCGAAAAAGTCAGCCGCCCAGCTTTAAAAATGCCGCGCGGGGTACCTCGGTTTCAAGCCCTGTTTGAATTTTGGCTGGAATGGGGTCTCTCCGACTCACAATTGGCCCGAGGCGGCTGTCTGTTTGTGGCATCGGCCATAGAACTCGATGATCAGCCGGGCCCGGTACGCGAGGAGTTGGTGCGGATTCAGGAAGAGTGGATTGGCGTTTTGGAAAAGACCTTTGTCTTTGGCCAAGAAGCCGGTTACTTTAAGCCCGAATTGGATCCCGCCACAGTGGTACAAGAAGTCTATGGGCTCTTGCTCTCCGCTCATTTTTATGTGCGTCTGCTCGGCCAAAAACAGGCCTTGCAGCGCGCACGCAATTTATTTTCAGACTTAGCGATCCGCATTCAAAAATAATCCAAGGAGTCCTCTGTAGATGTTTAACTGGCAAAAAAAGGCACGAACGTTCGCATTTAAACTGAATCTCTCCGCCCACCGATTGGGGTTTAAACTGGCGGGCCTCTTGGCGCCAGATGCCGCCGCGGCCAAAGCAGAAGCCCTGTTCTCGACCCCCCGGCAATTTCGCCGCAACCTGAGTGAAATTAAGGTTCTCAATAGCGCAGAAGCGTTTATGGTGGACTCGCCATTGGGTCCGATCAAGGCCTGGCGCTGGGGCCAAAGTGAGGCCATTGTCGGACTGGTCCACGGCTGGTCTGGCCGGGGCAGCCAGTATCACGCCTGGATCCAGCCCTTGCTGGATGCGGGGCTCTCTGTGGTGACCTATGATGCACCCGGCCATGGCGACACCCCCGGAGGACGCTCTTCACTGCCCGAATTGGCCCAAGGTTTATTGGCGGTGCAAGCTGCAACAGGGCCCTGGGTCGGTGTGGTGGGGCATTCATTGGGAGCTGCCGCGACTTTGTTGGCTCTGGAATTTGACCTTCAGGCCGAACGGGTGATTATGCTGGCCACACCTGCCGAAATTGAGCGCATGATAGCCCTCTTTGCCAAAGGGGTTGGGCTGAATGCCGATGTGCAAGAGCGCATGCAAAAGCGCCTCGAAAACCGCCTGGGACTTGAAGTAGACACCCTTAATCTGTTGCAAATGGCAGGCCGCCGACAGGAAAAAGCCCTGTTTATCCACGACCTCGACGACCGCGAAGTCAACTGGGCCAGTGGCGAAAAGCTCTGTCGGGCATGGCCGGGCGCACGGCTGATGACCACCAAAGGCCTGGGCCACGTGCGGATTTTAAGAGCCGAAGCAGTGATCCAATCCGCTTTGCACTTTTTAACCGATAGCCTTTCCGAAGGTCCTGTTAGCCCCGATATGGAACTGATTCTGGCCCATTAAGCACAAAGACTTGAAAGGAATTCTCTGCTTCGCTTATGCTGAACTAAGAGGCTTCTATGTTGATTCAAAAACTTTTGCGCTACCAAACCATTCCTGGTCCCTATTTGGGAGAGTCAAATGCGGCTGCCACAGCAAAAATAACGCCCTTTGTCTTACCTGCCACCCAGAGTAAAACGGTATCGCCGGTTTTGCAGTCGCTCTCACACCAGATTCAGGTTCAAATTCAAAAACCCCTGCCCCAACAGCAGCAACAGACACCTGCCCTGCGCCCACTTCAGCAGCTCACCCCTGAGTCGACGAGTTTGTGCAAAACCACCTTGCAACACTTGCGCCAGCACCCGGTGCAGCTTCCTGAGAAGACGCTTAAACACAACCTGAACACTGTTGGGCAAGAAAGCACACAAGCAGAGCCGGTTCCAGAGGTTCAGCAACAGGTACTTTTGTCTTTTCTGGCCTTGGAGCGGCCCTTTGAAAGGGAAAAATCTGCAAAACGCAAAAAGGCCCCTCACGGTACACCGTACATGGATTTTGTTTTTGCCTGGGAACGCGAACAAGCAGACGAAGAGGATGAAAACCCCTTGCCGGATTAGACGAGAGCCAATTCCCGTGCGCTGGCTTCAACCACTTGGGTAATGTGGATTTGAGCCAGGAGTGAATCCAACAGGTCATCTTGAGAGATGTAGCCATTTTCAACGGCCAAATCACCCAGGCGCTTGGAAGGATGTTCGGCTTGTTGCTGCATTAAATCTGCAATTTGGAATAATTTGAGCTTGCCTTCACGCAGGAGCACTTCACCGAGGCGCTCGACCCGCAGCAAAGAATCCATGTCGTTTTGGTTCGTCAGGGAGGGATTTAACTCTGTCATCACTTAGCTCTTCTGATTGATTCAATCTGGATTATTGGGAGTTACCTGCGTAAAACGTATGTTTGTCGTTTACGCTTTTCACGCTTATAAAATTAAGACGTATGTTCATGTCGTATTTTTATAGACGTTTCTTTGTAACTTAAACTTTAGATAACAGTCATTTTAACGAAAATACACGAATCTTGACAAGTACCTAACACACTTTCAGTGAAAAAAACCAAGGGCTTAAAAGGAGCCTGAAATGTCAAGTACGTGGACAATTTCAGAAACGCTCAAGTATAATGAATCCTGGTTGTGCTAGATGGGGAGTTAGCGGTGCTCTGTACTCGCAATCCGCTTTAGCGAGATCGAATTCCCACTCTGAGGCCCGATTGTGCTGGAGTGACTTTGGTGCAATGGCGTTGATCGTAAGGTCTCCATGCGACGGTAAACTTGTGAACCCCGCCAGGTCCGGAAGGAAGCAACGGTAAGCATGCTTTGTCGGGTGCCCTGGAATAGCCGGACGGGAGCCGTAGCCCAAATGTATCACCAGTTTACAAGACGGTCGAAGGTGGGTGCACAGCCTTCACTCTAAGTCTTATGGGGAGTCATTATGGCGGTTGAGTCAGATAATTCAGTACCCAAGCTTGTTGGGGGATTTAATATTCCCAAAGCCGTGATTGAGAACAAGGTCGATGTTTTGACCTTTCTCGAATTGATGGTGAGAAAAAACATTGTCACCCCTCAGGAATTGGATGAAATTCGCGGGGCAGTTGTCGCGCACTTGAATGCCGCTTATCCAGACCTTCAATTGTCTTACAACACTGCGGGTCCCCCGATCCCCCCCCCGGTCAAAGCAATGGCATCTGGGTTTCAGCCTGCTCCCCCACCTGTGATTCAACCCGTGGCGGCTGGCGCGCCCCCGACCAGCGTACCGCTTCCTGGCGTGCCTGCTGCAGAACTGCCAACAGGTGCCACGCCCGCGGCAGCACCTACAACCAGTCCCTCTGCGGCCCAACCTGGCGGCGCCAATAAACCGCTGTATGTGCAAGCAGCGCCTCCGAAATTTATCAAATAAACACACGTGATCCGCAAAGACTATTACGGGATATTGGGGGTGGAGAAAAATGCCACGCCCCAAGAGATAAAAAAAGCCTATCGGCGCATGGCACGCAAATACCATCCCGATGTCAATCCCAACAATGCCGAAGCCAGAGAGAAGTTTAAAGACCTTTCTCAGGCCTATGAGGTTTTGAGCGATCCCGAGAAGCGCCGCCATTTTGACAATGGCTTTGTGGATCAGAGCTGGTTTACCGAATCCAATCTCGACAATATCCGCGATGTCTTTGAAAAGACCTACCGCAAAGCCTTTAGCAAAGATGAGGAAGCGGGGCACAAAAACAAATTCAGCTTTACGGATATGTTCAACAATATTGTGGACTCCGTCAATGTCAAAGAAAAGCCCCGCAGTGAAAGAGCGGCTGGGTCTGAAAGCCCCAAAAAGCCGCGCAAACTGGACGTTGAGCAGAGTTTGCCTGTCACCCTCGAAGAGGCCTGGAGCGGCACCCGCAAGACCATCACGGTCCACCGCGAAAAAGTCTGTGTGCTCTGTGGTGGTACAGGCCAGGTCAGTCGCCAGACCTGCCGCAATTGTCAGGGCAAAGGCGGCACAAGCACCAGTAAAAAAATTGAAGTCAAAGTCCCCCAGGGTGTGCGCAAAGGCTCAAAAATTCGGATTGGCAAAGAGGGCAATACCCAAGGCGACGAAACGGGGCATCTCTATCTGGTGATTGAATTGGCCGAACACGCCTTTTTTAAAGTCGAGACCAATGGCGATTTGCGCTGTGAAGTGCCCGTGACGTTTAGCGAAGCCATTTTGGGGGCCGAAATCGAAGTTCCCACGCTCGAAAAACGGGTCAAGATCAAAATCCCGCCCGAATGTCAGGCCGGCAAGACCTTTCGCATCAAAGGCAAAGGACTGCGGCAAACCAAAGCAGATCTGCCATCAGGCGACCTGTATGTCTCGATTCGGGTCGAGACCCCACAAAATCTTTCAGCCAAAGAAAAAGAACTCTACCAAGAGCTGTCGCGCTTTCCTCATCCCGTGCGGCGCAATCTGTATCAGCCACCGGGGAGCTAGGTTTTAGCTCCAGACTTCATGCCTGCCCGCGCAAAAGCAATTGGGTGCCATGATAAGCCAAAGAAACCGCCAACAAACTGCCAAAGAGATTCAAGCATATATTCAGCAAAGCTGCAGCAGGATAGACGGGGTTGGGGTTGAGCCAGAGTTGCAGGGTCTCAGCACTGAAGGCCGAGAAGGTTGTAAATCCGCCCAAAAAACCCACCATCAGCAACAGATAAAGGGGGCCGGTTGTGGGCAAAAATTTGGCCGAATAAGCCAATAATATTCCAGCCAGCATCGAACCCAAGCCATTGACCAAAAGTGTGCCCCAGGGAAAAAGCGGCTGCCATTGCCGCAGCACTGAGACCAAGAGATAACGCAAAACGGAGCCAGAGGCCCCACCGAGCGCGACCCAGAAAATTTTATCGGGCGAAAAAAGCATAGGCCCATTTTAACACAGCCTTGAAAAACGATCTGAGTGAATTCCGAGGTTAAGTTTAAGCTAAAAAACGGTTATTTCTCTTCAGTGTTCTGCTTTCAGGCCCTAAAAAAAAGTATGGGTGCATTATCTATTTACAATCCACAATCAGGTATTTCGATCGGGCAGGTCTCACAGCTGCTCGGACGTCAGTCTCAGCCTGTTTCTACGCCCCCCCAACCCCAATTTCAACCTCAAAATCAAACCATTGCACCTACCTTTCAGCCCGATGCCCTGCGGGTTGCACCCCGTGCAGCAATACCTGCCAACAGTCTGCTGATGA
>JBIKWL010000229.1:0-6135 GCA_044356335.1 Candidatus Sericytochromatia bacterium
CCCTTCACCCACTTCCCGCAGCGCTCAATTGCAAGAGCTTGAATGGCGTTTGCTGCAAATGGAAGCCCTCGTCAAAGAATTGCGCCAAGAAGTGGCCGAGCTCAAATCGTCGGTCCGCGATGAAGATCTGCGCAATATCCAAAAAATGCGCGCCTACCAACAAAAGGTCGACAGCCTGGGCAAATTTGCCGAATCGGCCTGAATCAACGCTGAGTCAATTCTGGCTACGCCCGCCCAAATGGGCTTCCAAAAAGCGCTCCATGGCCGCATAAAAGCGAAAGCGGTTTTGGGGCTTGGCCAAT
Organism: Candidatus Sericytochromatia bacterium; assembly: GCA_044356335.1. Taxonomy (GTDB): domain Bacteria; phylum Cyanobacteriota; class Sericytochromatia; order UBA7694; family UBA7694. The sequence continues at coordinate 303 of JBIKWL010000229.1, forward strand.
CCGTGTCCTTCGTCCTCAAAGAGCAGGTATTCGTGGGGAATGCCTTTCTCTTGCATGGCAGCCACAATTTGCTCCGCCTCTTGCACGGTAACGCGTGGGTCGTTGGCCCCTTGGGCAATCATCATCGGGATTTGAATCTGATCGACTTTGAACAGCGGTGAACGCGATTTGAGGAATTCTTCTTCGGTCTCGGGATCGCCCACACGTTTTTTAAAATTGTCGAGCATGGCAGCCCAATAGGGTGGGAAAGAGCGAATCAGGGTAATCAAGCTGCTCGGGCCGACCATATCGATCGCACAGGCAAAGACATCGGGGGTAAAGGTCGCGCCGACCAATGCCGCAAAGCCACCATACGAGCCACCATAAATTGCGATTTTCTGGCGATCCACGCCCTGGGTCACCGCCCAGTCTAAGGCGTCGAGCAGATCATCGTGCATTTTGCCTGCCCATTCACGGTCACCGGCGTTGAGAAAGTCTTTGCCATAGCCCGTAGAGCCCCGGTAATTGACCTGCAGACAGGCATAGCCGCGATTGGCCAGCCACTGGGCTTCGGGGTGATACCCCCAGGTATCGCGCCACCAGGGGCCACCATGCACATTTAAGACCATCGGCAGATTTTCGCGGGGCACGCCCAAGGGCCAGGTCATATAGCCTTCGATTTTGAGTCCGTCGCGGGAGGTAAAGGTGATTGGTTCCATCGGGGCCAGCGGGTAATCGTTTAAGGCAGGTTGATGCACAAACAAAAAAGTGGGCGTTTGTGTGGCCCGGTCGTAGGCATAAAACTCCACAGGGCCAATATCGCGGTTGTAGCGCACCAGCCAGGTTTTGTCGGCATCGTCGCGGTTGCTCAGGGCCCATTCCCCGAGCCGGTAATGCTCCAAAAAGGCAAAGTCTTCGGCCAGGCTCTGATCGAGCAATTGCCACTCTTCTTTGGCACGGGCAAAGGCCACAGCTTGCACGGCATAGGTATCGGGATGCACCAAAAGGCGATTGACATCGTAATGGGGATCTTCGGCCAAGACGGCGGTGCTGCGATCGGTGAGATTGAGAGCCACCAAGCGGGCCGTATTGGCCTCACGCGACTCCATGAGATACAGCGTTTGGCCGTCTTGGGAAAAATGGGAGGGACTGCTGGTCAGGCTGTCTTCCATCGGCCAATCGAGCAATTTCTCCCAATCGGCCTGGGGGGTTTCGCGGTAGATCAAACTCATCGAGCCATCGGGATTGGCAGCCACCGCCGCCCGCACCTGAAAGCGGGCATCGGCCACCCAACCGAGTATATTGCCAGGGTTTTCGGCGATCAATTGCAATTCACCCGTAGACAAACGCAGATGGTAAACATCGTGTAATTGGGGGTTGCGCAGATTGAGGGCAATCAGAAGTTCATCAGAGTAGTGTTTGTCGCGCTGAATCACCTGGGCTTGTACATCTTCGTAAGGGGTATAGTCTTTGACGGCCCCACCTGTGAGATCCAGGCCGTAAAGACGCCAGTTTTCGTTGCCACCACGATCTTGCAAATAGAGCAGATGGCGGCTGTCTTGGGCCCAGAAAAAGAGCCGAATCCCGCGATCGCGATCCTGGGTAATCACCCGCGCGCTCTCGTCACTTAAGCTGCGAACCCAAATATTGAGCACCCCCTGATCGGGCGCAAGAAAGGCGATCTGTGTGCCATCGGGTGAAATTTGCGGCGAGGTGCGTTCGGGGTTGCCAAAGAGCACTTCACGGGGAATCAGGGGGGGCAATAATTCAGTCATCGGTTGGGACTCCTTCGAGAGCGGGTTAGAGAAGACGGGGGAGAAGACGGGGGCAAAGCTGAAGGACGGCCCCCCACAGGGAGGGGAGAACGTGTGCTGGCTGGAGAAGTCTGTCCTTGCGGAGTAGATGCAGCAGCCGGAGGTGATTTTGGAGAGGACGAGGCAAGCGCTCCCGTCAGAGCAGGGGTGACTTGACCTCTTCGTGCCACAGGCGTGGCAGAGAAGAGGGGTGTGGGGCTGGGACTTGGCGCAGGCAAGGCCAGAAAATGCAATTGCAGCGTGCCGAGGGATTGGGCTTTGCCTGCCTGTGGAGCTTTGCCTGCCAACACCTGCAAACGCTCTGCCGGGACCTGGGAGAGCATTAAAAAGTCGGCAATCCGCGCTGCTTGCAAGGCAGAAAGCTCCCAATCGCTGACCCAGCGCAGATTGCCGCTGCGCACAGGCAGACCCGCACCTTCGATTTGCAGGGCCAGATTCCCCGTTTTTAATTGGCTGGCCAGGGCGCGAAAAAAGGCCTGAGAGCGGGGCGAAAGGGTACGCAAATCCCAGGCAAAGAGTTCGGTTGCGGGCACACGCCAAGTCAGGGTTTGGGGCGTGTTTTTGAGATTGGCTGCCGCAACAGGCCATTTGAGCTGTTTGAAATTCTGTTTGAGCTGAGGCTCTAAACTGGCTGGCAAAGTGGGCAAAGCAGGACTGGGGGTGGGCCGGGGGGTCGCACTTGGCTGGGTTGAAGCTGAAGCTGCTGGCGTAGCAGAACCGTGTTTAAGGCTCAAACTTTGCACCAAAAACAGAGCAACCACCAGCGCAAAGCCCAAATAAAGCCAGGTCCAAAGGAAACCTGACTCTTCACCATCTCTGCGATGGGGCGTGGTTAATTGCTCAAAACGGCTGCGAGACATGCTTAAAGTGTACCATTGCAGTCACCCGATCGCTGAGCTGTAGAAGAAAAGTCTTTAACGCAAAAGCCGAGGAGGGGGCAGTGGAGAAGGGGAAGCCGCACGTGGAAAGAGTATGCCGGGACGGACAATACCCGCACGGGCCTGATTGAGACGGTCTTCGGGTTTGGGACAGGCTTTGAGAGGAGTCGGACGGCATTGTTTTAAAACCTGCAGGCATTGTTCAGGATTTTGGGCACATTGTTTGAGCTGACGGGTATTTAAATCGTCGAGCTTGGACTGTAGTTTGGGCAAAATTCTTGTTTTAGGATCAAAATCCTCGATAATATTCGTAAATTTGCGCTTTTTGTTATCTTTACGTTTAATCTGAACCTTCATGAAATCGCGAAACTCAATCACCTCAGGCCGCTTGGCCAAGTCTCTTAGCTCATCGGGGGTTATTTGATGCACAATCGCACCGGTATCGCGTTGAACCACTTCCAAAGCCGCCGTGGAATCGAGATCGATCCGTTGATTTAAGCGGGTGCGGACATTGGCTTTGATTTTTGGCAAGAGTCCTTTGAGATTGATCGTCTCACTAGGGGAATAAAATTCCAAAACCTGATTGATTTCCAAAATGGGAACCTGCGTAAGATGATAGGCCACAATCCGATCACCGTTGGCATCACGGCTGATTTTATCTATCACCATCGTTACCGCTTCGTCATCGATTCGGGCTTTAAACTGGCGAATCTGATCGTCGCTGATTTCATCCACAGCATTTTCATCCATGCCTTGGGCATAAGCAGGCGCACCCAAAAGCAAATCCAAATTGACAGGATTAAAATGGGCAATCTGGCTTTGCACCAAAAATGCACTGGTACCCGAAGGCAGACTAAACTCGCCTTCAACTTCACCCACTTCAAGGCGTTGGCCTTTGCTATTGGGGCGAATATCTGTCTGAGTGGTGGTATTTTGGATCGTATTGCTGCTGGTCAGAGAACTGGCTGGAGACACGGTCGCAGCGGGAGAAGGAGAGGTCGTAGGCGGGGACACTGGGGCACAGGCAGCGAGAAGACTTAGCAATAGACCTAAACGGGACAAAAGCGGGAACGTTCTCATCTCTTTTCCTCCAGCTTGAGCAACTTGGCAAATTCAGCCGCCCGCAACATGCGCAACGATTTTAAATCCGGATCGACAGGCGCCTCGGTCAGGGCGCGATTGTGTTCATCGTCGATTTCAATTGCCCGCAAAAGCGAGCGCAGACCGAGTTCAAGCAAGGTCTCATCGGCTTGATAGTTGTACTTCAAGCTAAACAGACAGGCCTTTAAGTAGTGTACCAGCCAATAATTGGGAAGACAGCATTCAATCAAATTAATATTGTGTTCAGCCGCTTCAAACTCTTGATTCTTGGCATGGGCGTGTACCAAAAAGAGCGCACTTTCGACCAGATCGTGATAGCTGAGCTTTTCTTTTTCTTGGGAATGTACCACCTGTTTAAAACCAGAAATAGTACCGCTATAATCACTTTTTTGACCTGCGAGGTCATTTAAATAGGCCTGGTTAAACTGCACGCGGGCATATTCATCGAGGATATAGATATCATTGGGGGCCAATGCCAAAGCGGCTTCAAAGTAGTCGCGGGCCTGAGCAAGGTATTGTTCGGCCTTTTGCTGGGCTTCTTTTTGGGCTTTGGCCTTTTTTTGATCGTGGGCCAAAATAAAGCTATCGAGAAATTCATAACCCTGTAAAAAATAGACCACGCCGAGATTGAGCAGCAGATCTTGGCGTTCAATCGCCAAACGATGGGAATCGGGATTGAGGTCAAAATAGCGCAGGGCCTCTAATTGGAATTCAATGGCTTTGAGATAGCGACCATGGGCCAACTCCAGGGCGGAAGACAGCGTTTGCAGCTGAATCTGATCGTCAAAGATTCGAAAGCCTTCGTCAATATTGCTTTGGGCCACTTCTAACTTGCCCTGGCGAATCAGGGAGATAATCAGCGAGATATAGGCCCTGAAATTGTGGGGATTTTTGACCAGGGCCTCTTGGAAAATCGCGATCACGTCCTGGCGACCCGTAAAACTGTCGATGTGCAGTGGGGTGTAATCAGCAGCAATGAGCAGGTCATCGAGTGCAGCATCGTTGCCTTCGGGAAAAAAGACAGGCCCCAACTGCAAAATAAACTCTTTGGAAGGTTGACGCTCACCAGCTTCCAGCCTTGAAACAAAGGACTCAGAGACACCCACACGCTCAGCCAAGTTTTTCATGGTCAGCTTGCGCTGTTTGCGTAAACGGCGCAAAGCGGCATGAAAAGGCTCATATTTCTTGTGCTCTGACACGTTGATTTTCTCTGGACTTTCGCTTCTGGACTTTTGCTTAAAGAATCAGACAGGGTCAAAACCCTGCCAAGTCTAATTGGGAGAGAAGATCGGGAGATCTCCATGAGTCATTTATAACAATAAACTTGACACTTTGTCAAGAATAAGAAATAGAAATAAAAAGGCTGTGGGAATAAAAGATAAATATGTTAATAATATTATACCCAATCATTCTAAGTAAGAAAGAAAAAATTAGGTGCTGACTGAGCCCCTGCAATTCCAATCTTTGTTTATGACGCTCCCTTCTGGTCAGCGTTTGCATTTGCGTCAGATCTTAAAAGCCGAAGGGAATGGGCCTGTGATATGGCTCCTGCACGGAGCCATTGAAAACGGCAAAATCTTTTATTCCGAGTCCGGCAAAGGCTTGGCTTGCTTTCTGGCACGGGCCGGTTACCAGGTCTATGTTTGCGATTTGGGGGGACGGGGACAGAGCACCCCTCCGATCAGCCGCAAGACGCGTTACAGCCAAACAGAGACCATTTTAAACGAGCTCCCCGCCATTCAAACCTATTTACACGCCCGCCACCCCGAACAGCCCATTTTTTGGTTGGCCCACTCCTGGGGTGGAGTCTTGTTTTTTGCCCATTTGGCCCGTCTGGGCAAAGTTCCCAGCCATTTAGCGGGGGTGGTTTGTCTGGGCACCAAACGCCAGGTCAAGGTCAAAAATCGGGATCGCTTGATCCAAATTGAAGGGGTCTGGAAACGTTTTGCCTATTTGCTGACGGCGATTTACGGCTATTTGCCCGCCCGGCAGTGGAAATTTGGCTCCGATAGCGAAAGCCGCAGCTCACATCACCAGAGTGTGTGTTGGGTCAAACCCGGT
>JBIKWL010000230.1:0-6028 GCA_044356335.1 Candidatus Sericytochromatia bacterium
CCACCCGCGGAGCCCCCATTTTGTGACCTCCCCCCCCCCTTTCAGCCCCGAAAGCCTGACCTTCCAAGCCGCCCGTTTCAATCCTGAAACGGCCCTCCAGGCCCTGCGTCAAAGCGGTTGCATCTTGATCCGATCGCTGTTTAACCCCACCCTGATCGGCAGCTATCTCCGCCGCGCTGAGCGGGTCTTCGCGCTGCGCCAAGCCGAATACACAGCCGGAACCCTGCCCCAGGGCTACCACAAAAATTACGATTATGGCCGCATGACCTACCTGAGCCTACGCGAATTGGATTTGCCCCACGAAGTGCCCTTTCGCTTTGTCGATCTCGTCGCCAAATCCCTGCTGATTCCTTTCTTGCGCAGCTATTATGGCAGCACCGTCTGGTGGAACCAATTGGAGAGCAATATGCGCCTGCAGCAACCGGGGTTGCCCGAGCTGCAAATCCCTTTTCACCAAGACGGGCCATTTCTGCGCATGCCGGAGTATCCCCAGCTCAATTGCTGGTTCCCGCTCGGGGCCGCTGGGCAAGAGGCTCCCGGCCTGGAAGTGGCTCCCATTGGCTTAAGTGAACTTTGGCCTGTGATTCCCGCCGAAGCGGAAGCCGAAAATCCCCTTTATGCCAGTTATGCGCTCAAGACAGAAAAAGTCTTGGCCGCCGTGGGCAGCCCCGACAGGCTCTGGCACCCTCAGGTCTGGCCGGGTGATGTCTTGATCATGGACAGCTATATTTTGCACCGCACCTACGCCACAGCAGAGATGAAGAAGCCTCGCTACAGCGTCGAATTGCGCAGCTTGCCTGCCGATGGCCTGTCTTCAGCCCAGCGCAAGCAATATGGCATGAAGATTCTGGGATAGGGCTTCGGCCTTGACGCCTTTAGGCGGGTTCTTTGCCCATTTGGGTAATCGGCTTCTTGCGCAAATTGCTGTCTTTGCGCGGAAAAACATGGGGGGTGAGGCTGCGTTTTTCGAAGATCACCAGCACCCGCTGCAAATCCGGTGGCAGGGTATAAAGATAGGGCTCTACCAAACGGCCTCCCAAGATGCCGGCTGCCACGGTTATATCTGCCATTTCGTCCTGGTAAGAAGGACCTTTCATGGCAATAAACTTGCCACCCCGTTTGAGCAGCGGCAAGGCATATTCAATTAACACAGGCAGGGTGGCCACAGCCCGACAGACGACCACATCATAGCTTTCGCGGTGGGCCTTGTCGCGCCCGAGCACTTCGGCCCGACCTTGCAAACAGGTGGGAATTTGTTTGAGTTCTTCGGGAAATTCAGCCTGCAGCTCTTTGCAGATCTGCTCTACCGCTCGCACCTTCTTGCCGACCGAGTCGAGCAAGGTGAGCTGCCAATCGGGCCGCGCAAGCCAGAGTGGGATGCCAGGCACACCGCCGCCGGTGCCCAAATCCAAGATCTTCAGACCTGGATCAGCGGGCAAGACATCCAGCAAAGTTACGGAGTCTTGCAGGTGTTTGCTCTCAAACTCTGCCGCATCGGTGACACGGGTTAAGTTGAGCATTTGATTGGCTTTCATCAGAGCCTGGTAAAAAGCCTCAAATTTGGCCCGCCATTCAGGCTGGATGATAGGTATGCGTTCAGAGGGCATTTTCAAACCGGGCCAAAAGCAAACCGCTGGGCATTTTGGGGTAAAAATACGTCGATTTGGGGGGCATGGTTTCTCCGGCGAGGGCCACACCACAGAGTTCCTGCACGGCTGTGCCGTTGAGACAAAAACCAATCTGGCCGGTCTGGTCTTGCAGCCAAGTACGCACCTGGGCCCAATCGGGGGAAAAGAGGATATAGTCGGGGTCTTTGGCCCAGTCTTTGGAGAACTCCAGCAATTTATACAAGACCAAATCGTGTAAGACCGAGACATCCATGCCGCGGTAGCTGACCGAGCGTTCGGGCAAGAGGCCATCGGGCAAGCCTTTCGGACGGCGCATCAGCCAGCCTTGGCCATCGCGTTCCATGCCAATACCGGTCTCTTCGGCGGGGATTTCGGCGAGTCGGGCGGGCAAGGCGGCGGGGTCGACGCTTTCGATCGTAAAATACGCCCCCAGGCGTTCCAATAAGACGTCTTGGGGGGGGAGGGGCACACTCGGTTTGAGCAGCCGGTGGGTGGGCAAGACAAGCAGTCCGGGATCGTAGATATTGCTCAGATACATACAAACCGAATTTTGGGCGGGATACTGAGCCGCTTCGTCTGCGTGTTGGCGCTTGTAATTGAGGGTGGTTTCGTAGCGGTGGTGGCCGTCGGCGATATACAGTTGGCGCTCTTGAAACCAGTGCTGCACCTTCGCCAGGGCCGCGGGATCGGCATCGTACCAAATGCTGTGGCCAATGCCGTCGCGGTCTTTGAATTCAAACAAGGGGTCACGGGCCTGAACGGTCTCAAAATAGCCGTTGAGAAAGCCTTCGTGATCGGAGTAAAGCGCAAACACAGGGCTGAGATGGCTGTGAGTGGCCTCCATCAGCTTGAGGCGGTCGGCTTTGGGGCCCGCCAGGGTTTTTTCGTGGGGCAAAACGGCCTGGGCCTCAAAGGGCAGGGCTTCGCAGAGCACGAATAAATCTGTGCGGCTCAGCTCGCGGGAGCCGTGTTGGTAGTGCAGAGTGTGTAAATAAAAGCCAGGCTGGGGGCTGTGAGTAAAAATACCTTCGTTTAACCAGCTTTGAAAAGTCTCAGCAGCGCGGGTATAGACGTTGTGGCTCTCATTGTCTTCAGCCTGTTTTTGGCCAAAGTCGATGCGAATAAAATTGTGGGGGTGGGCGGCGTAAAAGGATTCCTGTTGTTGGGGAGAGATGACATCATAAGGCGGAGTGAGAACCTCTGCCAAACTATTTAAACGTTCAGGGTTATAATAGGTGGCCCGAAAGGGTTGAATATTAACCATTGGCTTCGCTGGATTGCTGTTCGGGAATAAACGAACGAACTTTTTCAATCAGCTCTTTCATGTCCATTTTCATATTCAGGCCGGGACGGTTGGCCGAATATTCAATCAGGGCAGACCAAATCAGGGCCCATTCGCCGTAGCTGAGAATGGTTTCACCGAGCAAATTGGAGAGATTGAGATCGAGGGCTTCGGCCAAATGTTTGACTTTTAAAACAGGCCATTCAAAGAGTTGACCGGTATTGCCGCTTTCCAGGTCTTGGAGCTCGGCCACGCTCAATTGGGCCACACGCGCCAATTCATCCAATTCCAGTCCTTTGCGTTTGCGCGCGTCAACCAAATGTCTGAGGATCTCGTCATTCATAAAGCAGTCCCTTTCTCTAACAGGTTTGAAGCGAAGGAGGATACCACGGGTTCTAATACGCCGGTATGCCACAGCCTAGTAAATAGTTTAGCAAGTTCCGGATCAAATTGTGTGCCTGAACACTTATCTATCTCAGCAACTGCGTAATCAGGGGCAAAGCGCTGGCGGTAGGCCCGATCGCTTAACATGGCGTCAAAGGCATCAGCAACGCGAATGATCCGCGCCAAAAGTGGGATTTCTTGACCTTTGAGCCCTTCTGGGTAGCCGCTACCGTCCCAATTTTCGTGGTGGTACATCACCAGCGGCACAATTGGCTCGAAGGCCTTGATATGTTTGAGCATTTGCACGCCAATCCGGGGATGGGACTGAATCATGCGCACTTCTTCTTCGCTCAGGCTTTGCAAATGGTCTTTTTTGAGCACGGCATCGGCGATACCAATATATCCGATATCGCTGAGCAGACAGCCTTTGGCGAGCGTGTCGCATTGGTTCCCATCCAGTTGGAGGGCTTCCGCCAGCAAATGGGCATAGGCCCCAATGCGCTGGGAGCGGCCCCGGATAAACGGATCCCGCGCCTCTAAAGCAGAAGCCAGACCGTTGATCATGTCCACGTTCATTTTCTCGATCTCATTTTGCTGGGCCCGATTGGATTGCGAGGCCTGATCCAGGGCTTCGGTATATTCCAGCAATTGGGCTTTGAGCCCCTGCAATTGGGCCTCTTTTTCGGCGTTGGAATGGGAGAGGGCTTTGACATCGGCCAGCATCTGGGTCATTTGTTGGTGTTTGACGTAGATCGGATTGACCCTGGGCAATTCCAAAATAAAGGTTGAGCCGGTCTGTTTGCCCTCTTCGACCTCTAAACTCAAGCGTCCGCCAAGCAGGTTCGAAAGGCGCTGAACCAGCGTGAGTCCCAATCCCAGGCCCCCGTGTTCACGGGTGAGGTGATCCTCTTGCTGGTAAAAGGGGTTAAAAATGGCCTCACGGATCTTTTCGGGAATGCCAGGGCCGTTGTCGGAGATCATCACGGTGAGCAATTTTTCTGAGCCAATCACCATCACACGGATATGGCCCTCTTGGGGGGTAAATTTGATCGCATTGCTGAGCAATTGCAGCAAGACCTCTGAGAGTTTGCCCAGGTCGGTGGTCAGGAGTGGCAGATTTTCTTGGATCGAGACCTCAACCACTTGCTTTTTGCCCTGAAAAGTCGGTTTGAGAATATTCACAATTTCGCAAATCAACTCTTGGGGATCCACTGCTTCATGGATCGCTGCAGGGACCTTTTCGGGCGGATTGGCTTCGAGATTGCTAAACAGCAGCAATTCATCGATCGTGCTGTGCAGTTGTTTGACTCCCTGATCAATAATCGTCAAAAAACGGTGAATGTCTCCCTGCATTTCGGGGGTTTCGAGGGCAATCTCAATCATCTCGAGTGAGGCGGAGACATAAGTCAGAGGCGTGCGCAGCTCATGGCTGATCAGCGAGACCAGGGAGGCCTTCATCCGCTCATATTCACTGGCGGAAAGATTGGAGGGGGATTTTTCTTTGGCGTTCACGGTAAAATTATAACATGGCCATCCCGGCCGATTATGATAGCACGAAACGGACTCACTTGAATGACACCACTTGACGCATTAATTCTTGGCACGGTCGAAGGCTTGACTGAGTTCTTGCCAGTTTCTTCAACCGGACATATGATTCTGGCCTCTGCCCTGCTCAAGCTTGAAAACACAGAGTTTTTGAAAAGTTTTGAGGTCGCGATCCAATTGGGGGCCATTTTGGCAGTGGCATTGCTCTATTTTCGCCGCTTTTTGCAGGGCGCAGCGCTTTATAAAAGGCTCTTGGTGGCTTTTCTGCCCACGGCCACAATTGGTTTTGTGCTGTATAAACTGATCAAAGGCTATTTGTTTAACCCCTGGGTGGTCAGCATTTCGCTGATTCTGGGCGGCATTGTCTTGGTTGTTTGCGACAAATGGATTGAAACCCGCCCCTCTTTATACGAGCCCGAAGAAATGCCGCTCAAACAGGCACTTTGGGTGGGCTTGATTCAATGTTTGGCCATGATTCCAGGTGTTTCACGCGCCGGTGCCACCATTTTGGGCGGGCTCTTACATGGTTTGGACAAAAAGCAGGCCACCGAATTTTCGTTTTTGCTGGCGATTCCCACCATGATGGCCGCCACGGGCTACGACCTGCTCAAAACCGCCCATGCCTTTTCAGGCCAAGAGCTGACCACGCTCGCCATTGGCGGTGTTGTGGCGTTTGTCTCTGCCCTGCTGGCGATCAAGCTCTTTATTGAAGGCGTTGTGCGTTTTGGCTTTCGCTGGTTTGGTTGGTACCGGATCGTGGCGGGAGTGCTCTTTTTAATTTACGCCTACGCATTTTCTCTGCCCATGCACAGCTGAAGCTGGGTTCATTCCGCGTTTAATACCCGACGCGGATCACCGAATTGCGTTCGCCATGGGGGGTGAGGACCGAGTCGCCTTGGGGGTTGAGAATCCAATTTTGGCCATTGACCACAAATTTGTATTGATGCACCCCCGGTGGCAAATCCAGGCTCAAGTGCCATGTCCCGTTGCTGCAGCTCAGGGGCAGGCTGTGAGCGGCCCAGCCATTAAACTCACCTGCCAGCGCCACACTTTCAAAGCCCTGATCGGCCAATTCAAATTGCACGGTCTGGGGCTGCCAGCAGGTGTGTGCAAAGCGAGCAATGTCACCGGCGACTTCGGGGGTATTAAAGCCGAAGCCGAGGGAGTGACCCATTCCCTCATAGAGCAT
>JBIKWL010000231.1:0-6002 GCA_044356335.1 Candidatus Sericytochromatia bacterium
TGGTTAGAGCCTCTTTTTCAACGAAGCGCGACCGAAATCCCCAGTGCTTTGGTGGTGCAAGTGGAGCAAGGGGTACCTTTGGCTCAGATTCATCCAGCCACGCCTGGACAATCGGGCACAACTGTGACCGGCCAGATTTTGCCCGCCAAGTCAGGCAAAAATCTGCAATTGGTTCCGTCCGCTGGCAGTGATTTTTCGCCTGTGGATCCCCAGATTTTGGTTTCAACCCAGAGTGGTTGCCCGATTCTGCGCTTTAATTCGGTGCGCTTGGATCCGATTCTGACCATTGAGAAGGTGGATGAAGAGAGCGGAGATGTGAACTATTCTGGCAGTATCCTCATTTTGGGTTCTGTGCAATCGGGGTATCTGGTGCAGGCCAAAGGACATATTGAGGTATTGGGCGATGTGGGGGGCGCTCGGCTGGAAGCCGGTGGCGATATTTTGATTCATGGAGCGGTCAATGGCCAGGGACAATGTCTGATTCGGGCGGCAGGGAAGATGGTGGCCACCCGTTTGAGCCAGGTCTTGATTGAATGCGGTCGGGATATTTGTGTTCGAGAAGGGGTGTTTCAAAGTCATTTGCGCGCGGGGGGCAGTATTGTGATTGGCGAAACCCCTGACACAGGTCTATTACTGGGGGGGCGGCTGATAGCACTGCAGCAATTGCGGGTCGGACAAATTGGCAATCAACGCAAGTCCGTGGCCCATATCCATTTGGGCCAAGATGATTATGCCTGTGATCAGTTTGAGGCCAAAAACCATGCTTTGGCAGAGTTGCGCCAAGAATTGGATAGCACCCTGAAAAAACTGATTCAGGTCCGTGCCCAAGAGGTGCCTTTGGTCAATCCAGAATTACTCCAGCGCAAATTGCTCCATTTGGAGCAACAGGTTGAGCAGCTCAGGGATGAACTCTCTTTTTCAGAGCAGGCTCTCTTTGCCTGGCCCTGTGGTCAAAATTTGTGTTTGGGGAAAGCGCTATGGCCAGAATTGGTACTGTCGATGGGGCCTTATCAAGCGACATTTACGACCCTATTAAAAGGCCCCATCACTTTTTGCGTAGAGCAAGCGGGAACAGAAACCAAGATCACGGCGAAGTCGGAACCTGTCGCGGCCATTGCGCTCGATGAACCAATACCTCTCGAACCCCATAGAGTAGAATCCCCCCACACACAGCCACATTCAGCGATTCTTTGATGCCATACATGGGAATCTGAACCAACTGATCCACCTGTTCCCTGATTTCGGGTTCCACGCCCCAGACCTCGTTGCCCAGGATAAAGGCCACAGCTGGGGCATAGGCAATCTGTAAATAGTGTTGGCTCTGGGCGTCTGATTCCACGCCCACAATTTGCACGCCCTCGCTTTTGAGCTTTTTGAGAACCTCTTCCAGCTCCCAATGGTGTGACCATTCAACGTGTTCTTCGGCCCCCAGCGCTGTTTTGTGGATTTCTTTGCGGGGGGGGCAACCCGTGAACCCGGTGAGGAAAATCTTCTTGACACCGGCGCCGTCAGCGGTGCGAAACAAACTCCCCACATTGTGTAGAGAGCGGATATTGTGCAGAATTAAAGTGATCTCAGTCATGCTCGTCCTCCAGATACAGTGTACACACCTTGAGATGTATCGTATAATGACTGGGTTCCACCTCTGAGCAGGTGCGAAAGCCACGCTGATGACTCCCGTTTATCTCATTCAGACGTGTAAAAAAAACAAAAATGCAAGCTAAACTTCCAGAGGTAGTTTTTTCAAATGGTCAAGATTCGACTGAAACGTTTTGGTACTAAAAAAAGACCCGTATACCGGATTGTGGTGATTGATTCCCGCAACCGCCGTGATGGGCGTCCGATTGAAGAAATCGGTTTTTATGATCCCCGTCATGAGCCTTCTTTGATTCGCTTTGAACAGGAATCTCTCAAAAAATGGCTGGAGTGCGGCGCCCAACCCACTGAAGTGGTTCAGCGCCTGATCAAACAAGCCCAATCCGCTTAAGGAGCACCTCCATGCCCGTAACCGATGCCGTAGAATTGATTGTCAAAATGCTGGTCAAGAACCCTGAAGAGGTTTCGATTCAGACCAGCACCTTTGAGCCCGAAGACGAAGAAGACTTGGTCCAATTGGATATCAGTTTACAGGTTCATCCCGATGACCGTGGCCGTGTGATTGGTCGCCGTGGCAAAACCATCAATGCCTTGCGCACTGTGGTTAAAGCTGCCGCCATCAAGTCTCAGCAGCGGATCAATATCGAGGTTCTCGACAACTAGATTCCTTGGGAGAGGCTTCTCAGCCTCCCCTGTCCCTCTGGCTCTTTCAGAGCCCGAACAGATTAAAAAAACAGCACTGCTTTTGGCGGTGCTGTTTTTTTAATGGCTGGGGAATTTGCCCTGCTCTGATTCAGAGCCGTTTAGGCTTCTTCGGCAGCCGGGTGGTTGAGGTGGTAATTTTGGAACATATAACCTGTGCCACGGGCTGTGAGAATCAGTTCAGGATCGCTGACATCTTTTTCGAGTTTGCTGCGCAAGCGGCTAACGTGCACATCGACCACACGGGTGTCTGAATACTGATTCAGGCGGTAGCCCCAGACCTGCTGCAAAATATCGTTGCGAGAAAAGGGCTTGCCAGGGTTGAGTGCCAATAATTCGAGCAGACTGAATTCCATTTCGGTCAATTTGACCCGTTGGTTGGCCTTTAAAACATGGCGGCGGCTTAAATCGATGCTGATGTCATCCACTTCAATCAGGGCCGGTTTGACGGGCTGTACATAGGTCCGGCGCAAGACTGCTTTGATGCGGGCTTCGAGTTCACGGGGGCTGAATGGTTTGATGATATAATCATCGGCACCCATTTCAAGGGCGTTGATGCGGTCTGCAATATCGCCTTTGGCAGTGAGCATGATAATGGGGGTGGTGTCGCGTTTGCGAATTTGTTTACAGACCTGTAGCCCGTCCATATGGGGCATCATAATATCCAAGACAACCAGATCGGGATGGACCTCATAATAACGCTCTAAGGCTTCTTCACCATTTCCAGCTGTGACGACCTCAAAGCCAGCCATTTTAAGGCGGGCTTCTACAATTTGACGAATACTGGCTTCATCGTCGGCAACCAGAACCTTGCCTTTAAACATGCCTCATTTTTATCCCCCCGGATTTTCGGTTTTCAGTCGGTGCAAATGGCTGTGTAGATCTTTCTCTAGCAAAGTGGCGGCTTGAAAGAGCAATTCGGTACGCAACCGTGTTTCTTGATCAGCAGACAGGGCCGGAAAGTGTAAGAGGCCTGTTTCGAGTGACATATACGAAGGTAATATCGGCTGCCCTGTGCTTTTTACCTCATCAGCCAGGTATTTTAAACTGCGCTTGGGACTGACGGTGCGTTGCCAAAGCAAGGTGTCTTTGTTCCAAATTTCCAAGCGCACCTGCACACTTAATACTTCCTGTTGTTCGTCCAGATGGAGTTGAGCCCAATAACCGTGTTCAGCGGGTTGACGCTGATAATTTAACAAGCGCAACACATAATAGCTATCACTTGGCAAAGCTGTCTTTAAGAGCGAATGTTGGCCCATAAAGGCCAAAAACTCTTGGTAAATACCCGCTGAAATGTGTGGTGGTGCATAAATACGGTTGTTGTGGTTGGCCTGGGAGTAGGCTGAAAGCGGCCAGAGCAGCTGAAAACACAGCAGGGCCTTTACAGAAAGCAATATTTTGTTGCAATTAGCAATATTTACCATGACTTGTATTATAACGGCTTCGAAAACCCACGTCCACACCCAAAAGGGAGAAGCTGCGCAATTATTGAATGATAAACTCGGTTAAAAATACGTCTTGGATATGGGTTTCTTTGCTCAGATACTGATTCAGGCGGGTTGAAAGCTCGGCCTTTAACTCGGTTTTGCCTTGGGGCGTACCCAGGGCCTGGGCTGATTTTGCACTCAGGGTGGTGACCACAATATCTTGAAAGATCGGACGTTTTTCTTTGATCTGATCTTTGAGTTCCGTCAACCAGCTCTCTTTGCGTTGTTCATTGCCAGAGAGGAAAGCCGGATCTGAAGTGGTAAAGGCCAATGTCAGAGAGGCTCTTAAAAACCGCCGTTGGTTGATATCGCCCAGATTGACCGTGAATTGGCCGAGCTCAATCATGGGGCCTGCGGCAAACTCAGAGTGGCTCTCGCTGCTGTTGCTGGTTTTTAATCCACCCGGATTCAGGGTCATCCAGACCAAGGCTGCGGTGGACAGCCCCGCGATCAGAAGTGCTACCGTCAAAGCAACGATCAAGAGCGTGTTTTGTCTGGGTTGTTTGCTTGCAACCGGTGGCGTGGTCTCTTCGTTGTTTTCCTGGCCCTTTCGTCGTGGAGTGGGACGACCACTCAATCGTGCTGCCATTCCTCAATTCCTCCTGGTCGAAAGTTTGGATTCAAGTTCCTGATTCAGACTGTCAGGCGTTTGGGTAGTATACCCCTGATTCTGGGGTTCTTGAAGATCTGCTCGGGGACTTAAGAGCACAATATCCACACGCCGGTTTTTGCGCCTGCCGCTTTCGGTGTTATTGGCTGCGATCGGATGGTATTCACCATAGCCTGCCATCGAAAGACGTTGGGGCTCTATTTTGCTGTGATGTAGTAAAACCTGTAAGACTTGGGTTGCTCGGGCTGCAGAAAGATCCCAATTTGAACCAAAATTGCCTTTGACAGGAATATTGTCGGTGTGGCCCTCCACCCGCAAAGAGAGGGGCATTTTCTCAAGTACCGCTACGAGTTTTTTTAAGGCTGGCAGCGCACCTGGCTTGAGTTCGGCACTGCCGCTTTCAAAGAAGAGACTCTCTTGTAATTGCAGGATCAATCCCCGCTCTTCCTGGCGCAAACTCATGATCTTGGCCAATTCTGGCGTTTGCTTGAGCAGTTTTTGCATTTGTTCGGTGGTTTTGGCGGGCCGGCTTTCGACCGGATTCATGGGTGGGTATTGCACCACAGGCGGCACAATACTGATCTGAGCTGGGATGCCGGGCTTGCTTTCGAGCAAGCCATCTCCCTGTCGGGGTACGACCCCAAAAGCTTTTTCCATCGACTCGGTCATCTGCTGGTATTTTTGTTGATCTACCGAAGAAACGGCAAAGAGCACCACAAAAAGCGCAAAGAGCAGGGTCATGAAATCTGCGAAGGAGACCATCCAGCGCTCATGGTTGACATGTGTAGCGGCAACTTTGCGACGGCGGCTCACGCATTGCCCTTTCGGCTTTCCCGATTGGCTTCATAGGTTTTGCGTTCGGTGGCAGATAAAAAGGCCTTGAGACGCTCTTCAATAATGCGGGGATTGTCTCCGGCCTGAATCGACAGAATGCCTTCCAGTATCAGTTCACGAACCAATAATTCAGATTGGCTGTTGATTCGCAGCTTGCCTGCCATTGGAAAGAGCAAAACATTGGCCAGTACCAGACCATAAATGGTAGCCACGAAGGCTACCGCGATGCCCGGTCCCACTTTTTCAATGCCTTCGTGTAAATGTTCCATGACGTGAATCAGGCCCAAAACTGCGCCGATGATTCCGATCGTGGGCGCATAGCCCGCACCAGATTCGTACATTTTGATCACCCGCTCGTGGCGGACTTCTTGCTGTTCCAGTTGAATACTCAGAATCGATTTGACAATTTCAGGGTCGGTGCCGTCTGCCACCAATTGCAGGCCCTGTTTGAGGAATTCGTCTTCGACATTGGGCACTTCGCGTTCCAAAGAGAGCAATCCTTCGCGGCGGGCTTTCTCGGCAAAACGCACCAATTGGGGGATAATTTCTTCGGCACGGGTTTCACTTTTGACAAAGGTTTTGCGCAAATGATTCGGAAAAGCCAAAATATCCAGGCTGCGTGAGCCATAGATCATGGCCCCAATCGTGCCCCCTGCAACAATCACAAAGGCAGTATGTTGCAAGAGAAAAAGTGGGCTGCCGCCTTCTAAGATGCGGCCCCCAATAATCCCAATCAGGGCAATTAAGAGTCCAATGGGTGCAGTTAAATCCAT
>JBIKWL010000232.1:0-5975 GCA_044356335.1 Candidatus Sericytochromatia bacterium
TGACAGCTTGGTAAAAATGGCCCCCCGGGCCCCCTGGGAATTGATGCGTGATCTTTCCGAGCGCATGAAAAACCTGCTCGATCGCCACTATATTACGCTGGTGATTGGTCACCTGGATCTTGAGTCGGGTTATCTTCAGATCTGCAATGCCGGCCATCCCCCGATTTTGCTGCGCAGAGCGGGAAAAATCCTAACCTTACAGGGCAAAACGGGGATGCCGATGGGCATTCAAGCTCCCGAATTGCTGGGACCTGAATACGACTTTCACACACCATTAAGGCCCGGAGATGAACTATTGCTCTGCAGTGACGGCCTGTTTGAAATGGGGCAATACCAAACAAAACAAGGGTTTGAAGCTTTGCAAAGCTGTTTTGCCGACTGCCAAAGCCCCAGCTTAAGTGATACCGCCTTGGCGCTTATCTCAGGCTTACAGGGCGATCAGGCGCCCACTGACGATCTCAGTCTCTTGATTCTCAAATTACAAACCCTGACCTTTAAACTCAAAACTGCCGTAAATGCCGAGGCCTTGGAAATGGCCGGCGAAGATCTCAAACTGTGGTTGCTTCAAATCAAATGCGA
Organism: Candidatus Sericytochromatia bacterium; assembly: GCA_044356335.1. Lineage (GTDB taxonomy): Bacteria > Cyanobacteriota > Sericytochromatia > UBA7694 > UBA7694. Next base: position 580 of record JBIKWL010000232.1, read on the forward strand.
CCAAACGCAAATCGAGCAAATGAGCTTGATCTGGCTTGAGTATACCAACAATGCACTGATTCATTCCCAAGCCAGTCAATTGGAGCTGGAAGCCCGCTTCGACCCGTCTGGCTTGACCTTGGAATTTCGGGACAATGGCTTGGCCTGGACCGCTGAAACAGAATGTGTTTTGCCAGATCCCCTGGCTGAATCTGGCCGGGGCCTTTGGCTGATCCAGCAGCTCAGCCAAGGTTTTCAACTCTCGCGCAAACAAAATTTAAACCAGCTTGTACTGACTTTTACTCAATTATCTCAAATGGAGACCTTTACCCATGTCTGAAAATTTGGTTATTCCTCAAATTGTCCGTCGCTTTGACTTTGAAGAGTGGGGGGGCACCGAGTCTGTGGTCTGGGAGAGTTCCCGGAAACTCAAGAGCTGGGGTGTTCAGACTGAAATTCTGGCCACCCAGGCTTTGAATACAACAGCAGCAGAAGCGCGTGATGGGCTTCAGATTCAGCGCTTTGATTACCACTACCCTTATTGGGGACTGACCGAGCAAAACCGACGTCAGCTCGACAAAAAAGGCGGAAACCCCTTTGTTCCTGCTCTGGAGAAGTATTTATTGGACCTGCCTGGCTTGGATCTGCTGCACAGCCACGGAATGCAGCGGATTGCAGGTTTGGTTCGGCGGGTCGCCCAAAAACGCAAAATTCCCTATGTGGTCTCTTTCCACGGGGGCAATCTGGAATTGCCCAGCTCAGAAATTGAACAAATGCGCTCCCCTGTCAAAGGCAGCTTTCATTTTGGCCGCCTCTTTGACCCCTGGTATGGCACAGACAAGGCCTTGGCAGAGGCGGATGCCCTGATTTGTGTGGGCTACAGCGAGTACCTCAAGACCCAAGCTGCTTACCCGAATCAACGGGTGGTGTATATGCCCAACGGCGTAGACCCTACGCGCTTTGAACAGGCCCAGGGCAAGCGCTTTAAACAGCATTATGGCATTCCTTCCGAGTTGCGCCTTTTGCTCTGTGTGGGCCGGATCGATCCCCAAAAGAACCAAGCTGTTTTACTCGAAATGTTGCCCGAATTGCCTGAAAATACAGGCCTGGTTTTGATAGGCCCCCCCACCGATCCGGGTTATCAAGCACAGCTTGAAGCAACCATCCAAGCAAAGGGGCTATCTCAGCGGGTGTGGCTGATTCCGGGGTTGAAGGCCGACGATCCCCTTTTGGCCGATGCTTATGATGCGGCAGAGATCTTTGTCCTGCCCTCGCGCCATGAGCCCTTTGGTATTGTCGTGCTCGAAGCCTGGATGCGGCGCAAACCCGTCTTGGTCTCTGATCTGGGGGGCTTACAGCATTTGGTCAACGATGGGGTTACTGGGCTGCGGTTTGGCGAGACCCGTGAGCTGGTTCAATCGGCCAAGCTGCTTTTACAAGAGCCCGTGTTTGCTCAGGAATTGGGCGAAGCAGGCTACCAGGAAGCCCTTTTAAATTATAGCTGGGAGACTGTCGGGCACCGCCTTTACAGCTTGTACCTCGAGCTGGTGCAAGAAAATTCCCACAGCAAAAGAAGGATCGCCTGACAGTTTATTTCTCTGCTCTTTGTCAAAATAAATATAGGAGGAATTTTCACTTATGTTTATTCAAACCCAGGCTCAGCTCAAGCAGATCAAAAATTATCAAAAACGTTTAAATTGGCAACGCCGTTCGCGGCTTTGGTTGCCTTTGCAAACACGCTTCAATTTAGGCTTTGGAGCGGGACTCAAGCGCAGTTTCGACATCTTGGGCTCTGCAGCGGCCCTTCTCGCTCTGTCGCCACTTTTGGCGGCCACTGCCCTGGCGATCAAGTGGGAAGATCGGGGTCCGATCTTTTTTGCCCAAGATCGCGTGGGCCAATATGGCGAAACCTTTCGCTTTTATAAATTCCGCTCGATGGTGCTCAATGCCGAAGCCCTCAAAGACAGCTTGGCCCATCTCAATGAGTCGGGAGATGGGGTGATCTTTAAAGCCCGCCATGACCCCAGAATCACAAAGGTGGGTCGGTTTATTCGTCGTTTTAGCATCGATGAATTGCCCCAGCTTTGGAATGTCTTCAAAGGGGATATGAGCTTGGTGGGGCCCCGCCCCCCGGTTCCCCGCGAAGTAGCAGATTATACTCCCGAAGACCGCAAACGCTTGCATGTCAGACCCGGTCTGACTTGCATTTGGCAGGTCAGTGGGCGCAGTGAGATTCCCTTTCGCATGCAGGTGCAAATGGATCAGGAATATATTCTCAAGCGCAGTCTCAAATTGGATTTGGCCCTTTTAATCAAAACGGTTAAAGCGGTGCTCAGCGGCCGTGGCGCCTATTAAAGGAGAAAATGATGAAAATTCTGTATTTAACCCCTTTTTTACCCTATCCCCTCAATCGGGGTACCCACCAACGGGTTTATCATCTGCTCAAAAGCCTCGCTTCTGCCCATCAGGTAACCCTGTTTTCGCTTGATCCTGACAATCAAGCCGCAGCCCATCAGGGGGTCTTTGAAGCTCTTTGTGCGCGGGTGATTCGCAGACCCGTTAAACTCAACCCCTGGCGAAATTTGTCCCAACGTCTGTTTTCACCCCAGCCCGAAACCATGTTTCATTGGGATTTGCCCGCCATTCGACAAGAATTGGGGAAAATACTGAGAGAAGAACACTTTGACCTGATTTTTGCTGAAGATATTTGTATGACTCAATATATCTATGATCTTTTGCCCGCCGGGGCAAAACAAATTCCTGTGATTACCGATCGCAATCGCGTGGATTTGGAGTTTATGCAAGAGAGTTGGCCCTATTTAAAGGGACTCAAATCCCGCGCCAATTTTGCCGAAAACTACCTCAAACTCGAAAGGCATGAACGCCGTCTGATCAAACGATTTCCCACCCAAGTGGTGTGTTCACCCGAAGATGCTGAATTTCTCAAAACGCAATTTGGGGTCAGCCCCTGGATCATTGGCAATGGCGTCGATCACCATTATTTTCAGCCCCAAAGCTGGTCCCGTGATGGGGATGTGCCGGTGCTCTGTTTTACGGGTGCAATGGACTACGCCCCCAATGCCGAAGGCATTACCTGGTTTATGCAAGAAGTCCACCCGCTCTTGGTCAAAAAAATCGGGAAGTTTAAATTGCGGATCGTGGGACTGAACCCCGGTCCAGAGATTCAGGCTTTTGAAGCTGTTGCAGGGGTCGAAGTGACCGGTGGTGTGCCGGATATCCGACCTGCGTATGCTGCTTGTGATGTCTATATTGCCCCCATTCGCATCGGCGGTGGTACCCGTCTCAAAATTATCGAAGCCATGGCCATGGGCAAACCCGTGGTTTCTACCCCCACAGGAGCGCAAGGCCTGGGCTTGACCGAAGGTCTGCAAGTGAGATACGCCGAAAAACCAGAGGCCTTTGCCGCCCAAATAGCCGATCTCTTGGCCCATCACACGGTGCGCGAAAAAATGGCCCAAGCCGGGATGAAACACATTCTCAAAAATTTTACCTGGGAGAGTTTGGGCCAAAAATTAGTCCAGCGCATAGAAGCCCTGACTTTGGCCCAGGTGGCATAAATGGTGTGTAATCGTCCCAATGCAGCCCTGTTTTACTCAATTACTTGACTGGATTAATTGACTTTTTTCGTGTAAACTTCATCCCTGAGTTATCTGAAAAAGTTAAGTAATAAGTCTAATCTAGTTAAGTAAGTTTGACCCATGAGCGCAAGATGTTTAGTTTAAATAATCAAAAGCAGTTTCGTCTCCAACTTTTTGTTTATACGCGGCATATTTTGCAGGCTTTGGTTGAGTTTCATGAAAGCGGAAAACTGCATTTGGCTTTAACGCCTGCCCATATTTTAATCGATGGGGATTCGGTTAAAATTGTCGCGGCGCTCGATTCTGAAAAATTACTCTATGATGCGCAGCGCTACGCTGCACCTGAGTTAATTGCCCAGGCAGGAATGAGCGAACAGACAGATTTGTATGCCCTGGGGCGGATTTTGTTTGAGGCTTGGTCAGGGGTTTTGCCTGACGAAAAAGAAAATCCGTTGCCCAGTTTGACTCAGTATTTACCAGAATTGCCCCCTGGCTTGGACCGGTTTTTTCAAACCTTAATGGCACCCTTTCTGCCTGATAGGTATCCAAATGCAGAAAGCGCGCTGTATGCTTTTCAAGCGTTTGAGACCTATTTTTACCCTTTAGAGCGGCGTTCTTTATTTATTGGGCGCACGCAAGAGTTAAAACTGTTGAACGATTGGCTGGAATCCAGCGGCCGTGGCATTTATTTTGTGCAAGGCCAAGCGGGCGTTGGTAAATCTGCTTTACTCCAAGAGGTGTTGTCGCAAAGGACTTATTTAAGTGGTAAATTTCAGCAGGCAATGAAATATATGCCCTCATATGCTGTTTTTATTGAGTCAATGCAGTCATTTTTGAGGTTTTTACTCAGTCTTTCTCTTCCTGAGCGTTTGGCTTGGAAAGAAGTCTTTCAAAATGAATTGGGTCTTTCTGCTCAGGTCTTGTTTGAAACCCTGCCTGAACTGGCGCTCATTTTGAATGAAACGAACCAAACCCAGTTCAGTGGAAATTTGATCTTGGAAAATCCCTTTAACAGGGCTTTTGCTCAATTGTGGCAGGTAGTCAGTTCTCGACAACGTCTGATTGTCTGGTTAGACGACGTTCAATGGGCCGATGACAGTTCTTTGCATTTTTTCAGACAGCTCTTTCCCTTAAATATCCTGTGGTTGATCAGCGGCAGAGAGATTCAACTCTTTCAGCAACAGAGTGAAATTTCAGGGAACCTGAATTCTGAATTGCTTTTGCTCAGCTCATTTGAACCCCAATCCACCCATCTCTATCTGCAAGAGGCACTTGGGGCCAGCTTTTCAGCAACTGAGTCACTCTTACCGGTTTTGCAGGATTTAACCCAAGGCAATCCACTTTATCTAAAAGTGAGTTTGGAAGATTTTAAGCGGCGTAAATTATTGACCTTTCAGCCTGAACATGGCGTTTGGAGCTTAACTTGGACCGCTGAAAGAGCCCAAAACAGTTTCTCAGAACAGATTCTGCAAGACATGATTGGACGCCAAGTGGCCGCATTTTCTGAGCTTGAAAGATCTTTATTGGGGATCGCGGCCTGTTTGGGAGCCCGTTTTGCCTATCGGGCACTCAAAACCTGTTTCCTGCAAATAATGACAAACAGCGCTCTGCCAGATTTGAAACAGGCTTTGTCGACCTGTGTGCGTGCAGGTTTTTTGCATCTCGATCAAACTGGTTTTTACCGCTTTGCCCATGATCGCTTGCACGAATGGATTCATTTGAGCTTTTCAGCCGATGAAAGTACGCAATTTCGTTTGAAAACAGGCAGAGTGCTTTTAAATTTAAAAGACCCTCACTCTTTGACGGGGTTGGCAGAAA
>JBIKWL010000233.1:0-5901 GCA_044356335.1 Candidatus Sericytochromatia bacterium
GAGGGACAGAGCATTGCTTTTGCAAAACAACTATTAGGTCAAAAAGATTGCTATTAAACGATTTGAGTCGATGAAAATCTTTTTCTGGAAAACTCTAAAGCAAATGCAAAAAACTGAGCATTTGATCTTTATGTATACTCCTGGTCAAACTCAAAGTTTGAAAGAAATTACGGATGCTGAACGCCTCTTTTTGTCCAAGCCTTTTTCAAGTGAAAGTCTCTTAAAATGTTTATTTCAACTCCGAAAATGAAATGTTTTAAGAAAGATCTCGCTGAACAGCCTCTCTTTGTCCATACCCAGCCCCCAAATATTACGTTTTGTAAATGAGTTAATCCATTTGTTTTTGAGTCACCGTCAAAAAGAAGCCACTTTAAGCCCCTAATACCTGCATGTCTGGTTGGGGCATTCAGGACAAATCCGTTCCAAAGTACTTGTTACGCTGAGAAAAAAGTACCAGGAGCAGTCTGTTATGAATCTAGACAAGCAACTTGAAAAAATTATTTCGGATGTACCCAAAGCTGTAGCAGCCGGAATTGTAGATATGGAAAGTGCCATGCTGCTCGCAATTAAAAGTACGGGTAGTCATCCCAGTGAGGTTTTTGACTTTCTTTCAGCAGCAACCCATGATTTATTTGAAGGCGAAAACGTGATTACGATTGAAAAGATCTTCAAAAAAACACGTGGGGTCACTTCTAATGACCATTATTTCCAAGAAATGCTGATCATGTCTGATAATCTCATTCATTATATGGCACGTTGCAAGACGCAAACCATGATCCTAGGTGTCGTCTGCTCTAAAGATGCAAATATTGGATTGGTCTTGGCAAAATCACGTCAATTTGCCAGAGAGTTGACACTTTAGTAGTTTTATAGGAGTTTTATATGAATTTAGATAAACAACTCGAAAAGATTATAGCAGATGTACCCAAGGCTGTAGCTGCCGGAATCGTAGATATGGAAAGTGCCATGTTACTTGGCATTAAAAGTACGGGAAGCCATCCCAGTGAGGTTTTTGACTTTCTCTCAGCAGCAACCCATGATTTATTTGAAGGTGATAATGTTATCACTATTGAAAAGATCTTCAAAAAAACACGTGGGGTCACTTCTAATGACCATTATTTTCAGGAAATGCTGATTATGTCTAACAATCTTATTCATTATATGGCTCGCTGCAAGACACCAACCATGATTCTAGGTGTCGTCTGCTCTAAAGATGCAAATATTGGATTGGTCTTGGCAAAATCACGTCAATTTGCCAGAGAACTAACCTTATAAACAACAATAATGGGCAATCTGAACCAGCCGTCAATGCGCATGTTATCTGTAAGAGGGTTATCCGCGGGCTATGCTGAAAAAGTTGCCTTTGAAAATTTGTATCTGGATTTCCTAGAAGGACAGACGGCTGTCCTTCTGGGCCCTGGAAACAGTGGAAAAAGCACATTGATAAATATCCTTACGGGTAGACATGCGGGATGGTGCCAAGGAAATATTTACCAACCCTGGCCCGTACCCGCATTTGTGCCCCAGGAGATGAGTAAAAGCGAAACCCAAAGTTTGGGACAACTCATTCTCAAACTCAATCCACGTATTCGCAATCCTGAACGGCAAATCCGATTGCAATGGAAAGAATACCCCAAAATCTATTCCCTGCTCGAAGCCGGAATAGATCAGCCATTGGGGTCTTTAACTGAAGCAGTACAGCGACTGGCCCGTGTGACTCTGACCCTGATTCAAAAAAACGAACTCACCCTCTTGGATGAGCCTGAAGTGGGGATGGGTTACGAACAATTAGAGGCCTTGATTGCCAACCTGAATCGTTTTAAACAGGGCCGAACCATGTTAATTGTCACCCACCATCTTGGTTTGGCCAGGAGTGTCGGTGATTTTATTGTACTGATGGCCTATGGAAGGGTCATTGAAAGTAAACCCTGTCAGGTTTTTTTTACTGAGCCCACCCATCCTTATACTCAATCTGTTATTCGCATGGGGTGTTAACTAAAATGACATTAGCTTCTTTTCACTGGATTTTACCTGAACAATTGGCAGGTTCTGGGAAGCCCGGCCTCTCGGGAGATTTTGAAAGTGATTTACAAGCACTTTGGCAAAAGGGAATCCGGGTGATTCTGACCTTACTTGAAGAGCCGCTCACATTCTCGGGAGCAGATCCCGCCCTGATTTTTCTTCATTTTCCAATTGTGGATATGCAAGCCCCCAGCAAACTCCAGGCTGTTCACACAATGTGTTCAAAAGTCACTGCGCATATCCAAGCAGGAGAACCCGTCCTGATTCACTGTGAAGCAGGTACAGGTCGCACAGGCACGATACTGGCCTGTTGCTTGATTCACCAGGGTCGTACAGCAGAAGAAGCCTTGCTTGAAATCAGAAAAATTGAGCCCTTATACGTTCGCAACAGTCTTCAGGAAAACTTTGTCCGTCGCTATGAAACTTTTTATCGTTTTCATTAAACCATGACAGATCTTGAGAATTTGCTTTTGGCAGAATACGGTCTGGAGCAATTTCTAGGTCAAGGTGGTTATGGACGCGTTTATGCCGCAAAAGACAAGGACGGAAAACGGGTTGCCATCAAATTGATGTCTATTGATCCAGAATGGAATAGCGAACTTCAGGCCTCTCGTTTTCGACAGTTTCACCACGAAGCCGTGATCATGCAGCCTCTGAATCATCCAAATCTGGTCAAACTGCTTGATTTTGACTACCAATCTAATTATTATTTTTTGGTCATGGAACTGGTCAATGGACTTAATCTTGGCCAAATCCTGGCCAAGAAAAAAAAGTTACCGCTCGAATTTATTCTAATGACAGCGATTCAGATTTGTTATGGTTTGCAATACTTACACGACAGGCAAATCATTCATCTCGATATTAAACCAGCCAATGTGATTATGGACCCCAGAGGGATTATCAAAATTACTGATTATGGCAATGCTTGGCTCTGGCGTTTTTCAGAGCACCCCAAACGACCAGGAACGCTCAAATTTTGTGCTCCAGAACAATTAAAACCGAAACAAGAAATCGATGGTCGAAGCGATCTCTTTGCTCTGGGTGTGATACTGTATAATTTGGTCACAGGAGTTCATCCCTTCCCTTCTGACAATATCTCTGAGTTAATTCAACAAATCTGTGAATATCACCCAGATCCGGTGATATCAATCAGACCCGATATTCCAGAAGAATTATCTCAACTTATAGAATGGTCCATGGAAAAAGATTATCAGCGGAGACCCCTTCAGGTCCAAGAATTAAAAACCCAGTTATGGGAAATTCTGAAGAACAGAAAGTGGAAACCCAGTGAAGTCTCCATTCCTTTCTTCGAAAGCCTTTTTTCATTAAGATGATTTTTGGCATTACACATCTGGTCATTCCTGTGACAGACCTCCGCCTTGCGGAAAACTTCTATGGAGAGGCTTTGGGCTTGACCCCAGAAGAGAAACAGCCCCAATGGCTGGAATACAGCAATGGTTTTATTCGGATTCGTCTGGAGCTCTGTGCAAAACCTGTGCAAAACCTCTCACTTTGGATTGAAACCCAACAGATCAAAAATGCCTGTGACCATTTACTCGCAGCCGGTGCAGGTCTGTTACAAGCATGCCATCAGACCCAGGACAAAAAGCTGGCCCGGCTCCAAGACCCCTTCGGCCACGAACTCGTTCTCTGGCGCAACCTGAGTGAAGACGAACTGGATGAGCCTCCCCCTTTGCCCAAATCGCTCATATGGGCGCCCGAAGCAGAAAATATACTGCAAATTTTGCTCAAAGAAGTGCCCGCCGATTTTCGCAACAGCGCCCGCAAAGCCTCGGTTTTGGAAGCAGAGTATTTGGCTGGCTCTGCGCCTGTAGATACAGAACAAGCCATTATTGGCTGTATTCGCAGTGCGCCGCTGTTTATGCGAGCGGTTTTAAAAGCCCCCCTTACCCGCTGTGGACTCGATTGGCAGCAGTATCAAAATGAGTTTGAGCCAAGCGAAGACGAAATGGATTAGGCAATCCAGACTTTGAGCCGTTGTTGCTGATCTTCAAATTCAAACAGCACAGAGGGGCCAAAGCCGTTTTGGGCCGCTTGTGCTTGAATTGCTTTCAGGTTAATTTTTTTTTCACGCAATAAAACCTGAATATCTTCAGGCACAAGTTCGCTCAGTTCTGCCGCCATTTCAGCCCTGTATTTGAGCATGATTTTGGTCTCATCGCCCTGTTTGAGTTGGATCCGCAAAAAGTGCTTGGAAGTGGGAGGGCTTGTCTTCTCGGTGCGAGCAAGCGGTTCTTCCTCAGTGAAGACCTTTGCAGGGGCATATTCTTCGAGCAGCTCACGCCAGCAAATGGGCGTTTCTAAAGCCTTTAAATACTGTAGCAATCCTTGGTAGGCCCTCAAAAAAAACAGCAGATGCGCAGGGCCTGCAAAGCGAAAGTTCCAACGGTCCTCTCCCAAAAGGGCTTGGACTTTGGCCCCCATCTGCAATGCAGATGCCACAACAGGCTCAGAGCTGAGAAAGGGCGCAAACAGAATCTGACAGAGTGGCAGGAGTTTTGAGCGCATGGGAAATAAAAATTTCTCCTGAAAATCCATTTTGAGAAAAAGCTCAAATAGCTGATCTTCGGTGTTTGTTTGCCGAATCAGGCTCCAAATGAGCTGGTGTAAGTTTTCCACAAAAGCGGGGGTCAGTTTTTTGACGCAGCCAAAATCCAAGAGTCCAATGATGGGTTTTTCCTGCTCCAAACGAAAACGGTAATTGCCCGGATGTGGATCGCTGTGAATTAATTGCCATTGAAAAAAACTGAGCAAAAAAAACTTCAAAATAGACTCAGCCAGACTCTGTCGCTGCGATTGAGACCAGGTTTGCACGGTCGGAAAAGCAGAACCTTCTAACCAGCCCATAGTCAAAACCCGGCCATTGCAGGCTGCCGGAAAAACCTGAGGGACTTCAAATTCGGAAAAATCTTTGACCAGATGGGCAAAGGTCTTCAACATCTCAGCTTCGTGGTAATAATCCAACTCCAACAAAAGCATACTCTGCATTTCGCTCTGGTAAGCAGCCAGATCAAATTCTTTTTTCAGCCCCCCCACAGGCGCACTGATCCAGCCCAAGGCATTTAAATCTGTCGCCAAAGCCTCGGCAATACCGGGATATTGAACTTTGACAGCTACTTTTTCACCTGAGTGCAGTTGGCCCGCATGAACCTGACCGAGCGAAGCAGAAATACCGGCCTCGTCGAGCGATCGAAAAAGAAGTTCAGGCTGGACGTTTAATTCTGCAGCCAGCAAGGTTTGAATTTCTGCAAAAGTGAGCGTGGCCTCGAATTCGGTTAAAGGGGTAAAAACAGGATTTTCTGTACTCAATTCTCCCAGAGAGAGAATTTGCGCCATTTTTTGAGGTAACCCGTGTAGGCGCCCCAAACGTTCAATCACATGTTCGCGGGCTTTGGCTTCGTTCACGCGGTGCCTGCTGGCCCGCAAAAGAGTCATATCTTTGGCCAATCCCGCTAATTGCAGCGAGCGTTTTAAACCCGAAAACTCCATGACATGATTACCTCAAAATTGCTTTGCCCAACACGAAAGGCTCTGTCTATCATAACTGAAAGGGGGAACACATTTTTGAAAATATTTTCAGAAAAACACACGCCTATCCCTTGACGTTATCTTAAACATAATTTAATATGAATATTACGAACTCCGAGTGAGCTTAAACAAAGCGTCACGAATGGTCTGGGTGAAACTCCCAGCCGCAACCCCAGGAGGGAAGGCAGCGTTCGTCTTTTGGCAACAAGAGACGTTTAAAAGCAAGCCTATCTGCTCAGTGAGAGTTAAGACCTTGAAGTCGGGTCCGCAAGGATAACGGCAAGAAGGGAGTCCCGCAGAAGTGTGGGAGCAGCTCTGAGCAGGGAGAAA
>JBIKWL010000234.1:0-5874 GCA_044356335.1 Candidatus Sericytochromatia bacterium
CTGTATTCCAGTATTTACAAGCCTTGCGAATTTTTCAGGGGTTACACAAACAGGAGGTGCCTACAGAAAATATTTCCCTCGATGATTTCATGCGGCTTTGTGCCTCATGATTTCTCCGAAACTACAGAGCAATGACTATTTATTTAAAATTGTGGATCGGCGCTTTTTTTATCAGCACAGGTGAAGACGCTTGATCGAAATTGAGATCCAAGAGCCCAGACTCATAGTCCACACCGCGTTCATTGCCTGAAAATAAATCCACAATGCGCTTGCCCTTGTGGAAAACCATCAGTGAAATCCCTGAGCCCATTGCAAAAGCCTCCACCACATAATAGGTATAACCATGATTGGTGAAAAACAAAATGTTATGCCCCACGCGTGGAACCGGGCTGCGCGTATAAATCTGAAAAGGACGGGCCGGTGTTGCGACTTGTTCAAGTTCTACTTTGCCAATGGCGCCATAGCGGTAGACGAGTTTGTCAAAGGGCTCTGTCGCTTTATCAGCACAGACAGATAAGACCTTACGGGTTTTTGAGGCGTTCCCCATCCTTGCATTTAAATAAGCATATTCGTTGGGTTTACAATGACTGGGTAAAAGGCTCTCCTCAGCAGATGCGGGATACGTCTTAAGTGCTGCGAGTAATAGTAGGGTAATCAAGAAAATGGAATGTCTCACCATGAATAGGTCTCCAATATTTGAATATGATCCACTAAATTTTTCAAAATTTTTTTTCCACTACAAAAACGGTTGATCTTTTCTCGATATAAATTCGCTAAAATGATTTATACAATTATAAACTAATAGTTTTATAGAAACAAATAGTTGTTAAATTGTTCGGGAGGGGTCTATTTTTCCAATTGAAAAAAATTTACGTATTTGAACAAATTTTTCAGGAGTTTCATAAAAATGAAAATAAACAAGCTTGGTTTATTTGGATGGATGGGGTACTTTCTGCTGTTTTCACAGCCCAGCCAAGCACTCCCAGAAAAAAAACAGAAGGAAATGGAAAACTGGATACATAAACACGCTTTTTTACAACCAGATATTTTTTCACCTATTGGTGGCTATTGCGCATACTACGCTAAAAGAAAACTGATTAACAATCATATCCTGCATTTTATATTTACATGCAGATCTGGAAGTTCATATCATCCTCCTTTAGGGGATATAGAACCGATAGATATACTTGAAGTCTATAAATACAACAAAGAGAATAAAGTTGCGCCACAAGACGATGATAGAGAAATTTTTCGTCCTCAGTTTGTTTATGATGCTACTTATTATTTAGATATTTGGCAGAGAAATAATGCCGGGGCTCTTGAACTCTTAAAGAACGTCTATGATGCTGGCGTAGCCGAAGATTTCAAGCAAAGCAAACTGGTCTATAAAGGCGATGAATACGGTTGTATTGAACATGGTGATTCTGGATTTAGGAGAATCAAACTTGATAGCGAAACATTTAAGCATAATTGTGCTGGTCCTATGCGCATAATGGGGAATGTTCAACTCTTGATGGGACAGAAATATCTATATGAAGTCAGAAATGAAGCCGATTTATTCAATTTTCAAGTTCCTCAGGAAGATGAGAGTGGACCATTTAATCCTCCTGTTAAACAATTGATAATCAGGCAAAAGAAACAATTACCTGAGATTTTATCGATTATTGCTTACAACAACAATCGGTATGAAAATATCAAGAACCGTTCAAGTCCGGCTAATATTCATTTTGAAGAAAAAAATGGCCAGTAAATTCAGATACATGCTTAGGAAACAGGCCATGAATCAGGCACCCCAATAATCGCTGCGACAATGCGATCTGAGAGCGGACTGATGGTCGGTATTGACCCAAAGGCGTTCTCCAATTGCAGGGTGCTAATCGGATTTTTGCAGAGATAGTCTTCCAAATCTTCGAGTTGCCATAGCGTATTTCGGCCTTTTCTTTCTTCCAATATAACCTTTTGAAAGGGCCTGAATAAATTTAGCCAAGTATCTGCAATCATGCGCAGGTTAGGACTGGGGCCCGACACGATATTTGGCAGGAGATAACTCTCCAATTCATTGAGAAGTCCATCACGCGCAAAGTCTTTTTCTTCTTTGGCACTTTTTCGCCAATTCAGAAGCAATTTTTTCGCCAAATTTAACGCTTTTTGTCGCTTGCGGGGCAACAAAGCCTGTTGGGATTTTTCCAATTGTTTTAAGAGCATTTGCATGACCCGCTTGGCTTGTTCATCTAATTCGTGAGGTTCAGGATGAGCGGAGAGCTTCATAAATAAGGCTTCAGAGACTTCATCTAAACTGGTCTGTGGTTCAGCTTGGGCACTATTTATAAATACCCATCGCGGAGCAATTCTATGCGGCCCTCCAACTGCGAAAAAAGCCCAGGGTTGAGACGCTTTAACAGCACTGACACAAGCGACTACCCGTGATTGGCTATTTTTGATCATTTCATAGGTGAGTTCTGAAACCAAGCCACCAGGTTCGACAATTTTTTTAACAGGTTGGAAGGCATCAAAAATGCCTTGCAGGTCAAGATCTTCACGTTCCAGATTGGCTTTATCCGGTAAGTCTTGATCCAAAAGCTGGATTTCTTCCTCCTCATCATCAATCGGAAATTCAAGGTTTGCCCCAATTAATCTGACTACAATTTCATGGCGCAAACGCAAACGGTCTTTATCTTGAGGTAATAATGCCCCCTTTTCATTTGGCCACCAGATTTCAACTTCTGAATGTTTACTGTCCATCCGATCCACGCGCCCAGCTCTTTGTTCAGCAATGCGAATCACCGTGGGCGTGTCTAGATGAACAACCACTGAAGCTCCCTGCATATTTAGACCTTCGCTTAAGGCATCCGAACACAGTGCAATAAATTGGCGCTGAGCTGAGGTTTTGCCAACACCTTCAATGGCGCGGGCTTTACCTTGTGCACCGTGTGCTCCCGTGAAGGTTTCACAATCAACCCCCAAATCCTGGATCATTTTTTGAAAAATTTCCAGGCTTAGAATATGGGAATCGAAGCCAATCACCAATCCCTTTTTTTGGCTTAAATTGATCAAGTGTTGGGCTTTGAATTCTTCTCTTTCAGAAGAGAGGGCCAGCACCCATTCGGCAATCTCTGAGTATATTTCTGCTTCTTTTTGGCACATTTTTTCATGTTCATGTTTATCCCAGAGCCAAGTCGGCCAATCGGCTTTGTTGAGCGTTTTAAATTTCCAACTTGGCGTTTGACCTGCTTTGCTTAACAAGGTATTCACCGTGTTGCCTGTGTCTTTTTTGATATCCGGTTTGCCGGGAACCAACTTTTCAATGGCAGCTGCTGTGCCATGAATATGTTCATAGGCAGCAGCACGCGAAGAGCGCAAACAGTCCAGTAGTGTGTATTGGCTTAAGGCACTGCTTGCAGAAATATACATCTCTAGGTATTTTGATTCACTTGTGCCTTTTTTGGCTAATTTTGGGGGTAAATAAATTTCAGTGCCAAATCGCGCAATCCCAGTTAATTTTTCAGACAGGACCAAGATTTTGGCTGCAATCTGAGTGTCTTGCTCAGATAAAGGCAGCGCATAATAGAGCGGTTTGTGGTGCGGGTAACGGGCTTGTCTGCCATCTTCCATTTTATACTCATCGGCAAATTTATCTGAGAGTTGGTTGAGATCCTTCCGGGTACGCCTGACGAGAAAGCGCTGGATTTCTATGCGAATTTTTTTTAGTTCGCTGTAATCCTTTTGGTAAGCGCTTTGGCGATTGAGTTTGATTAAAATATGACGGGCTTCTTCGGAGAAATTATCTGCGCCCAATAATTCAATCATGCCCAAAAGATCACTTGCCCGTTTATTGATAGGGGTCGCTGTGAATAAGACGACATTATCTGCATTGTGATTCATCAAGGACTGGGTGCGTGTAGAAGAGTTGTTGATAAAATTATGTGCTTCATCAATCGCAAGCAGAGATGTGCCCTCTATTAAATGCATCAAATGGCTTTTGTTTTTTTTTGAATTTGGTGAACTTAAGACCCCATGTGAATGGGGCTGAATATACATCTGAGATTGTTTTATCGCTTGATCCCAATGCTCCATAACTCCAGGTGGTGTGATTAAGACGGGTTGAAAACGCTGTTCATGGCCTGCCCGGATTTGCATATCATGAAGCGCGCGAAGAATCCAGGCTCCCATGCGGGTTTTACCTGAACCAGCGGCATCAGCGATTAAAACACTGCCTAAATTATGAAGTGTCCATAGGGCTTGTGAGAGACCCTGTTTTTGGTGGGGCCAGAGGGGATGTTCTAATTCATCAATTTCATCAGCTGGAATGTATTTTTTCGCCCACTCACCCTCCAATATTTCAGCACAGGCACGGGCCAGGGCTTCCTCCCAGGTAACAGCTTTAAGCAATTGATCAAGTAGTTTCTGAAAATCGAGAGTGTAGTCTTCAGCTTCTTGCCAAAAATGTTCAGCCAAAGCCTGGATTTCTTGATAGCGGTCCCATTCGGATTTGTTAAAGCGGATATTGGCTTCTGATTGGCCGCCCAAACCATTATAGGTAAAATTGCTAGACCCCAGGGTGACGGCCTCCTGGCTGAGGTAGATTTTGGCGTGTAAATCTTTCCTTTTTCCTGCAATCCGAATGTCTGCCTGGTGATTTTCGAGCGATGCTTTGGCCTGAAGAATATCTGCAGAGAACAGAATGCTGATGCCTCTCTCTAGCCAATAATCCCGCACTTCGTCTTTGATGTTGTGCCGGGCGGTGCGCAGTTTTGTTGAAAGAAAGGGTTCATTGCCCAAGACAATCCGCACTTTCCTTGATGCTGTTTCATGCCTTTTGGCCAATAATTTGACAATCTCGTCGATCGAAGCAAAGCCTGTTACGATCAAAACATCTCCCTGATTGAGATCGGAATCTACAATGGTTCGGACTTTTTTTGTGCCTTCATTGTGGGGAGCCCTGAGAATATCTGGCAGTGATGGTTTTAGAGTCTCATTGGCCAATGTCGAGAACAGATCCATTTGTTGCACTTCGATTGGTTGTCCTTTGCACCATTTTAGCCAGCGTTTAAAAGTTTGACCACGTCTTTTTTTGGTCTCGTTGACACTCCAAAGATGCTCTGTTAAAAATGCATCCACGTTTTTTGGATCCGATTCTATGAGAGAGGCTGAATTTTGCCATTGAAGCCAAGCTTGCCCTAATTTGGATTGAGAAAGTCCTGTTATAAACGCCCCTTTTGCATGTTCTTCTATGCCAGTCAATTGCGTGAGCCGTTTTGTCGGAAGCTCGTTTTGGTCAAGGGCCCCGATGATTTTTAATGCGTGTTTGTAATACTTCAAATTTCTGGGCTGTAGACAACTTTTGGGCATGGGATAGGTTTTCGGTTCACAGATGTATCTGGCCAGTGCTAAAAGTTCTTCGGGGTTATCCGCTTGAGGTATATCTGCGCTGGTGAGGAGGGGTGTTTTTGTCATTGTTATGCATTTCCATCTTGGATGTGTTCTGACAATAATCTACACAACAGCGTTCGCAAAGAAGTGTCAAATATTTTATGCTTTAGGCATTCATCTTTATTTCTGACGTTTTCTTTGGACATGTGGCCATGTGATCCTTACTTCCATTTTAAGCAATCACCCATTTCTGGGTCTCCACGTTTTGGGGTAAAGGTCAGTTTGCCTAGCAACACAATCACCCACTTGCACCATTCAAGTGGGTTTTAAAATTTTTATTTTCAATTATCTAAAGCACATTTATCTAAAAGAATATTCATAACATATCCTTTTACTGTACCTTCTAGCTCATCTTTTGTTCAAGAGAAAAAGCTAATAAAATAGCCCTCTGAGAAGAACGTGAGGGCTACATATGACATTAGACGTTATTTTAACCTGTTTTTG
>JBIKWL010000235.1:0-5861 GCA_044356335.1 Candidatus Sericytochromatia bacterium
ATTGGCTGGCCCAGCACCACCCCTTTACCTCCCCCAAACCCGAACATATCGAAAAATTGTTCAGTGATCCCGGTGCCGTTCGCGCCCAGGCCTACGATTTGGTCATCAATGGCGTGGAAATGTCGAGCGGCAGCGTTCGTGTCCACAACCGCGACCTGCAAGAAAAAATCTTCCAGGCCATGCAAATCCCCGAAGAAGAAGCGTTGAACAAATTTGGCTTTATGCTCGGGGCCTTTGATTACGGCGCACCGCCCCACGGTGGTATGGGCTATGGCCTCGACCGTCTGGTGATGCTGATGACCGGCCAGGAGACGATCCGCGAAGTGATCGCCTTCCCCAAAACCCAGGCTGCCAGTTGTCTGATGACCGATGCCCCAGGCACGGCCTCGAAAGAGCAGATGGAAGAACTGCATCTGCGCACCGTGATGCCGCCCCCCAAGGCGCAAAGCTAAAGGTCAGCCAAAAGGCAACCAAGGCCCTAAATAAACAGAAACGGAGCCCTGCGTGAGAGAAGAAGAGGCCCATCGGGAAATAGAGCGATTGACAGACACTGTGACTGCCATCGCCTCCAATTGGGACGAGCGCGCCCCCACCCTTTTGGCCTCTTCACTCGGCTCTTTTTCGATCCCCACGCTCTTGGAGATCATCTCACGCACTCCCGAGACCCCTGCCGAAGACGAATTACACCTGACTTTGGCCAAAATGGTACTGGCCCGTTATGCCAAAGAAGACGGCGATCTCGATGAAATGCGTTCTGAACTCTGGGAAGTGCTCAACGCCGACGACTCCCGCACGCCGGTTTTGCGTACGTTTTTACACCATATTCAAGATATTTCCGCCCAGCAATTGCGCACCCATCCTTCGCGCGAGACCTATCGCTTGATCCGCTTGCTGGCTGATGAAATTTTGCTTGAAATGCGGAATCGCCCGCTGCAGCCAGTGCCGCGCCGCCGCCGCAGGCCTTTGGCGATCAAATTGGCTCGCACCTCAGAATTGCCAGATATTTCAAACTTGACCTTTGAACCTGTGGATAAACTCGTCTCCCCCAAACGCCACACCAATACGCTGTCTTCGTTGCCGGAATCGATCCAATTGCCCCTGCCCCGCGCTGTGCGCGAAACAGCGATCGATTTTGAAAAGATTCCGGATTTTTATGCCCAGGCGGAAACCCTGATGGAGTGGCTGCCTCCGCTCTTTGCCCTGCTGGAGCATTGGCAGGACGAGAAAAGCCCCTTTGCCTTGGCTGAGTTGATTCAACCCCTCTCAATCCGGGAGATTTTGAGGTATTCAGCCTATCTCTTGCCCCACAGCAATCAAGAGAGCTTTTTAAGGTATGTCAGCATTTTGCTGCATCTCAAACTGATCTCCGGCGTGCCCCTGCCCGTTTTAACCGAGGAGTTGCGACTGTTGGTTACTGAGCAAGAACCCGCTGTGGAGCGCATTTTAACTGCCATTATCTATTATATGTTCTGCAGCAGCCATTCCTTTTTTGCGATTCAAGAACAGGCGCTCAAACGGCTCGAAAACCAGCAGGAGAGCTATCTCTTTCACCGCATCTCCCAGGAGTGGACCGCAAATAAACTGATCCGCAATTTTCTCAGGGCCTCGCTAACCCGATCCGATCAATATACTGTCAAAAACTTAAGTCCTTTTGATTGGGAATATGTCTTTTTTATTCTCAACCGGGGCTGGGGCCAAAGCGTGATGCGCGATGTCTACGGGGTTTTTCATGGCAGTTCGGTCTTTGCCGACCATATTGTGCTGCCAGATACCAGCAAAGGCTTTGGCCAAATTCGCGAACCCGGCAAAGGGGTCTCGTTGACTTTGGCCACCCAACAGATCTCAGATTTGCTGCTCAGCCACAGCAAGCTCACCCCCGAAACCAGTCTGCGAACTTCCCATATTGAACAATTCTCGCAAGAGCGCTGGCGCAAAGACGTGCTCAAAAAAGAACTGCGACCGACCCTGAATGCCCCCACCCTCAAACGGGTCGAACGCTTTGTTCAGCAGGTCTTTCAGCGCGGGCAATCCGAGCGTTTGGCCCTGGAACAGGTGGCTCAGTTGGTGAGTCGAGAGGCCTTAATGGCCTTCGCCTATTTGCCTCTGGATCGTTTGTCGTGGTTTCTCTACGAATTCAGCCAGTTTCTCTGGCGGGAATCCGACCAAAACCCCACTTATTTGCTCGAAATCTGCAAAGGCATGTTAAATGCCTTGCTGCAGGTCTTTATTCAGGAATTCTGGAGCAAACGTGAACACGAAGCGGAAGCCCTGCTCAATGCACTCTGGGAGGGCTGGTACAGCAGTTTGCTCGACTATTGCGGTTTGCATCTGGAAATGCCTGAGTTAATTGAACAGATCCGCGATTTAATGAAAGAGCAGATCCCCAAATTGCGGGACAAATACCTCGAACCGGCCCGGCGTCAATTCTTTGAACAGTTTGAGATCCGCTTGGAGACAGCCGGATGAGCGGTTTTTTTGGCTTCTGGCCTTTTTTACTGGCAATGGGGCTGCAAACCAACCCGATGCCCCCCCCCACAAGCCCCATTCCAGCGGAATCCCGGCAAATGATCCGCGTACTCAGTTCCGATTGGAGCGCCGTACCCGCCAGCTTACAGCGCTATGAGCGCAACTCAGCCACGGCCCCCTGGCAGGCGGTCGGCCCAGATATCCCCGTGGTGCTGGGCAAAAAAGGCATGGGCTGGGGCCGTGGCTTGCACAATCCGGCCGATGCCAGCAATGGGGACTTTCGCAAAGAAGGCGACAAGCGCGCTCCAGCGGGGGTCTTCTCACTCGGAACGGTCTTTGGGCTGGCCACACCCAAAGAGGTCGCTCCCTGGCTCAAAATGCCCTACCTCACCCTGACCGACTCGACGCGCTGCATTGGTGCAAATGAATCCAGCTTATACAACCAGATTGTCGATAGTAAAAAAGTCAAAAAAGATTGGAAAGACGATTCCGACAACGAATATATGCGCCTGGATGCCATCCGCGACGAAGGGGCCTATCGTTGGGGGATTTTTGTCAATCACAATACCCCCGATACCGACCGGGTCTCAGGCTCCTGTATCTTTATCCATCTCTGGAAAGGCGATGGCTCTGGCACCTCTGGCTGCACCGCGATGGACAAAGATCAGATTGAACGCCTGCTCAAATGGTTGGATCAGAAAAAACAGCCGGTACTGGTGCAATTGCCCGAAGCAGAGTATCTAAGGCTGAAGCAGGCTTGGGAATTGCCTTAGAGGAAGCAGAGGAAAACAAATGGCAAACAATTTAATTCAGAGATTCCATCAACGAACACTTGTTTTGAGTGTGCTCCTTTGCTCGGGATTTTGTTTAACACTCCCCCTCTCTGCCCAGGAAAACCCAGGACTGGATCTGCGCCAATTGGGACAAATCGCCAATTGGTTGGACAGCAACCACGATGGGATTATCAGCCCAGAAGAAATGCAAGCGGGATTGAATGGCTCTCTCTTTGGTGGAACTGCAGGCAATCCCTTTGCTCCGGGACAACAAGGCCCCAGCTATCAAAGTGCCCAATAAACCCTGTTGGGAATTGAAAGCCGCAAAATGAAAGCCGATGCCTTTGGGCGTCCCGATCCACAAACAGGTCTGTTTAAACCCGAAGAAGCCAATCAGTTGATTCGGGCCTATCTGGAGAGGGAGGTCATGGCTGCGCAAAGCTTGATTTTGAGACAAAAATTGGATTTGCTCAAGCCCCTGAGAATGGAACAGGATAGCTTTCAAAGATACAACCCCTTTAAAGGCGCACTCAAACACGATGAAATGGCAAGTTTGGCTTTAAAAGCAGCCACATTCAGCAAATCCGACCCCCGTCGTCCAGAATCGCTCGTAGATATGCTCAATGTGATCCACACTGAACGTTTTCAGGCAGACAGTTTTGGTCGGGAATTGCCGCACAGTGGCTTGTTTGCCAATGCAGATGCCAATCGTGTTATCAAACAATTGCTCAGCACAGAACTCTTGAATTACCGCCAACTCAGCCCGGAACAAAAAATAGCCATCATCCAACAGCATATTATGCGCAAAGACAATTTCGGACGGGATTTGGTCAGAACCGGAGCCTTAACTTTGGAAGAGGCACAATTATTGATGAAACAGGTTTTGGCTTCACCCAGTCCCATCCCGACACAGAGCCCTCCTTGGAATCAAGATCCCTTTAAACCCAGCCCATCAGACAAACCCTGGAACAAGGATCCGTTTAAAGAATGAACTGGCTCAAAAAAAATCTACAGCTCAAAGAACGACCCGATCTGCAAATGGGGGCAGGCCTGACCTTTGACCATCCCGGAGGCAGACGCTGTGC
The DNA here is from genome assembly GCA_044356335.1 of Candidatus Sericytochromatia bacterium. GTDB lineage: Bacteria > Cyanobacteriota > Sericytochromatia > UBA7694 > UBA7694. The sequence continues at coordinate 4,325 of JBIKWL010000235.1, forward strand.
CACGATTCAGTATCTCAATGAGGGATATATTCTCTACGACTTCCACAAGGAAGGGTGTTAGGACTGGCAATTGGCGCAAATGCCATAAAACTCCAGGCTGTGATGCACCTGGGTATAGCCCCGGTCGCGCACCAGTTTTTCCAGTTCGCGCACAAAACAGAGGTCAATCAGTTCCAATTTGCGGCATTTGCGGCAAATAATGTGGTGGTGGTGGTCTTCGTCTTGACCCACGAGTTCAAAACGGGCCATGCCATCGCCGAAATCGCATTGGCGCACCAAATCGAGATCTTCAAAAGCGGCCATATTGCGGTAGATCGTGGCCGGATCACAGGGCGTGTCGTGGAGTTTGGCAGCCAATTCTTCAATCGTAAAGGGGCCGTGTTCATGCACGAGAATTTCGAGCAGGGCACGCCGGGGCCGGGTCAATTTGAGGCGCGAATCGCGCAGTAGGGCCAAGACCTGTTCGAGACGGGCTGCTTGATCAACATGGGAGTGGGTGTGGGAGTGAGACATGGTGGGGAGTTAGGTTCTAGGTTCTAGGTTTTAGGAATTAAGTTTTAGGCAAAGCTGGGAAGGGACAAGACACAGAGGTATGATGCCTTGAATTGGGGGGGAGCGTCAAGTTTTGCGATTACGGGCCTATCGGCTTTTCGCGCAATTGCAATAATTTTTCATAGACCTGAATCAAGGCTGCTTTGTCCTCCTTTTCCTGGGCCTGATTTAAAAGGGCATTAAGTTCAGCCAGATCTGCAGGAGTATGGGACACATCCCTGAGTAGATCGGGTAAAAAGTTTTTCAACCATGAGATTTTTTTTGGGGAAACATCTAACTGATGCCAAATGCGTTCAAAAATAGAGCGGGCTTTGTCACTCTGACCTTGCAGATAATAGGTCCACCCCAATGTATTCAAAATAGAAACATCTTGGGGTTTTTGTTTCAAGGCCTGATTCAAATCGTACTCCGCCATTTTGAAATCATTCTTTAAGGCCCATACCCACCCCCGGTTATTGTGTGCGCCAACATGATCGGGTTGTAAAAAAATAACATGGTTGTAATCCAAAATAGCCTGATTCAATTTTTTTCGTCGAGTCCAAACATTACCCCGAAGGAAATAAGCCAATGCATTTTCCGGTTCGAGTAAAATTACCTGATTATAATCAAGAATGGCCTTTTCGTCATCTTGAATAAAAGCCCATATTAAGCCCCGTTGGATATAAGCTGCGGTATTCATGTTCGGTTCTAAAGTAATAGATTGAGTATAATCATTAATTGCCTTGTCATATTCTTTTTTTAAACACCAAGCATTCGCACGGTAATAAAAAGCACCGAAATCAAATTCTGAACCTAGCGAAAGAGACTTGGTATAATCCTCAATTGCTTTGTCATATTCTCCTTGAGCATGCAAAACTCTTCCCCGATAATAATAAGCGAGCGCATAATCTGGTTGCAAAGAAATGGCTTTGCTATAATCAGAAATGGCTTTCTTCAACTCTTTTTTGGAGAGCCAAATATTACCCCTAAAGAGCCACAAATCGGC
>JBIKWL010000236.1:0-5859 GCA_044356335.1 Candidatus Sericytochromatia bacterium
ACGAATTTTAAAAAATCTCAAAGAGCCCGTCAAAGTGACAGCCTTTTACAAAGTCACCAATTCCATGCGCCAAGAGATGATCAATTTACTCGAAAGCTACCGCGACCAGGCCAATGGCAAACTCAAGGTTGAATTTGTCGATCCCGAGCGCCAACCCGGCATCGCCCTGCGCTACGGTATCAGCACCAGCGACGTGATCATTCTCGAACGGGGGACACTGCGCAAAACCGTCACAGGCACCCAAGAGCAAGATGTGACCAATGCCCTGCTGGGTGTGAGCCGCGAGAAAAAACCGATTGTCTATTTTTTACAGGGCCACGGTGAACTCGATCCTGAGGATTTTGATCCAGCCAAAGGGCTGAGTGGTGTCAAACAGGCCCTCGAAGGCGAAAATTACCAGGTGTCCAAGCTCTATTTGCAGGCCAGTGGCGGCAAAGTGCCCGCAGATGCCTCAGCCTTGGTGATTGCAGGCCCCGACAAAGCCCTGACCCCACCTGAACGACAGGCCGTGACCGATTATTTGGGCAAACGGCCCGGACGGGTGCTTTTGCTGCTGCGTCCCCAGGTTCAGACAGGTCTGGAGTCGGTGGTGGCCAAATATGGCGTGCAGGTCGGCAATAATCTCGTGATTGACGCCGGCCGCAATATTCAAAATGATGTTTCCGCCCCCGCTGTCACAGAATATGCCTCACACCCCATCACCAAAGATCTCTTGAGCACGATCGCCTTTTTTCCGCTCGTGCGCAGTGTGCAACTGATCAGCCCACCGCCCCAAGTCAACGGATTGGAACTGTTTAGATCCTCCAGCGACAGTTGGGCTGAGAGCAACCTAAAAGCCAATATGTTGGTCAAAAAAGACCCTCAAGACACCGTTGGTCCCCTGGCTTTGGCTGTGGCCCTGAGTATCGATATCTCCCCAGAGGCCAAAGTCGGTGCCGCCAATATTCAAAAGAGCCAAGCCCGGCTGGTGGTCTTTGGCAATGCCAGCTTTGCCAGCAATGGTTTTGCCCGCTTGCTCGGCAATGGCGACCTTTTGCTCAACAGTCTTGCTTGGCTGGCAGAACAAGAGGACCTGATTTCAATTCGGGCCAAAGACACCCGCGACACCAAACTGGAGTTGACCAATCAGCAAAACCAGATGGTCTTTTATGTCTCTGTGGTTGGCATGCCGCTGCTGATGCTCGTGCTGGGTACTTTTATCTGGTGGAAAAGGAGATAAGCCATGAAACCCATTTATACCTTTGGCATGCTGGGCATTCTTTTGGCCTTGGGGGCCTATGTCTTTTTCTTTGAGCGACAGCCGGTCACCCCCAGCAGCAATCAGGAGCCCAAGCCCAAAATTCTGCAATTGCAGCCCTCGGCAGTCAAAACCCTGACGATCAGCCGAGGGGCGCAAAAAACCAGCTTTGAGCAAGACAAACTCAGTCATTGGCGCCTCTTGGCACCCCAACAAACCGAAGCAGACTCAATTGCGGTCAACACTCTCTTGGATCACCTCAAAGACTGGCAAGCCTCAGACGTGCTTGAACCCGCTTTTAAGGCGAGCGAAAAACCCACATTTGGTTTGGCACCCAACCCACTCAAGTTGGAAATCACCACCTCCTCGGGAAAAAGCGAGATTTTGATTGGCAATAAAACGCCGATCAACTCAGGCTATTATGTGCTCTCTGCCGATGGCACACAGCTCTATCTGAGTTTTATCAACGTGCCCGAGGAACTCAACCAAATGCTCTTTCAACCCCCATTGCCCAAAGTTTCAGCCTCGCCGCTCGCAAAGAAAAAATAAGTTGTTTTTGGGGGCCAAGAGGCACTTTTATCACAGATGATCGCCGATCAGTGGGCGTAACATGGAGAAGACGATCCTGCGGAAGCGATTCTCCTCCTATGCAAACCCTCTTGGCCCTCAGCACTGTTCCCTTAACAGCACTGATCTCTGTGCTCTTAGGTCGCTATGCCGTGGAAATGCTGCGGCGCCTCAAATTGGGACAACATATCCGCGAAGAGGGCCCACAGTCGCACTTGAGCAAAGGCGGCACCCCCACGATGGGCGGTATCATCTTTTTGATTCCAGTCCTGCTGGTGACCTTTTTCTTCTCCCGCCCCACACCCCACACCCTCATACTGTTGGGGCTGGTGGTCTTAAGTACCGCGATAGGCTTTGTCGACGACTTTCAAAAAATTTGGCTCAAGAACAACAAAGGCATCACACCCAAACAAAAATTGGCAGGACAGATGTTTGTCGGTTTTTTATTGGGGGCTTACCTGCAATTTGGCCCCCCTCAGCATTTGCCGACCACTGAAATCCCCTTTATCAATTGGAGCTTGCCCCTGGGCTGGCTGTTTGTGCCGTTTGTGGTACTCTTTTTCGTCTCGACCACCAACGCAGTCAACTTAACCGACGGTCTCGACGGACTGGCCTCAACCGTGGCTTTGGTAACCCTGACTGCCTTGAGCGCCCTGCTGATTCTCAAAGGGGGCCTGACCGATCCTTTGCTGCAACCCGGCGTGATTCTCGGGCTTTCAACCATTGGGGGCTGTTTGGGTTTTCTCTGGTACAACAGCCACCCGGCCCAGGTCTTTATGGGCGATACCGGCTCACTCGGTTTGGGTGGTATTCTGGCCGTGATGTCGGTACTGGGACATTTGGAGTTTTGGTTTATCTTGGTCGGCATTATCTTTGTGGCAGAGGCCCTCTCGGTGGTTGTGCAGGTCGCCTATTTCAAAAAAACCCGCAAGCGCCTGTTGCGCATGAGCCCGCTGCACCATCATTTTGAACTTGGGGGCTGGAAAGAGACCCAGGTCGTCAACCGTTTTGGTTTTGTGGCTGCGCTCTCTTGTCTGATTGCCTTTATTGGCTATTATGGCTCCCACGGTTTGCCCTAACATGCACAAAACACAAGCTGAATTTTGGCAGGGACGCCGGGTCGTTGTTCTGGGTGCAGCCCGCAGTGGTATTGCCGCCGCCCGTTTTCTCAAAGACAAAGGCAATGCTGTCAGCCTCAGCGACAGTGGCCCCATTTCTGGGGAGGTCAAAGCAGAATTGGCAGAACTGGGAATTCTCTGGGAAGAAAGCGGTCATACCCGCGAATGGCTTACACAGGCCGAAGCCATCATTGCCAGCCCTGGCATTCCGCTCACAGCCAAACCCTTTCAATGGGCCCAAGCAGAAGGCATTCCCGTTTTAAGCGAAATCGAGTTGGCAGGACAATTTCTCAAAATCCCCGTGATTGCCGTGACTGGCAGCAACGGCAAAACCACGACCGTCACCTTGATTCAGGCTCTTTTAACAGAGGCTGGGCTGCGGGCCGGCCTCGGGGGCAATATTGGTACCCCCTTGATTTCATTTGTGGGCCAAGAATTGGACTGGATTGTGGCAGAATTGAGTTCGTTTCAGCTCGAAACCACCTACAGTTTCAAACCCCAAATCGCGCTCTTGCTCAATCTCTACCCCAACCATCTCGATCGCCACCCCAGCATGGAAAGCTATTTTGAAATCAAAAGCCGGATTTATCAAGCCCAAGATGCCAACGATTGGAGCCTGAGCAATGGCGACAATCCCTGGTGCCAAGCCCTGCCCCAACACACCCAACAGCCACTTCAGTGGTTTTCGCGCCAAGCAGGCCCCCAGGTCTGGGCCTGGATTGAAGCCGGTCAACTCTGCCGGAACATGCCCGCAGGCCCCGAAGCTGTAATGGCTCTGCCAGAATTGCCTTTGCTCGGCAGCCACAACCAAGAAAACTATCTGGCCGTCTTGGCCATTTCGGCCCGGCTCAAAATTCCACGTGAAGCGGTTCAAAGCGCCTTCAAAAAGGTCGTAGGCATTCCCCATCGCCTGGAGAAAATCGCCGAACTTCAGGGCCGGGTCTTTATTAACGACTCCAAAGCAACCAATTATCTGGCCACCCAAAAAGCCTTAGAAAGTTTAGAACCACCGCTGATTCTGATTGCTGGAGGGCGCGACAAGGGGGGAGATCTGCAGCCCCTGATCGATCTGATTCGCTCCCGCGTCAAAGCCGTGGTATTGCTGGGTGAAGCCGCCCCCCATTTTGCCCAGGAATTGCAAAAAAGAGAGTATAATCAAATCAGCGTGGTCGAAACAATGCAAGAAGCGGTAGAGCAGGCTTGGCGTGTTTCTCAGCCAAAGGATCAAATTTTGCTTTCGCCGGCCTGCGCCAGCTACGATATGTTTCACAATTTTGAGGAGAGAGGGGAGAGGTTCAAAGCAGATGTTGCTGCGCTCACCCCCTAAAACCCGACAGACCATGAAACGCAGTGAACGGGCCCAGCGCCTCAAAGCAGAACCCCCTTCTGAACTCGTCAATCAGGTACTCAAGGACCACCGTCCCAATCACCACATCGATTATTTTCTCTTAAATATCATCATCTTGCTCATGGTCATGGGCTTGGTGAGTATTCTCAGTGCCAGCGCCCACGTTGCCCAGGCCCAAATGGGCGACGCCAGCTATTATTTTAAAAAACAATTGGTGGGTGTGGTTTTGGGGCTGATTGGCATGTTCGCCGCCTCCCGAATCGATATCTACAAATTGCCGCGCTGGATTACCCCGCTGATGGTGGTCGCGATTGTCCTGCTCTTGGCCACACATATTCCGGGGATTGGGATTACCAGCAAAGGTTCTTCCCGTTGGGTGCACCTCTTTGGCTTGGTCTTCCAGCCCTCTGAGATTGCCAAACCCGTTTTGGTGGTTTATCTGGCTACCATTCTGGGACATCCGTATACACGAAAACTCAATCTGCTTGAAAAATTTCAGGTGTTGGTACCTGTCGGCACGATTCTGCTCTTGATTCTGACCGAGCCCGATTTGGGTACCACAATTGTGGTGGCAGGCACTGTCTTTATTATTTATTTCGCTGCTGGCCTGCCGGTTTGGAAAGCGGGCGCATTGCTCGGCGGCGGTGGCCTGATATTTTTCCTGCTGAGTTGGAGCACACCTTACCAACAGGCGCGCATCACCTCTTGGCTCGACCCCTTTTCGGATCCCCAGGGCAAAGGCTTTCACTTAATTCAATCCCTGATTGCGATTGGCTCAGGGGGATTTATTGGCAATGGCTTTGGCCAAAGTGTGCAAAAACTCTTTTATCTGCCCGAACAACACACGGACTTTATCTTTGCTGTGATTTCTGAAGAATTCGGTTTTATTGGTGTCTGTGTGCTGCTGCTGATGTTTATTCTGCTGGCCCAACGGGGCACTGCAATTGCCGTCAAGAGCCCCACTCCCTATCTCAAACTCTTGGCCATGGGCCTGTGTTGCATGACTGTGATGCAGGCCTGGGTCAATCTGGCCGTGGTCAGTGGCAGTATTCCCACCACCGGCCTGACCCTGCCGTTTATCAGCTTTGGCAGCTCCTCTTTGATTGTGAACCTGACCGCCATGGGCCTGTTGTTAAATATCTCGCGCTACGTACCCAGCGCCCTTAAACCAGCACCGAAACCACGGCCCAACCAAGAATTCAACCAAGAAGAAGTGCAAACGACATGAAACCCAGTATTGTGATCAGCTGTGGTGGCACGGGTGGGCATATCTATCCAGGACTGGCCGTGGGCCGGGTCTTGCAGAGCCAAGGCTGGTCTGTGCGTTTTATTGGCTCGGATAACCGCATGGAAAAAGACAAAATCCCGGCTGAGGGTTTCCCGTTTTTGGGGTTGCCTGTACAACAATTGCGCAAAAACCAGCCGATTCGCAGCCTCAAAGCACTGTATAAAAGTATTCAAATTGCGCGCCAAGATTTGCGCCAGCAACGCCCCCATGTGGTGCTGGGCCTGGGTTCGTATATCACGGTGCCCACGATTGTGGCTGCTTGGCTCGAAAAGATCCCCGTGGTGCTGCTCGAAACCAACGT
>JBIKWL010000100.1:0-19723 GCA_044356335.1 Candidatus Sericytochromatia bacterium
GCCAAAAGCCAGTTCCAGATCGGCACCTATGACGAAGGTGCTCTTGATCTGGCCGACAAGGTCACCGTCAACCGCAAACAGACCTTCAAAACCGAAGCTGAAGCCGTGGCGTATGCCAAAGCCAACCCCGGTTCGGAAATGGTCGTGGAACGCGTTCAACCCGGCAAAGGCCTGGGCTTTGACGTCTACCAAGTGACCATTCACGACAAAGGCCAAAAACTCGGCTCTTTAAAAGATATGGAAAATCTGCAACTCTTCGACAAACCCGTCAATCAGATTCAAAAAGAAACCGGTTTGCGCAGCCAACGCGCCTTTTTTGTGGCCGAAAATGGCGAGACCAGCAAACCCGAATACGCCCAGCGCTTTGATCGCACAGCCTACGACAAAATGCGCTCGGGGTTGGGGCTGCACGATAGCAAACAGTGGTTCAAACTGGTCGATAAATACATGACTGCCCCGTCGCCACAAGACAATTTGCCCCCGATTGATCGCAAAGAATTGGCCGACCTCAAGTCCAATCTCAAGCCGGGAGATATTATCATGACCGGCAACAATGGCTCGTTTATCCACGGGATTATCTATGTGGGCCAAGACAAAGATCTGCAGGCCCAATTGGAGAAAAAGTGGAATATGGCCCCCGGCACCCTCAATGGAGAGGGCTTGATTCTGCACTCCTTGGCCGCCGATCACGGCGCAGAGATTGAAATCAACGGCAAAAAAGTCCAGCAACCACCCGGTGGCACTGGCGTGATTATTGACACCATCGAGCGCTACAATGGCCGCAACCCCCGCGATGTGATGATCGCCGTGGAAGTCAAAGGTGCGACAGAAGCCGACCGCAAGGCGGTGATCGCCGAAGGCAAGAAAATGATTGGCCGGGGCTATGATAACGGTTTTAATACCTTTGATGACCGTGACATCTATTGCACCGAGTTCATCTACAAATCCTGGATGGCTTCACCCGACGCTACACCTGAATTTGCAACCCAATTACACCCCTTGATTCCCCAGACCTCAGCCCCCGTTTCGGGCTGGCTCTACGACAAGGTTTCAGAGAAAGCCCAAACCAAGATGAAAGACGATGGCTATCTCTACCAAGAATTGCTCATGACCGATGGCATTCTCACCAGTAAATCGGTCGAACTCAAATGGGCCAGCCAAAATGCAGATAAGTCTGAATTCTTCAAAAAACATGAGCGCTGGGCCGATGGCATGGCAGGCAAAATCTCCAAAGACTACAAGGAGATGTTGGTCGAGAACGTGCCCGATCAAGCCAGTCGCTCCGGTGAAATGCTGGGTCAGATCCGCGCGGCGTCCTCTCGCACACGGCAACAGCTGGCAGCTCCCGAAAAAGCCGCCAGCCCAGAAAAACCAGCCGCACCCTCGCCCATCAAAGCGGCTCCGCCGAGCATCGACGGACGCCCCCAAGCGCCGGTCACGCCACCCCCTGCAGCGCCGCGCAAGCCCTCTCATTAAATAATGCCTGTCTTGGTCTTTATTGCGATCACAAGGGCCTCTGAGTGCTGTCTATGAGCGATAATACTGAACTTCCGCTCTTGGCGGAATGTGATGTCTTGGTGCTCGGCGGCGGCTCTGCAGGTTCTGCTGCCGCCATTGCCGCTGCCCGCAGCGGAGCACATACTCTGCTGGCAGAGCAAAACGGCTTTTTGGGCGGCACCTCTACCGCCTCGTTGGTCACACCCATGATGGCAAATCATCTGCAGGCAAAGCCGCTAAACCAAGGCATTTACCTGGAGGTCTTAAACAGCTTGCTGGAGACAGGCGATGCCGCTGTCTACAAAGATGGCAATGCCGGTTGGTTCAATCCCGAAATGCTCAAACTGGTGCTTGAACAAAAAGCCGTAACTGCGGGTGTGGAACTGCTCTACCATGTCTATTTCTCTCAGGCCCATGTCGAAGCAGGCGTTTTAAATGGCGCGATCTTTGAAACAAAATCAGGCAGAGGGCTGGTTCGTGCCAAGGTCTTGATCGACGCCTCCGGCGATGCCGACTTGGCCTTTCAAGCAGGAGTACCGATGGTGATTGGGCGCGAGAGCGATCAGGCCAATCAGCCCATGGCTCTGCGTTTTAATCTGGGCCAGGTCAATCTGCTCAAGGCCCGCGACTATTTTGCAAGTCTGGGTGAATTTGACTGGACCGACAATCCCCACGATCCCGAACTCCCCCTCTGGACCACTGCCTGCACCTGGGATAAGTCCTGGCCCCTCAGCCCGCTCTTTCAGCAGGCCGTGGCAGCGGGTGAACTCAGCGAAGACGACGCCGCTTATTTCCAGATTTTTACGGTACCGGGCCGTCCCGGCGAGGTGGCCTTTAATTGCCCACGCCTGGATCAGCTCAAGAACTCCCTCGACTTTCGTCAGCGCAGCTTGGTACAGATCGAAGGCAAAGCCCGCATTCTCAAGCTCTGGCATTTTTGCCGCAAATACCTGCCAGGCTTTGAAAAAAGCTTTATTTCTCAGATCGCGCCCATGCCTGGCATTCGTGAATCGCGCCGAATTGTCGGCGAATATGTCTTGACCAGCGAGGACTTCTTCGCCGCACGCAAATTCCCCGATGCCGTGGCCCGTAACAATTACCCGATCGATATCCACAGCCGTGACAAAAGCGGCGGTCTGCACTTTATGCGGGCCGGAGACTACCACGAAATCCCCTTTCGCTGCTTGGTGCCGTTGCAGATCGACAATCTGCTTGTGGCAGGCCGCTGCCTCTCTGCTGATTTCTCTGCCCAGGGCGCGGTACGGATCATCCCCAATTGTTATGCCATGGGCCAAGCAGCAGGCACGGCTGCTGCATTGGCATTGCAACACAGGCTCAGCGTGCGTGCCCTGGCACAGCCAGAGCAGGTGGGCACCCTCATGGCTGCGCTGCAGGGACAGCATTTGCTGAGTTAAACAGGACTACTCCCAACTCAGCAGACGCGCTTGAAATTTCTCCAAACTCAAGCGCAAAGCCTGATTGCGGGCCTGTAGCAGATTACCAGCGACCATCAGGCCCAAACCGGCTGAAATAAACAATCCCCAGCGCAAGCTCCAATGCCCCAGCAGCAAAATCGCCAAGACGGCTGCGGCCAACGCTAGCGAGACAAACAGCAAAGCCACATGTAAAAATGCCCGCAATTGCAACCCAAAAGCGGTATACACCATGGCCCCTGTGAGCAAAGCCAATTCGAGCAACATGCCCAGACGCAAAGGCAGCGTTTGGGCAAAAAAAGCACAGCTAAAACCGGGCAAAACCAACAGGGTCAGTCCCAAATAAAAGAGCTGGTTGCGATCAGGCTGTTTTTTGAGCGTGTACCAAGCCAGCCAAACCAAAGCCAAGGCAAAGGGCAACAAAAAGAGATGAATCAGCAACACTCCCGCAGGATTGGCTCCGATCAAGCTTTCTAAGTGATTAAACCAGCCAAAATCCGTGAACAAAAGCACCAGCCAAGCCGCGTAAGCGACAAGCAAACTCAGCCACCAGAGCCAAGGAGCCACTTTGTGCAATCGGGCCTCTCGGCCATAAAAACCAGCCCAAAACACCAATGGAACCAGACGCCAGCTCAAAAGTCCCAACCCCGTCAAATCTGTATTTTTGACAAACATGCAAAAAGCCAAAAGCACGGGGACCACAAGTGAGGCAAACCAAGCCAAACGTGCCAGTTCAGCGTTGGGTTCAAAGAAACGGCGAAACCCAACGGCCAAAGGCAATAAACCCCAGAGCAAAAGTGGCTGCCAAAACAAGACCAGCAAGAACCCCAGCAAAAGCTGGGCCAAAGCAATCCCCTGCAACCAAGGATTCAAGAGAGCCAAATTGATTTGGCGCAAGCAAATTACCATGCCCAGACTCAAAAGCACCACTAACCAGCCCCATTCAGGGGGAGCAAGGGTTTGCGCCTGCGTCAAATCTTGCCAGAGTCGCCAACAAAGCGCACCTTGAACCAGAAATTGCAGACCCAGCCAAAAAAGACCCAGCCCCAGATAATGCGTAGAAAAAGACAGTGCAAACGGCTCTGCCCCCTCCCCAGGCCCAGCCCTGAGAAAGAGCCAAGTAAACAGCACCCCACCCAGCAAAGGCAGTACTGCGGCCTGGGTGGGGGTCAACAGATGCAGACCGTCTTTGAGTAAAAGAAGTGCAATCAAGCTCAAAAGCGATAAGGCATGAATCTGCCAATAATGGGGGCGAAGGCCAAGACGCAGCGCTGTTCCCAGCATCAGCAAAGCCAGAGTGATTCCGGCAATCCAGGGGTTACGGGTCAGGCCCAAACTGAGAAAAGCAAGTCCCAGCAGTGCCAAACTGACCACCGCCAAGACCCTTTGGGAACCAGCGCTCCAGCTTCGTCCCAACACAAACCAGAGCACACTCCAAAACAGGCCCGCACCCGCCAAAAACACCGACAACAATTCGGGTCGGGCCTGCTCTTGCAAAAGCCAGGCAAATCCCAACGTCAGACAAACCAGACCCATGCCATCAAGCCAGAGCAAACGCTGTCCACGTGGATGAGCCCCCTTTAAAAAGAGCAAGGCCAAACCAAAGAAGTTAAGGGCCTGAAAGGCAAAGAGCCAAGCGGGATCTGAACGGGTCAAAAGAGCCAATTCAAACGACTGGGCCAATTCCAATGGCCGCCAGGGAATCAAAAAGCCTGAAAAAGCCAAACTGCAAAGTGCCGAGATCAAGCCAAAGGTCCAAAAGGGTGAACTCAGATCGCGCAAATGAATCCGGGCAAATCTGCTTTCGGGGTCGAGTTCAGGCAAACGGTGTTGAATCAGGGCTTGCCACCACTGGTTCAAAGCGGGATGGGCCGAGGTATAACGGGCCAACCCCAGCCAGAAAGCCCCGAGCACCGAAAAAATCAGCAGCGTGGACTCCACGGGCAAGAAACCTGTTAAACCAAAATAGAGGCCCAAGCTGATCGAAATAATCCCCGGATACAACCAGAGTTTGGAGACATAGACGCGCAAGTTGAGCAGGTAAAAGACCGAGGTCAATAATACGGGCAAGGCCTCCTCAGTGGCCTCTTGCCAACCCTCTTCGCTGAAGAGATTTTGCAGATCGCCGAAAAAATAGCGTAAGAGCAAGACGTTGATAAAAATCGCACCGTGGAAAAAGGGCTTGGCAAAACGTTTATGTTCTTCATGGGCCAAGTTCTGGTGTTTGCGGTCGCGGCCTTCGAGGATTTCTTCAACCAATTTGCCGACAAAGAACCAACCCAGCCCCAGTATCAACAAACTCCAGCTCTGGTAGCGCTCGGGCAAAAGCTCACCACTGAGCTTGAGGGCATTGTCACTGGCTGTCACAATCACAAAATAGACCCAAAGACGGGCCGGATAAATCGCAAAGATCACAGCATAAAAGAGAGTCGCCAAGCTGGTCAGGCGCAGATCCCCTAAGCCTGTTAAGGTCACCACTGAGGTCAAGAGCAGCGCCAAATTATACAGGGGCTCGCTGTAGAGATAGGGATTGAGATTGGCAAAGCGCTGGCGAAAGCGAAAGGGGTGGTAGCGATCGGCATTGAGGCGGGTCCAGAGACCGTCGTCACCCCTCACAGCAGTGCTCTCGCCCCCCTGATCGGCTTTACGCGGCGTAAAGACCTGAATCAATAGACCCACGCCCAACATGGCCCAAGCCAAGCCCACGACATAAAAGCGATAGGCCTTAAACGGCATTTCCGGCTGCCAGAGTACCAAAATACTCAGTAGCGAGATCGCCCCTGTAACAATGCCAATATAGCCAAAGAGATTGCGTCCGCTGTGAGCGGCATAACGCAGATAGACCCCTGCCAGACAGGCCAAAGCCAAAAGGGTTTGCCACGACCAATCCCGAAAGACCGCCATTTCGAGCCAAGCAGAGGCACTTAAAAACAAAGCCAATTGATGCAAAGCCTCTCTGCGCCAGCTGTCTGGGGGTGCCAGCCGCCCCCAGAGGGTCAGACTCAGAGCCAGGGCCGCCATCAAAAGACTCAATCCATCGGCCTGCCAATCGCTGCCCAAACCCAAGAGCGCAAAACTGAGCAAGACAGCCGTATAAACATACAAAGGCCAGCGCACCCAGTGCCTGCGCCAATGATAAGCCGTGGCAAAAACAGCCAAAGCGCCAGGCCCAGCCGTTAAACCCAATGTGAGCGGATCGCCAGAGGCCAGAAAGACCCCGCCCGCCAGTACCAGCCAGGCCGAAACTTCCTGTTCACGCACCAAGCGCCAGAAAAAACCAGGCCAGCTCTCACCCAGCAAAAGCGTGAGTAATTGGCGCATGGCCAAAGCACTCCAAAAAAGAGCCAACGCCGTCAGACCCAGTGTCAGCCCCACAACCGGCCAAGCCACCGCATAGATCACCGGGGTCGCAAAGGCCGCAAAGACCAGATAACCGTCGAGCGCGAGGGTCTGCAAAAAGTTGTTTTCACCCGACTCAGGCAAGAGCCAGCGCTGGCGATTTTGCCGAAACAGGGTCAGAAAAACACCGGTCCAGGGCAAAATCACACAGAGGTATTCAAAAAGCAGACGGCCAGAGCCAAAAAACCCAAAGCTGAGCAACAGGGGTTCGATACCCCGAAAGAGCGCACTCGACCAGCCCAGCGCCAAAAGCACCAGCAAATAGAGCTTATCCGGACGCAGCTTGAGGGTTTTTAAAGCGAAAAAAGCCAAACCGGGCAGCCCCAACAAGGCCAAAAGACTCACGCCCAAATCCACAGGTTGGGCCAGATCCAAACTCACCAACGAAGCATAGTCCAAAGGCAGAATCAGCAAGGTGACCCCAGACAAGACCTGACCTGTCCAAGGAAACGAACGGGCCACAGCCATGCCTGCCCCCAAAAGACCTGCGGTATAGAGCAAAAGAACCAAATAGATCAGGGTAGCTGAACTCATGTGTTGAATCACAGGCAGCGAAGACAAAACAATGCTGACCACACCCAGGCCAATCAAAGCCTGGCTCCAGCGCTGATGGCTGAGGGTGCGCCCCACTTCCAATAATTGCAGGAGCACATCAGGGCGGCCATAGGGTTTGAGAGGATCAGAAGGGGGCCGATTGGCCAGCTCAGCCAGCCAATCGGCTCCCACATCGCCCGGCGTTGATGGTGACTCGCTTAAACCGGCAGCAGATTCAGCAGCGCTTGCTGATGATACTTCGCTCACGCTGGCTGCGACAGGCGCAGTCACTGGTTGATAATAGGTCAGACAGGCCTGATGCTCTTCTGGGCTGAGCAAGCCCAGCAATTGAAGTTTGTTTAATTCACGTGCAAAATCGGCCAAAAAAGAGGGAGGGCGATTCTGCTCGCCAGACAGGGATAAATCAGAGACGGGATAATAATGACGCCACAGTTGATCCCGCCGCTCGGCCGACAAAACCCCGGCTTGATAGAGCGCTTGGCATTCGCTGAGAAAGCGGTTGCGGCTGTCTTCGACCTGCTGCTGGGTTTGAATTGACTGCTGAATCAGTGGCTCTGCGACCAGAACTGGCGTTTTTTTCTCAGCCTGACGCCCCCAAGTATAACCCAGCCAAAGAGTAAATAAACCGAGAAAAATTTCCATGCCCACCCCTGAATGGGATTATTCCCAGGAAAGAATCCCGATAAACACCCAAATTCGGGACTAAAGCGCGATCCCGGCTCCGACCTGAAAGCCAAAGATATTCGACAAAGTGCGATCGGTAATACTGCCACTGCCCAATTGAGAAGGAGCCTGCCACCAATAAAAGCCAGCCAGCAAATCCACGCTGGGCAGGATCCGGTAAGTCATTTCAGTATTAATGCGGTGCAGAGTAAGAGTAAATGGCGAAATATTGCTGACCTGATTGGCCAAATGCAAAACCGGCACATTAAAACCGTAATCTACAGACAGGCGCAGCGATTCGGGGTAAATCCAATACTCCAAACGCAGGCCGGGTTCAAAGCCGATCAGGTGCTGATGAACATTGGGTGCAAAGGCAAACATATCGCGAAAATGGGCCTGTGGAATCAGGGCAAAATTCTCCCAGGCAAAGCGATAACCCACACCCGCCCCAATTTCATTGAAATTGGGGTAACCGGCGGTCTGAGAAGCAGAGAGAAAGCGCTCCAAAGCAGCAGGGCTGGAATTAAACATATGGTGGAAATGGGCGTCCAGAACATAGCCCTGTTGTAAATTATCAGGGGAGGCCAAAAGCTGACGGTAGGCCAAACGCAGCATCGTCGAACGGGAAATATCGCTGATTCCTTGATCCAAGAGTGAAAACTGAAAATTGAGGGTTTTGGGCTGAGGAGCCGCAGGGGTTTTGACCGGAAAAGTGAGATCTGGGGCCTCTTCAGCCTGGGCTGCATTCAAAGGAAGCCAGCTACTGGCCAAGAGAAAAATGCCTGCGAGTTTGCCTATTGTATTCATCGAGCACATGTCCTGTTGTGGGGTTAGACTGAATGGATTCATTATACCCAGGGTTGATCAAAAACCCCAAATCAAGCCCTGTCTGCCCCCTTTCGCAAAATTCCCAGATCCTTCTCGATTTATTCAAACGTTTCCCTTGCCTTAACCAAAAGATAAGAAAGAATCCTCAAGATCTTCAGACAATACAAGAGAATAGCGTTGAGGTAAGGAAATATGAAAAAAGCACTTCTTTTGTCCCTGCTCTCTGTCCAAGCAGTTCTGTTGATCGGTTGCTCTCGCAACCCAGCAGCCATGACTCCCAGTCAAATCAGCATGCCTGGTTCTGCTCTGCCCCAAACAGGCATGTCTGACCCCTACGGTACAGGTGCCGGTTATGGTACTCCCACAACCGGTGTTGCTGACCCCTACGGCACTGGCGCAGGCTACGGCGCCGGCACAGGTTATGGTGCGACCCCTGGTACCGGCTACGGCACCACCCCCGGTTACGGTACTGGCACTGGCTACGGCGCTAACCCCGCGGATCCCTATGGCACCGGCGCTGGTTACGGAGCAGGTACTGGTTATGGCAACGGCGCTCCCATGATCGATCCCGTCACTGGCCAGCCACTCCCCGGCGGCATGGGCATGGGCATGGATCCCGGCATCTCTCAACAAATTATTACCAAAATTCAAGCTGCTGGTGGCTATAAAGCCCTCAAAGCTGACAATGTTGTGATCGACTTCCTCAAAACCCTGAGCATGCCGCTTCAACAGGCCTTTCAAGCCGCTCCTCTGACGAACCGGGTCTTGATCATCAAAGCCCTGCTTGATGGTTGGGCTGGCACCGACGAAGTCAATTATGCCCGTCAGATCTGGGCCACCGTCATGCCCCAGGATCAGCAGACCCTGACCAGCCAAGACCCCGAATTGACCAAGCTGATTGGCAAAGTCAATGGCTCCAGTGGCAATGGCGTCGGTTCTGTCTTCTCTCAGATCGGCAAAGTCTTCGGCCTGAGCAAATAAGTTTCAATTTGAATCTCTACTCAACGCAAATTCATTCCGTTACCCTCAGTGGTAACGGATTTTTATTGAGAAAACGATGAATGGTATACTATTTTGGAGCGAATATTAAAACAAAAGCAGGAAACATCCGAGCCCTTTTCTGCGTCTACCCGATCAGGGCAGTTTCTCGGAACAAAAAACTGCACACACGTTCACAAGGAAAATAAGCCACGCATGAACAAGCACCATTGGCAAAGACGAATTCTCAGCTTGGGAGGACTCGCTGGTCTGGCTTTGTTAACAAGCAGTTGTAGCATAGACCCGATTACAGGCCGCCCAGTTAGCGCATTTGGCAATTGCAATCTTTTTTACACGATCCAATTGGCCCGCCAAAGTGTCGGTGTCGGTGAACGGGTACCGATCAATGTCTTGGTTACAAACCCCTGCAATCATAACCTCGAATTCCGTTTTATTGCCAACCGAGGGCAAATTCTCTCCCAGAATACCTCTTTTCCCACAGGTGAATATGTCTCACCTTTAACTGGGGGCGAAGACATGATCACCGTGACCGTCTATAATCGCACCGAGGGGGTCAACTTGCCTCCTCAACAGCGCCCCCTGCTGGTCTTGGGGGATGGATTGACCTTTGTTGAAGCCCCAGCTCCTGGCACCACCCTGGGTGAGTTTGACAATGGCGTGATCAAAGTAACCGGCGTTCAGGGCTCTGGCGGCACAGGCACCCCAAGTCGCCAAGTTGCCATTGGTCGTCAACCGGCCATTTCACCGGATGGCCGGTATATTGCCTATACCTATTATCCTGGCGACGGTACCTCCCAGGTGCGCATGCAAGACACCGCAGGTAATGTCACCATCCTCAGTGGCAACAGCGTCTCCTTCAACCGCGATCCCTCTTGGGCCCCGATTGGCAACGACCGCACCCTCAATTTGGTCTATTCCTCCGATCGGTTGAGTGATAGCTCGGGTACCGCTGTCGATGGCCGGGGAGATGTCTTCAATATCTGGCGCGTCAATGTACAGGGCCAAAACTCCCGCCAGCTCTCCAGCACTCCCGGCAATGACCGCGAACCAGTCTGGTCTCCTGATGGGCAGTTTATTATGTACCGCAGCAACTTCTCTCAGAATAAGGTCAATAATTTTGACAATCTTTGGCGCATGGAGCTGACCACAGGTCGCCTGCTCCAGATGACCTACGAAACCGCTCCGCAAAAAGGTGCTTTTGAACCCAGCTTCTCACCCACTGGGGATAGGATTGTCTATACCCGCAAATATATTTCGCGCCAACCCCAAAGTCTGTTTGACTTTCAAAAAGTCTGGCTGATCAATCTGAATCAGATAGACATCCCCAGCCTGATTCCCTTTATTCCCGGCGCGCCCGGCCAGCCAGCAATCCCGGCCAACCCCGCTCTGCCTCCTGGTAGCATTGGCCCCGTGCCCAATCCCAATTTTGCCAATCCCAATATTCCCAGCACGGTCAGCGGCCTCAACGGAAATTTTGGCAATATTGCCACCCAGGAATTTGACGAAGGCACGACAGAGTCTTCGCCCAGCTTCTCCGTGGATGGCCGCTGGATTACCTATGTACAAAAACGCGGAGATGAATCGATAGCGCTTTCGGTACCGGGCAACCCCGGTGCCTTGGGCACGATTGGCCTTCAACCCCTACAAGTCTTGCCCCAGGGCGAGCGGGCCATGGAAATGCGCTGGGCCCGCCAAACCCAGTCCTTTAATCGCTTCTAAACCCGAACAAGCCCACAACCAAAGCAGAAGGCTCCGTTTTTTCAAACGGAGCCTTTTATGTTCGAACTACACAAACAGCTCAGACAAACAGCAGACTTATTTTGTATCCGCCATAATCTCTTTGATATCCGTAATCAGCTGGTTGGCTGTGGCTCTCAGCTTAGCATCAGAAGAGAGAGAGGTGTATTTTTGGAAGTTTTCAAGCGAGCGCTGGTGCATATCGGTCTTGAAATAGCGCATCCCACGGGCAAAGTATTCCTTGGAAGTGGCTTTATTGACAATCTTGGAAATAAACTGGGCAGTTGGTTTGAGCTCAGCCAAACGGTAATAAGAGACACCCAAGTCAAAATAGACTGGCGCATAATCCGGCTTTTTGCCAACAGCCATCTGGTAGCTCTGAATTGAGCGATAGACAAGGTCAAACTTGGTATCGTTCATTTTTAATTGCTGTGGATCGGTTAAACTGCTGCGCTGATCCCATTTAAAATTGATCGTCATGGCTTTTTTGTAAAAGGCGTTGCCCAGGTTGTAATAGACCTCTTCATCCCGCAATTCACGCTGCAAAGCCTCTTGTAAATTGGAGATCGCGCCATCGTAATTGCCCACAAGCAAATAAGCCGTGCCCAAATTAAAGTGAACCCGGGCCTGACGCATACCGAGACCAACAGCCCTTTCAAAATGGGTAACGGCTTTACCCACCATATTTTTGTCGATCTTGGCAGCTTTGGCCGTGCCCTCTTTGTAGAGTGAATTGGCCAGAGAAACGTGGTAAAGGGGATTATTCGGGTCTAAGGTAACGGCTTTTTCATATTCAGGGATGGCTTTCTTGCCTTTTTTGTTTTTAAAGAACAAATTGCCCAATTGAAAATGGGGATCTGGATAATCTTCATCGATTTGCGAGGCGCGCTCAAAGGCTTTGGTCGCATCTTTTTCATTGCCAAAACGCAGGTGGCGCATGGCGAGGGTGTATTGATTCCCAGCCTGGGGATCAATTTTTAAGACTTCCCAATAATCCCCAAGGGCCTGTTTGAACATGCGACGCGAGGCAAAATACTCCCCGCGTTTAACATGATCTGCGGCATAACTGGGATTGAGTAGACGCACCGCAATTTGGTATTGCTCAGTGGCTTTTTCCAATTGGCCCATTTTGATGTAGGCTTTGCCCATACCAATATAAGTTGGGTAATAATCCGGATTGATGGTTTTGGCTGTAAAAAATTCGTGCAAAGCATCACTGATGCGATTTTGGGCCAAGAACTTATTGCCCTCTTCGACGTGGCGGGCATAAAACTTGGGCAGGGGAATCGGAGTCGCTTCGATTTTGACCTCTTTTTTACCGCGTTGAGCCAATGCCACCTGAGGCGCAAAGCCACCAGCCAGAAGGGCCAAAGCCAGTAAAAAGGCAAGTCGTTGATTCTGCATTTCTTCCCCCAGACACAGGATTCTCAAGTCCTACCCACTCAGGTAGGCATTCGTACCCCATATTACCATCCCCTTTAAAAGCAGTCTAGGCACTCTGACACAAGCGGCAGGTATAATGAAGCCATTGATTGATTTCTTGGGAGTAATTTAAAGTGATTCAGGTTTTATTTGTCTGTTTGGGCAATATCTGCCGCTCACCCATGGCAGAAGGGATTTTTCAGGCCCTGCTTCAAGCACAAAAGCTGCACACAGTGATGGGCTGTGATTCAGCGGGTACAGCCAATTACCATCCGGGTATGGCCCCGGATCATCGTACCCTTAAGGTACTCAAAAGCAGAGGCATTCACACTGCTCATCGGGCCCGTCAGGTACTACATACCGATTTTCAGACCTTTGACTTTATTGTGGCCATGGACGATAGCAACCACCAGCATCTCCAGCGCATGTTTCACAGCGCAAATAACCCTTCGAGCCAAATGGTGCGCATGATTGACTTTATCTCTCCGGCAGACAACCCACGCGCCCACCGTGAAATTCCAGACCCCTATTATGGCGATCTGAACGACTTTGAAGAGGTGTTTGCACTTTTATCACCTGGCTGTCAGGCATTGCTCAACCATATTCAAAACCCGCGCTAAAAAAGGCTTAAGCGTGAGAGAGGGTAAATAAGCTGCCATCTTCACGGCGCAGCAAGACCCCGAGTTCGTCAAAAGCGGCAACCGTATAGTTGTGAATCCGATCTGATTCATCAAAATGGGCCTGGTACAGGAGCTTACCTGCGTGGTCGGGCTGGCCTTCATCAACTGCATCGTGGGTGATGTCCAAACAGGCCCCTTCGCTGGTCAAAGGGTTGCGCTCTTCGGTGTAGGGGTTCACGACCCACTCTTGAACGCCTTGGCGCTCAGCAAAGCGCTGTAAATTGGCAAGCGTCTCAGGATATTCTCCCTGGTTTTGCAGAGAAAAAGCCTCCACCAAAGACTGAAGCTGGTAGGCCTGTTGCTTAAGCAATTTGAGCTTTTCTGAAGTAGATAATCCCGTAGACAGAGGAGCCACTGTGGCAGTACCACTGACCGCACTGGCCAGTTTGGTTTTGGGAGCCCCAAAATTGTCCATTTGCTGAACCTGTTGTACCAATTGACTGTACTCTTTGCGCAAATGCTCCATTTCTTTGCGCAAAAGTTCATTTTGCTGGCTCAAATTATCGACACGTGAACTGCTGCTCAGGGTCATAATCAAACTGCCCATCACCAAAATCAGGCAAAGTGCCAGCAAAAAAGTTAAAGCCATTTATTCAGCAGCCGCCGCTTCCAACTCCTCTTCGGAGGACAAAAGCGCGCCCACAAAAGATTTGGGTTCGAATTCTTGCAGATCTTCAAGGTGTTCTCCCACCCCCACCAGACGAATGGGAATCCCCAATTCTTGGCGAATGGCAAAGACCACCCCGCCTTTGGCTGTGCCGTCCAATTTGGTTAAAATCAAACCATGCAAAGGCACGGCCTTGGAAAAGACATCGGCCTGACGCAGCCCATTTTGGCCAGTGGTGGCATCCAAAACCAGAATATTCTCAACATGGGCATCGCCTTTTTCGCGCTCAATAATGCGATGGACCTTTTTGAGTTCATCCATCAGATGGTCTTTGTTGTGCAAACGCCCTGCGGTATCAATCAAGAGCACGTCCACATTGCGGGCCCGTGCCGATTGAATGGCGTCAAAGACCACAGCAGCAGCATCCGCCCCTTCATGGTGACGAATCACCGGACAGCCTACCCGTTTGCCCCAGATCGCCAATTGATCAATCGCCGCAGCACGAAAGGTATCCCCTGCAGCCAACATGACTTTATAGCCACTGATCTTGAGCTTGGCAGCCACTTTTCCGACAGTGGTGGTTTTGCCCGTTCCATTGACGCCCACCACCAAAAAGATATTGAGTTTGCCCTCTTCAATGTGAAAGGGCTCGGACTGCATTTCCTGTTCGAGATAGCCCATTAGGGCTGGCACCACTTCTTCAGGCAAGAAACGGCGCTTTTTGGCTTCTCCGCGCAAGAAATCGAGCACACGATCCGTCGTGGCAATGCCCATATCGCTTTGCAGGAGGATTTCTTCGAGTTCTTCGAGCATATCTTCGTCGACTTTGGTGCGTCCTTTGGCCAGACGGTGCAGATTGTCGACAAGCAGACTGCGGCTCTTGCCGAGGCGCTCACGAAAACGGGCCAACCAGGACTGCTTTTCTTGTTGCGGCAAACGCTCTTTTTCTTTGCCCAGCCCCAACCAAAGCATGCCTTTAAAACTCTTGAGCCAATCCCCATCACTGCTTTCGTCAGAATCAGCAGGCTCTTCTTTAGCTTCCTCAATCACAGCGGCAGAAACAGCATCAGCAGGTGTGTCCGGCACTGAACTCAACTCAGCAGGCACAGCCTCGACCGAAACGGCGTCAGAAACGGCTTCCGCAGCAAAGTCAGGCTCGACAACAGGAACGACAGAAATTGGGGCATCAACAACGGCTTCGGCAACAGAAGCAGTAGATTCAGAGGAAACGGCCGCATCTCCAGGCTTGGGGTCTACCCAGCCCTCTTCTTTAAACAGGTCCTGAACAGGGGTATTCAGAATCTTCCAGAGACTTTTTTTACGACCCGCCTGCTCTTCACTCATGCAGAAAGACCTCTTCGCAATTGTTCAGATTGGGGCAGTAAATTGCGCAAAACCCCATTCACAAAACGATGAGAATCACCTGTGCCATATTTTTTTGAGAGTTCAACAGCCTCGTTGATCACGACCGGCAAAGGCGTCGAATCGCCCCCCAATTGATGGGCAAAGGGATCGTAAAACATTTCGGTGGCAGCCATGCGAATCAAATCGCGGTCAATGCTGTTCATGCGATCCAGCGGCCAATCAGTCGAAACCTGATCGATGCTGCTATCGATATCCTTGCGGTGCAAGCGGTATTGGCTGGCCAATTCAAGGGCAAACTCACGGATTTGAGGGGTATCCGCCAAAATGCGCAGCAGCGGCAATTGCATGGACTCATCCATCAGATGACAGGCCCGTTCCATTTGCATGGTCTGCTCCAGCAAAGCAGCTCGCAGGGCGTTTAGATCCAAAGCCTTCTGTTTGAGCAGACGGGCAGGCTCTTTGCCTGAAAAGGTTTTTTCGTCGAGTTCGAGCACCAATAATTGCTCATGCACCTCTTGAAGGGCTTTGCCTGCCATTTCCAAATGGTCTTCTGCTTCTGAGAGCAAAACACGCACAGAGCGCTCAAGTAATTCAGCCAAAGTCACCTCTTCCAACTCGTTATGCTGATAGTGCTGACAGAGAGAGGATATTGTCAGAAAAGCCAGTTCGCGTCCAATATGCCTGGCATAACTCAGGGTTTTGGGACTGGGATGTATTGTTGCCATTATTTAAAATTAACCAATCGTTGCTATCTTAGAGTTCAATGATGCTGAATTTTGCCCGGAGGCAGGTTGGCGAAAGGTCCAGAATTTATTCAAGCCAAAGTTCCAGACCAAGACCATCAAAGAGGTCAGCGCCTTGGCCAACAGATACCAAATCCCCAGCAGCGAAACCAGAAGCCACATCAGGCCCTGGGTTAAGATCAAACCGCCGACTGAGACCAGAAAAAAACGCATAAATTCCGTAGAAACACTGTTATTTCGGCTACCAAAAGTCCAGAGGCGATTCAGGACATAATTATTGACCACCGCCAAGAGGAATGCAATTGTCACAAAACAAGGGAATAGCCAGCTGGTACGCGGCTCTATCCCACTTAGGCGCGTCAAGAGATAAAGCACTCCCAAATCGATACCTGTTCCCAAAACACCCACAACAACATAACGAAGAAAGGTGGTTTGGCGTTGTAAAAACTGCAACATCTTAATAATGCGCCTCATTGACAAAATCCAGTCATTAAACTGGATACATCATACCATTCCCCTCAAATAATGGGCTATGTCATTGCTGTTTAGAGGCAATAGACATTCGGCGCCATTTCCTTTGGTGACAGAGATCACATTGTATTCGGAAAAATTTGCTCTGCATAAAGCATGCTTTTTCAGGTAACATAGTAATAGCAGGCAATTGCCCAGACCTTAAAAATACTGGAAAACCGCCGGGTCAGCACCATTTATCAGAACAATCAGGTTGAGGGAATCGAAGTATCATGTTAGTAGGAAACGCAGCAACTGGTCTTGCTCAACTTTTTGAAAGTACCTTCAAAAATCAACCCGAATTTCGCATGTATATCTCCAGTTATCTGGAGTTAATGAAGCAAAACAACACCCATTTCGACGAAGCTCAAATCAGTTTGGCAGAACAAAATCTCTGGGCAGAATTTTATCGCCAATGCCTGACAGCCATGGGAGAGGTCTCTTTTGATTGTTTGGCAATCCTCAATAATCAGGGATTCGTCTTGGGTCTGAATAAAATGGCCGAACGCGTTGTTGGCTTTTCATTGGATGAATTACAAGACAAATCGGTCTTTGAAAAGTTTTTTCCAAGTCAACAGGGCAATGACTATCTTCAGTGTTTCCAAGAGGGCCTCAAAGATCCCAATACCAATATGTTTAAACAGCGTTGGGAATTGGTACTTAGCCGCCCCAACGGTTCGATTTTCCCAATCGAATTGCGTTTAAACCGCCTTAAACTCTTTGGCAGTGCAGTCTTAATCGCCAGTTTTAAAGACGTCACAAAACAAAAATGGACCTTCGACGCTCTTCAATTCAACGAAGAACGCTACCGTAAAATGGTGCAGGAAAATGCCGACGCCATGATTTTGATTGATCCTGACAGCAAACGGGTCACCGAGGCCAATACAGCCTTTAGTGTGTTACTGGGCTATAACAGCGACGAGGTTTATTCCCTGACCCTCTACGATCTCATGGAAGGGGACACCGAAAAAGTCAACGATTGGGTCGAATTTAGACGCTTCAGAGGCACTGAACTTTTGGTGCGCGAAGAGCTCAATCTTCTGCGTAGGGACAATGAATGGATGGAAGTAGAAGTCAGCGCTTCGGTCTTTGAACAACGTGAAAAACCCAGCTTATGTGTCATTATTCGCGATACTTCTGAAAGAAAAATCCTCAAACGCCCCCGTTTGGTGATGGAGAAACTACAAAAAACCGACTTGGTAGAAGCCCTAACCGAAATCAACACTCTTTTGCAGGGTTTAAGCCCGGCCAAAGGCCAAAAAGAAAAATTACTTGAAGTACGCAATTTACACCAGCATATCTGTGAGTTGATCGAAGTTGCGCTCCCGAGCGACACAGAGGAAGAAGACACCTCTAAGTCCAACAGACAGCTGCCAAAACAAACCTTCAGTCTGCGTGCCGTGGTCAACTCACTCAAATTCTTGTTTCATCACACAGCCCAGAGTCGTGGCCTACAAATTTTTCATTCGGTCGAAGAAGACGTTCCGGATTCATATTTTTCCGAACCCCAACGCATACAACACATTCTCTATCAATTGCTGGACAATGCATTGAGACATACCGAAGAGGGAAATATCCTACTCAAAGTGCGCATGGCTCAAGAGGAAGAAGACACCATCACTCTGCTCTTTATGGTACGTGACACAGGCCAAGGCATTACCGAAGACAAACAATTGGGTATTCGCACCTTATTTGAAGAGGGACGTCTGCTTGAAAATCAAAACTTCAAGGGCTTGGTGGCAGCAAAAGAATATGTCAGCGATCTCGACGGACGAATTTGGTTTAATAGCTTGCCCGGCCAAGGCAGCACCTTTTTGTTTAATCTGACCCTGCCCCTCTCAAAAGGCGATTTGGCGCATTTGCCTGATTTTGATCCTGAGATTCCGCCCCCAACATTCATCGAAGTCGAACCCGAAGAGGAATCAGAAGCCTCAGAGGAGGCTCCCAAAGCGAGTTCCATTTTTCAATTTACAACAGAGGAGCACGAGGAAGAAGAGGCCGAAGAAACGACCCCAGAGCCAGAACCTACGCTCCACATAACCGCCAAGGCAAAACCAGAGACAGAACCCATCGATAGCGCAATTGAAGAGCCTGCTGAGCAACCCAGCGCGGCAAGCACACAAACACACCCCCAAGTGATGGTCTTGGATCCTTCCGTCTTGGCAGATCTTGAGCCCACAGAAATCTTGCTGGTCGATGACGACCTCGAAACCATGCTCGAATTTCAACAATTTTTGAATGGCTACCCTGTGATCTTCAGCTTTGTCGACAATGGCAGAAAAGCCTGTGACCGGGTCAAGGAGAAAAGTTTTGATCTGATCCTGATGGACTTAAATATGCCAGTCATGGACGGAAAAAAAGCCACCAAACAGATCCGCAAATGGGAAAACAGTGAAGACCGGGCCCCCACCCCCATCATTGGCTTATTGACTGAAGAAGACAACACAGACAATTGTGAGGGTTTTCTGACCCTGGAAAACAAACCCCGTAGCAAAGACAGCCTCTTAGGGCTCTTAAGCAAACATATCCCGCTTTGGTCTGAACAGGCAACATTGTTGATGATGGACAATGAGCAGGCCACCGCAGAGGACTTATTTTCCGACGTTGTTGATCCGTTGTCAGAGGAAGAAACACAGAGCGATCATGAGCCAATTGAGAATAACAAAATTATCGTACAAATAGACCCTGAGATGGCATCTCATGCTCCTCCTTTTCTTGCCAAGCGCCAACAGGATTTGCTCAAAATTGAGCAGGCCCTGGTTCAAGGCGACATGGAATTGATCCGCGTACTGGGAAAAAGCATGAAAAGTGCGGGTGGCATCTACGGCTTTACAGGCATTTCAGAAATCGGAGAGGCCTTTGAATCGGCCGCTGCAGCTGGAGAGGCCGACAAAATTAACCAAAACCTAGATATACTGCGCCATTACTTGGGTTCAGTGGAAATCGTGGTTGAGTCCTGATTGATTTCAGCTTCCGAGTTTGTTTTAAATCCAAAGGGCTGATCAACTTCGCGCAGAAATTTACGTGAGAGAAACAAGCCAATGCCACTCAAAAATGGCACAGCAAAGAGAGCAAAGATCAGGGCCTGCTTTAACACATACCAATGGGTGACAAAAAGTGGAGCCGGGTTTTCTCCCGACTCCACTTCAAAGCCTTGGCGGCGACTGCGCAACATGCCTACATTTTGATCATCATGTCGTGAAGTTTATCGTGGATTCTCTGCATCGAATCAGCCATACGCTCTGCTTGAGAAATTTGTCCACATTTACCATATAAATCGTCCCA
>JBIKWL010000237.1:0-5822 GCA_044356335.1 Candidatus Sericytochromatia bacterium
GAGGGCAATCCTTATCGCCTGTTTTGGCAATCAGAACTGCCAGATTTGGGCTATCCCCAGTTTCAACCTGAATTTGAACCCGGTGATGTGCTTCTGCTCAATCCCTGGGTTTTGCATTCTTCAGCCCCCAACCTCTCTGACTATACCCGCTTGAGTGTGGACTGCCGCTTTTTTACCGGAAGCAGTCAAAAACATTCCTTGGATTTGCAGCATTGGCAAGTGCTTGAACCCTCACCATGCTGATCCCCTTTCTGGTTTATGATGCTGTCTTGTTATTGCTCTTCAGTCTGACCCATGGCCTGGCTTTGGGCGGGGCATGGGTGCTCGGACACTGGCTCTGCTTGCACCTGCCTCTGATCGTGGTGGGGGTACTCTTGCCCAGTTTGGGTTTGGTCTATCTCGCGGGGCTTTTGGCCCTGGTGCGCTTGCTGAGGTTGTTTTTGCCCCCCTTGGAAAGTGGCTACCATGTCGTGCCGGGCAGCAAAGGCTTTTATGTCTGGACCCTGCATTTTACGCTCAATCGCCTGATCTGGTTACACCCGATCAAAAACCTGATTCTCTACTCGGCCAGTTTGCGCTGGTTGGCCTTTCGCGCTTTGGGCGGCAAAGTCGGCTTTTCGACCTCGATTTCTGCCGATGTCGACTTCGT
This sequence comes from Candidatus Sericytochromatia bacterium, assembly GCA_044356335.1. Taxonomy (GTDB): domain Bacteria; phylum Cyanobacteriota; class Sericytochromatia; order UBA7694; family UBA7694. The sequence goes on from JBIKWL010000237.1 coordinate 650, forward strand.
CGATTTGCCCCTGATTGAAATCGGCGCAGACAGCTTAATCGGCTCCGGTTCGCTGCTCAGTGGGCATTTTATGAGTACAGAGAAATTGCACCTGGGGCCGATTCAGATTGGCAAAGCCGTGAATATTGGCGGCAATTGCCAGATTGGGCCCCATGTTAAAATTGGCGATGGCACTTGGATTGGGGCCGATTGCAGCTTGGCTCCGCTGGTCACGATTGGCAAAAATTGCCGGATTGAGCCCCTTTCTGTTTTGCCACCGGGCACAGAACTGGCCGATGGTGAAAGCTGGCCGCAGCACTAGAAGAGAATGCTCAGACAGGTCAAAGCCCCTTCGGCTTTGCTCAATTCGGAGGTGTCCATCCAGACCACGGCGTGCCCCAGGGCCTGTAGTTTCTCAGCAGTGCGGGGAAAGCCCGTTTGCACACAGAGCTGTCTATCGATCCGCAGCAGATTGGCGGCAGCCGGTTCTTGCGGGGCGACAGAGACAATCTGAAAACCCTGAAAAGCGCTTGTATCCAGCCATTCGGGGTTGACCAGCAGGGTCTCGTCGTCGAGGGCTGTGCAGGCCGATTTTAGGTGCAAGCTGGCGGCGGTTTCAACCGCTTTCACACGGTAACCCAAGGGCTCAGCCCAGGCCTTTAAGGCCTGAATGCCAGCGGCATTGGTGCGGCTGGAGAGACCCGCAAAAAAGGTCTCTCCGACCCGCAGCACATCGCCGCCTTCGAGGGTGGCAGGCAGTTCGACTTGGCTCAAACTGAGGTGTTTTCCCAGTTCTTGGGCAATCAAAGGCGTTTCCCCCCGGCGGGAGGCCACACCCATCGACGTGATCAAGGCTGCTTGTCCCGCCACAATGGCTGTGTCTTCGACAAAACAGGCATCGGCAAAAGCTGAATTGCCAGAGAGGGTGATGACTTCCACCCCCAAAGCCGTTAAGGTCTCACAATAGTGTCGATGCTGGGCCTGGGCCAAAGCCAGATCAATGGCTGTGCGCCCGACAAAGGTCAGCTCACATTGCCCAATCCGGGGCGATACCTGGTGGGTTAAGGCCCGCAAGGGGGGCGATTGACTCAATCGCTATTGCCCTTTTAAGCGCAGCGCGGCCTGCAAGATGTCAATTGACCATTGGGTTTCTTTGTCCAAACTCAGGGCATTGCCATCCCGGAAAGCATCATCGCTCCAGTCGATCATCTTCTTCAGGGTATCTGCCGAGAGTTTGTCTGCCAATTTCTTGGCCGCATCAGGCTCCAGGCCTTTGAGCATATTTTCAATAAAGTCATCGGACTTGATGCTCGTGCTGCTCCAGCGGCCCATGATATCGTTGATGGCTTGGTCGGCACCAGGGCCATAGCTTTCCAGCACCGTGGCCATGATTCTGCCAAGTTCCCCTCTGTCTTCGAGTTCGTCGGAGAGGCGCTGGGCACCATTCAGGTTGGAGGTTCCCAGGCTGTCGACCAGGGGTTTGAGATCCCCGGTTTTGGCTGAGTCGCGCAGGATGTCGTGGATCAGGGTTTCAGACTGGGCGGGGGTCCAATAGTCCATCAGATCACGCATGATCGCCGACTTGGCGTCGCGACTGCCCAATTCTGCCAGGGCGCGAATATTCTGAACGTTTTTATTAAAATCGCCCATGCCAAAGGTATCGCGCACGAAACCGGGCATTTTGGCACCGGCTTTGGCTGAGAAATTATTCAAGGCGCCTGCCATATATTGGATTGTGTCCAAAGAGAGTTTGCCTTTGAGTTTGTCTTTGCCCACCGTCATGGCAGCATTCACGATTTCACCTTTGCGGGGGCCAAACCAGGAATCCTGGCTGACGTTTTTAAAGGCCCTTTCGATCTGGCTGCGGTTGCCGCCTTCGAGCACCCAGCTTAGGGCTTCTCCGGCTTTGTTCACGTCTTTGATTTTGGTGATTTGGGCCGAGACGGTGTCCAACATGCGGTTGCGCGAAGCGCCTGCTGCGGGTGCCAAGCCTTGGCCCCCCTGCAAGAGCGTTTTGACCGCTTCAAAATCGTTGGATTCAGCAAATCGGGCCAAGAGCGCTTCGCGGCTGGCATCACCCAATTCCAGTTTGCTGTCGCGGGCCAGGGTATTCCAACTCTGGCGCAATTTGTCGATCGGCATTTCGGCAATCAAGGCATTGAGATTGCTCTGCAGGCCTGCGCGATCACCAGGGGCCATACTGCCTGCTTGGCGCTCCAGCCGTTCAAGTGTTTGGGCAAAGGCCTCGGGATTGCTGTTAAATGCCGCTTTGAGCTTGCTTTGGTCGGCACTGGCCAAAATAGAGGCCAGATCGCTGTCGGAAGAGCGCTGCATGATCTCCAAGGCATTGCGGTAATCACCCACCTTGAGCAATTGTTGGACTTGTTGATTGCCCATTTGTGTGCCTGCTGATGCGGCCAATTTGAGCATAAAGTCGCGATCTTTGGGGGTTACCCAGCCCCGGTCGAGGTTTTCGGTTAATTTTTTAACCAGGTCTTGCCCCAAATGCTCTTTGATAATGCCCAGGCCTTTTTCTTCGTTGCCGGGACGGCTGGCAAAGTCCTGTATTTCACGCATAAAGGCGCGGGTAATATTGTCATCTTGCACCAGATAACTCGAAAGCTCGCGCACGGTTTTGCTGATTTGATCGGCATTTTCACGGCTGCCGCCTTCGCTGGTGACCATCCAGGCCAAAACCTTGCCAGCGTCTTCATTGGAGAGCTGTTTGGGAATCTCAGCACTCAGGTCTTTGCCATTCATGCGCAGATTGCTCATCAGTTCAGGCAATTTGCCCTCGTCTTTGGCCTGGCGGATCAGGCTCATGGCCATGTCTGGCGAGGTGCCTTTGTCGAGCAATTGGGCCACCATCTGGCCACGGGTGGCAGGTGAGAGGGTTTGTAATTTGGGTAGCATGGCTTCGAGGGCTTTTTTGGCCTCGTCTTTGCTGGGTACGGGCAGGGTTTCGGCGGTGCCGGGCGGTTTCTTAAAGTCGCCGTCTGCGGCTTCATCCAACAAGCGCACCATTTTGAGCTGGTCGGCCTCATTCAGATCTTTGAGCAATTTGTCCATATCGCGATCTTCGCGGAATTGGCGCATGCGCTCCAAGAAATTTTGGGTGGAGAAATCTGCCGGTGGAGGCGGCACATCGACGGGTGGTACAACGGGCTCAACCGTGTCTGTATCTCCGGGAGGGGGGGCCACCACAGGGGGAGCAACCGGCAGATCGCCACCGGGTGTTGCTGGCGGTTCGCTCGGGGTATCAGTGGGGTTTCCAGCGGGTGGATTGGTCGTGCCTGGCGCTGTGCCCACTTGATCATCATCTAACAAGAGGTAATTGACGATCTCGATAATCCGGTTGGCTTTTTCCTTGTCATCTTTGCTGATGGTGGAATGGGTCAGATTGCCAGAACCATTGCCACCCATCACTACGCCCCCAATCATGGTTCCGGCATTATTGTGGATGCTGTTTTGTTGCTGTTGTTCAGCCTGGGCGACCAAATTGCCCGCCAGGGCTTTGATTGCATTGAGATTGGCTTTGCTTTTTTCGGTGACTTTTCCATCCTTGTTTGTCTCTCTCAATGATCCCAGTAGAATGCGCAGATTGGCGTTGGGTAGGGGCGTTTTTGTTTTGTCGGTGGAGGCTGTAGTATTGTCATCAACCCCCATCAGCAGATCAAAGCGCATTTTATGGGCATTGGGTCCGTCGAGCTTGGCAAAATGTTCGGTCGCCAGCACCTGCATCACCGAACTTTTGAGTTGCAGCGATTCCCGACCCCTTGAAACGCCATTGTATATTTTGACCAAAGCGGCTGAATTGTCTTTGTGGGGTCCAAGTAACTTGGCGATCGCCTGTGTTTTCTCTGCCGCTGAGCCATGTTCTAAAATCAGGGCCAACATTTTTCCCTGTTCGGGCTCTGCATATTTGCTGGGGTCGAGTTTGCCCAGCAAATCTGTCAGTACTGCCTGTCTTTCTGTGGCGGGGGTATCGGCGGCGGCCAACTTCGCTGCCGTTGCCTCCAATGCTTTATCAGCGGGAGTTGCCTCAGCGGGAGCAGCCTCAGCGGGAGTAGCCTCAGCGGGAGTAGCCTCAGCGGGAGCAGCCTCAGCGGGAGTAGCCTCAGCGGGAGTAGCCTCAGCGGGAGCAGCCTCGGCGGGAGCAGCCTCGGCGGGAGCAGCCTCAGCGGGAGTAGCCTCAGCGGGAGCAGCCTCAGCGGGAGCAGCCTCGGCGGGAGCAGCCTCGGCGGGAGCAGCCTCGGCGGGAGTTGCTTCGGTTGGGGCTGCATCAGCTCCGGGCACCGGAATGTCTTCTTCTGGAGCCGGAACTGGGATGGGGGTTTCGGGAGGAGCAACAGCGGCTTGGGGATCGGTTCCGAGTTGATCGACCAAATCGCTGAGTTTTTCCAAAGCTTCGGGATCGTCTGGTTTGGCCTGCAGGGCTTCCAGGGCCTGTTTGAGCACCTTTTTGCTGTTTTCGGGGATCTCATTTTTGCCCAGCAGTTCTTGGGCTTTGTTTAATACGGCTTCGCGCACTTTGCCGGTTTCTTGCTGGCGGTGTTCTTTGACCAATTTCAGCAGTTCACTCATTTCATTGGCGGGAATATCCTGGGGTTTGGCCAGCAGGCGATCGAGCATTTTTTCTGCGAGGGTGCCTTTGTCAGCTGCAAAGAGGTTTTGGATCATGCCACTCTGGCTTAAACGGCTGGATTTGAGCACTTGGGGTGGGGAGGCATTGCCAGAGGCTGCTGGTTGGGTCGGGGTTTCAATCTGAAAACCCACAGGATCAAATTCACTGCTCTCTTTGGCGCTGCGGGCCAATTCGCTGACCACCGTCTGACTGTCTTGAACCTGGTTGTGCCCGTCTATGCTGCCATCAAGGGCATCGGCAATCATACTTTCGGCAGCTTTGAGCTGATCTGGGGTGGCTTGGGCGGGATCCGTGACACCCATTTTTTGCAAGAATTCAGTTTGTAATTGTTTGTACTCACCTGAATCCAAGACACCGGCCGTGCCACCCGTTTTGATCTTGTCCTGAACCTGTTTTTCTAAATCCTGTTTGAGGCCGGGGTTGCTTTGAAGGTGGGCTCGAAAACTTACACCAAGTTGGGGGTTGACGGATGTCATAATTGCTCCTGTTTATCTGGAATTACAAAATCTAATTTAAAGCTGGATCGGATAAAAATGTGGCTGATCGTCT
>JBIKWL010000238.1:0-5740 GCA_044356335.1 Candidatus Sericytochromatia bacterium
ATTGTAGCAGATCCTGGGGTCAGGGGGACGGGGAAAGGGCTTTGCAGGCAGGCCTCACCTGCCCCAGATTTTGCAGATCTGCTTAAAGACAAAAGCAGAGCCTTCACAAAAATCTTTTGACCTTTATCAAATCTTTACAAACATGTTTTATGCTATTCATATCGCCCCCCAATGCCCCACACAAAAGACATGATTCAGGGAGAACACACCATGCGCCAGAACAGAACAGAACAGAACAGAACAGAACAGAACAGAACAGAACAGAACAGAACAGAACAGCACTCAAGCGTGAGGCTTTCCGCCGCTTAGGCTTTGCCGTGAGTTTGGTCGGTCTGCTCACACTCGGCAGTTGTACACCGCCCGCTAAAAACAACCTCTCCCCCAGCCAGGTGGCCTCGCCAGATATTAAACATGCCCCCTATTTGCTCAAGCCTATTTCAAAAGGAAGCGACACACCTCTCTTTCTGCGCGAGCGCTCGCCTGTTTCTCCCGAAGTAGAAGCAAAACTCAGGGCAAAATATGGCAATAACATCGTCTCTATGTACGATGACCCCGTTTATCACAATTACCGGGCCAAATTAAATGGCGAAAACCCAACTCCGCTCACCCTTTTGCCACCCTCTTTTCAGGCCCTCAGTCACAGCTATGCCACGTCTGTTTCTGGCTGTTTGGGCGGAAACTATTTTCAAGGGGCTACTTTTCTCAGCCAAGTCGGCTGCTTTGACAGTGAAGAACATGTCGGCGATTGGGGGTGGGTAGACAATTGTTATCAAAGCGGTGGAACCCCTTATTATCATGTCACGGAACATTGTGAGCTTGCCGGTGACACCCAATGCGCCAGAGTCACCTACCGCATGGCACCCGTGGAATGTGTGAGACAAGGTTCAGGCGGCGGTGACGAAAATCCAGACAATGACAATTGCGAAGGAAAGTGTGATGGCGCAGGTGCCTCTCCCTTTGATTTGCTGATGGTGCATAATAATTTGCCCCCCAACGGGCTGAAGCCGCCTGGAGACGAGGTTCAAAGCCAGGTCACCATTTCACCAGCAGATATCAACGACGCATACGACTCGGCCTTGCTGGTGATCAACGATAGAGAAAACAAAGGCTGGAAGCTGGAGCTATTTAAACCCAATGGCAAATTGCTCTACGAAGAGTCGGGCCTGGGCAACAGCACCGCAGGCTGGGACGGCTTAGACGAAAATCTGGCCCTGAACAATGGGATGTATCGCGCCAAATTGACCCAGGTCGAAAACCCCAGCATTGTCTTGGAGCGCAATATCCGCGTCGATAATCAAAAACCCGTGGTCAGAAATATCCGCGTGCAAGAAGACGCACGCACAAACAGCTATACTGTCAAAGCCACCCTCAAAGAGGCGGGCAACGGCGCCTTTCAATCGGGAGTCAATCCAGCCAAAACCAAATTGTTTTTTGATGATGGCGTCAACCGCGATGATGCCAACAAAACTTACAATGCCGACACGGGTGAGTACAGTGTGACCTTTTCAGATTTGGCCCAATACCGCATTGCCAAACAGCAAAGCCAGCAGTTCAAAGGGTATGACTTTCCCTTTGAACTACAAATTGCCGACTATGCAGGCAACCAAGCCAGCAACCGGGGCTCTGGCCCCGATGGCCCGCTGCGGATTCAGGTACCCGACCCCTATTTCTCGCCCAATGGCGATAGCGTCAAAGACAGCCTGAGCTTTAAGGTGATCGCCGAGACCTCAGAAGCATATTCGGTGCAGATCAAACGCAATGGGGCGACGGTCAAAAGCTGGACTGGCCTGACTGGCGAGCAAAACCTGAGCTGGGATGGCAAATTTATGTCTACACAAAATCTGCAATTGGATAGTACGTACAGAATTGTGGCAATGACAGAGAAGCAGCGGGACAGAATCAAAGATGCTCAGAATGTGGTTTTGGATAATACCCCTCCTGAGCTTGTAAAAGCCACGCTTCGCCGTTCTCAGGGTCAAGACCAATTGGTTATAGCACTAAAAGATAAAGGTAGTGGTGTTGATTATTCAGTGACACAGACTCATTTTATAAGTGATGGCGTAGAAATTTCTCTACCAGGTACGGGTCAAGAACTCAATAAAAAATGGGTTTATAGTTTTAATGGCCTTACTGCGGCTCAACGTAAAGCTCTGAAAAACCAACAAACAACAATCAATCTGGATGTTTCAGATAAACTCAATAATCGCAAAACTTTGACAAACATCTTTTTGTCTATAGACAATCAACCGGATATTTCCTTAACAAGACTTTCATTCACTGGCCCTGATAAGACTGACATTCTTGTAACTGGTCAAGTAAGCAATGTCGATCAAAGCTTTGATCCCCAAACAATTCAACTGGATTTTGAATTCATGGACATTTCAGCTCAAGAGCTGATCTCCTTTGAACGCACAACCGGTGAATTTAAAATTTATATTCGAGATTATGAGTTTACTGTTGAACCACAGCAATTTCAGGTTGCGGTGGTCCAAAATTATAAAGCAACAGCGTTTTATAAGCCCGATTTTGGAATTGCCAGTCTTCCCTTTAGAGTAATGGACTATTCTCCAGAGACTTTCACCTTGGCTTTTGTTATTGATTACTTACCCTGTGGAGAAATCGAAGACCTTTGTAATCCCCTCTCACCGAATAATCATATTGCACAACAAAATAAATTTTTAAAAACGCTTCATGAAACTTTAAAAGACTATGGCATGAGATCCGCTGATGGCGGACAGTGGAACGGCATTTTTGCTGCTGCTGTGATTGGCTTTACGATAGATTTAACACTGCCAACAAGTGTTGCAGAAATTCTGTTGAATGTCTATCCGCCCGGAAAATCTGTTTTTAAAGTTGTTAAAGCAGGAAGCAAGTCCACAGTTCTAAGAGTTACTAAAGATAACTATTTTGAGTTTGAAAAATATCTGCTGAGTGGAGTTAAAGATCCTTCAGAAGCAGGTTATTTTTTTGAAGCATTGGTGAAGTATATTTACAAAGTTGAAGGACGTGCCGTAATTATTGACGAGGGTCGAGAGTTTGCGTTTTTTAGCACCAGACTTAAACAGGATTTAAAAGGAGAAATTGATTTTGAATCAGCAACAACACTTTATGAGTTGGGAACAAGTACAAAGAAAAAAGCCAACCAAATATTAAAAATAGCTGAATATGCTCAACTAACAGGAAAAAAAGTGGTTTTAATAGGAGGAAAATCAGATTCCAGACTAAGAAGATTGTCTGAGTATCAAAAACAAGCGGAAAAATTGTATCCAGGCATTGTCAGTATTGAGATTTTTGATTTTATTATTCATTAAAAAGAGGAGTCTTTATAAGTGGGAACTACGTATTCCGCTTACTTTTTCCCAAGTCAGAATCAAAGTTTAGAAGGTTCTGGTTTATTAAAAACAATGCAAAAACATCAAATTGACTGGGGGCCAGACATTTCTAAACTGACTTTAATAGAAGAGGAAGATCTGGATGAGGACAATCAAATCAAAAAAATTGAATATTTAATGTCATTCGCTGATGACTTTATTTTACCTGATAATTTTATGGAAACCGTTCGAAATTTTATTGAAAATAATACCAACTTTTACATGAGCTATATTACAAATCGGGATTACTATTTGGATGGAAATCTTGGTTTTGAGGGCTACCCCCCGAAAGATAAGTGGAACTCTCATTTTTGGCTCTCTTGGGAAGCCTACGCCCATCGCAAGAATAACCATAAAAACAAATTTTTTATTTTTTTAAAAGAGCTGGCCAAAGCTTGCAATGCAAGTTATGTCCTTTTGGCTGAAGAAAGATCTGACCCATTTTCAGATATTTTTCTTGAAAACGAAGAGGGAATACGCACCATCAATACAAAAATGTTAAACAGACCTTGGCCAGATACTATTTTTGAAATCTGGGTAGACTATTCTAATGGTGGTCGTTTACCTGTTGGGATGCCTTTAATTGAAAGTGAAAAATGTTCAGATGGGTTTGTGAGATACCATCTGGATTATGGTGGTTTAAAGCCCTACTATACTTGTGCCATGTGTGAGCAGATTATTCAATCTCACATACATAAAAATTAGCCACAGGTGAACGGTCTCTTGCTTGAACTCACTCAAGAAGCTCAAAGCCAGCAGCAAAAAGGGTATGACTTTCCCTTTGAACTGCAAATTGCCGACTATGCAGGCAACGAAGTCAGCAACCGGGGATCAGGCCCCGATGGTCCGCTGCGGATTCAGGTACCCGACCCCTATTTCTCGCCCAATGGCGATAGCGTCAAAGACAGCCTGAGCTTTAAGGTGATTGCCGAGACCTCAGAAGCATATACAGTGCAGATCAAACGCAATGGGGCCACGGTCAAGAGCTGGAATGGCCTAACTGGCGAGCAAAACCTGAGCTGGGATGGGAAGCAGAACGGGCAGGCTTTGGCCGATGGCAATTACCGGATTGTGGCTATGACCGAGAAGCAGCGGGACCGTGTGCGGGGTGAGAAGATGGTTGTGTTGGATACGATTGGGCCTGTAATTGATGAGCCTGAATTGGTAACGCGAAAAGATGGCAAACTGGAACTATCAATTCTTGTCCGTGATCCTGGGGCTCCGGGACAAATCTCAGGTCTAGCCCTGGAAGATGTGCGCATTGAATTAGACAGCGACAGTGCGCCGTTCGCTAGCGAACCGACCAAAAGTATTAACAATTCAAACAACAAAGTCAACATTTCTGCTCTTTTAAACGATCCACCGTTAGAACCTGTTGAAGCCGGCTTTGAGATTCAAGTACTCGGAGACGGAGGCGGACCAATCACTGTCAAAGGAAAGACGAAAGCCCGCGATCTAGCTGGGACAAGCAGTCAATCAATATTTGGTGACAATACTCTCTATTGTCTACATCAGAGTGCAATTAATGAAATGAGAGGAGCTTATCAAAAGGCATTAAGAGAACTGGATAAATTGCTCAAAGAGTTGGAAACACCCTCTCGCCAAAGCACCTTGCCCTTTGAAATAACCAGTGTGGGGGATTTTTCCATTCAAGCCGTTGTTCAATGTGAAACCGGGGAATGTGATACACCCAATCTGGCCTCTGCTTTGGTCGATCATTATCGCAATCTCAATGCCAGAGAAGAAGCTGAATTTAGGGGATTTCATGCAAAGGTTCTACTACAACGCCAAAGAGATGGTTATTATGCTCAAGCAATTGCTAAATCCATTGGCGAAGGTGCTTTACTGTTCGCAATGCCCGTGGGAGCAGAATTTGGTCTGGGTTTGGAAATATATTATTTCATGAAAGCCTGGCGCGGACTTTCACCCATGACTGCAGCTTATATTTTAACCAAAGACTATCAACCTTTGATGGAAATTCTCAAAACCTATCGGGCATATTTTTTTAGGGCTGTGAACGTCTTAAAAACAGCTGATAGCAAGAACTTTTGTGTTCCTCCTCAAACGCTCGCCAATACGCGTCAACTGGAACGCGGCATGGTCAATTTCTCAGATGATTTTAAGCTCAAAATTGGCACCCAAGCCGATGAAATGCTATTGATTGATGAACAGACATTTAAGATTTTAAATCCAAAAGCACTGTTAACGGGCCCCAAAGCGTTTTATGTCAAAAATTCTTCAGGCAATATTATTGGTAGTATTGAGTTGCCAAAGCTTGATAATATTAATAATAGACCTGTTGCAATGAGTTAATGGCTGAGATAGAAGTTCCATAATCCAGCACATACTCCCAAAATATCGTTGTAATG
>JBIKWL010000239.1:0-5724 GCA_044356335.1 Candidatus Sericytochromatia bacterium
AGGGGTGGTTCCGGCATTGGGTGTGAGTGCTGCTGTGCTGGGCGCCTCAATGGTCAAAGATGCCCTGCAAAACGATTTGCCCAAGGCGGGAAGTTTTACCAAAGATTCCACCCAAGCAGAACGGGAGGCCCAATCTGTTCATAATCGCAATGTCGTTTTAAAAACGGTGGGCGGCGCAGCCATGGCTGTGACGGGAATCGAAGTGGCAGGCCAAAATACCTTGGGTATCTCACCGATTCTCAAAACCGCCGAAATGATCACAAAATACATTCCCGGTGAGAGCTTTGCTTTTGCTGGTTTGGCTGCCGCAGGCGCTGCAGGGGCCAATTGGGGAGCCAAAAACATGGCTAAAGAGGGTGTGACGTTGGGCAATGCTGCCGCCCTTGGTGGTGGAGCCTTTGCTGCGACGGGCCTGACAGGAGTCGCTGTTTGGAATGCCTTTGAATTTTCTCCCCACGTCGAAACGATTATGAAAGTCGGCGATAAGGTCAATGGGGTGGTCGGTGGGGCTGCCTTGGGTCTGGGCGCTTATGCCTTGGGCAAAAGCACCCTCGAAGCCCTGGATGAAGGCAAAACCGGCAAAGCTGCATTGATGGGAGCGGGGGCAGCCAGCGCTGTTGTGGCAAGCATCCACGTGCTGGGTAACGCGACAGGTGCCCCCGCCCTTGCCAATTTGGGACCAAAACTGTTTACCAAAAATCCCCTGCTGGCAGGCAGTATTGCTGCCGTAGGTCTGACTGCGGGTGCCTATTACCTCTACAGCCAGAAAAAAGAAGCCGCTGAAACCAGCAAATAGACTTATTTTCTCACAAAGAACCCCAGGCCCAGTACGCTTCACTGGCCCTGATTTATTTTTTGGGATTTTTTGTTATTTTTAAGCAAGCTTAAACTATGTTTAACTATATATAGATATAGATTATTTAATATATTTCAAAGGAGCATTCGATGCCATCCACATTCAGTCCCATCCGCCCCCTGGCCCTCAGTTTAAGTGCCGCATTGCTCTTGGCTGCCTGCCAAAACAATGCAATTGCCCCCCTGGCACAAACACCTCAGTCTGGCGCAGCGCTTCAGGCCCAAAGCCAAAATTCCCGCCTGAGCAACCGTATTTTGGTCGGTTACAAAGGGGCCTTAACCCCTGAGCGGATCAAACAATTGGAGAGTCGGCACCAGTTGCGTTTTGTCAAAAATCTGGCCCGTGTCGGTGTGGCTGTCTTTCAAGGCAACCCCCAGCAAATCAGCACCCTGGCACAAGATACCAGCATCAGCTTCTTTGGCCCCGATCAGGCCCCGCGTCGCATTGTCGGCGAACCCCAGTTTGTGGATGCCCCACGCAGCCGTTCAGGGGATCCCCTTTTGGACAAACAGTGGAGCCTCAAAGCCGTGGATGCCGAAGCCGCCTGGAAAGTGAGCAAAGGCAATAATGTTGTGGTCGCTGTGGTAGATACCGGCGTCGATCTCAACCACCCCGATTTAAAAGCCAATTTGGTCAATGGCTATAATGCCGAAGAACCAGGTACACCTCCCCAAGATGGCCATTATCACGGCACCCATGTCGCGGGTATTATCGCCGCAGTACAAAACAATGGCGAAGGCATCACCGGAATTGCGCCCCAAGCCAAAATTATGCCCGTGCGCACCATCAGCAATGGCGGCGTGGCAGAAGTGGTAGACGGCATTACCTGGGCCGCAGACAACGGCGCCAAAGTGATCAATTTGAGCTTGGGTTGGGATTATCCCAATGCCTCCGTCGAAGAAACGATTCAAAGAGCGGTCAAATATGCCCTCGATAAAAATGTCGTGATCTGTGCCGCGCTTTCAAATTCCAGCTCCTTCAATCCCCGCAGTACCCCCGACAATTTGGCTGGGAAAGCCGGTTTTGAAGGTGTGATTGGGGTTGGCAACGTGGATCTCAACGATCGTCGCCAAGGCGCTTATGGCAATTGGAAATCGGTCTCCTCTCCCGGCACCCAGATTATGTCGACTTTGCCCGATGGCAAATACGGTAATTTGACAGGGACCTCAATGGCCACACCGATGGTGGCAGGCATAGCCGCTTTGATGATCTCGCAAAATCCTGGACTCAGAAATGCCGATGTCCGCAAAAAAATGATGGACAGCGCCAAAGACCTGGGCACACCCGGTTTTGACGATCAATTTGGTGCAGGTCGCATCAATGCTGCAGCCGTTCTGAGCCAGCTCCGCCTGCGTTAAGCTTTTTTTCTGATTCAATCTCATATTCCTGAACAAGGGGTTGGGGCGTTGACAAAACGTCCCAACCCGTTTTATTATTTTTGCCACCATGTTATCTGCAGTGGAACCCGCCAAATTTCACATCGTTGTTCCCGTTTGGGGCAGTGTTTATCTCCAATTGCTTGAAACCTGTCTCTTGCCCTCGCTTTTGGCTCCTGGAAATTTGCCCGCTTGGCCCCATGGGTCTCAGACTGAGTTGCATATTTTAATCCCAGCCGAAGATGAAAAAAAGCTCGAAAACAGCCCTGTGATACAGGCTTTGCGCCATTTTTGCAAGGTTCATTTTGACCTATTTGAGCCCGAGCCCCTCAAAAACTGGATTCGCCAACGGGGAGAAGTCAATAAATACAATTTGACCCATGTGTTACTCTGCCAGGCCTTGGAAACAGCACATGTCCAATCAGCCAGTGTCTTTCCCCTGATGGCAGATATGGTCTTGGGCGATGGATTTTTTCTGTTTGTTGAAAAAATCCGGCAAAAGGGCATTCAACTCCTGATGCATATCAGTCCGCGGGTGGTCAAAAATGAATTTCAGGCTCTGAGTAAGGGCTATTATCGCTCGCCAAACTGTCTCAAGATCCCTCCCCAAACCCTTGCCCGCCTGAGCTTACTCAGTCTGCATCCCCATGAAAAGGCCTGTTTTTTCGATGCCCCAGCGTTTACCGATTGGCCCTCCCATTTTTACGTCAAATCAGGCCATCACTTGATTGCCCATTGTTTTCATATGCACCCCATGTATATGTTTGAACCGCGTCCACTGTCTCAAGCCGCATTCAGTACCATAGATCTGGATTATGTCTTACAATATACCGGCGATCTCAGCCGGGTCCATGTGGCTCAAAACCATGAAATGGCGGCCTGCTCACTCTCCGACCCAGAACAAGATCTGCATTTGAGTCAGGCTGTGGCTGACCAAGATCGGCTCAAAACCCTGAAAATGTTTTCCAAATATTCGGCGCAACCGCTGCACCACTGGCTGTTTAAACAGCCCATTTATTACGATCTGAGCGATCTTGAGAGCTAGTTTTGCAAATTGGAATAGGTATAAATGGTGCCATCAGCATGGGTGACCAGTTCACCTTTTTCATCGCAGCTGTAAATCCGGTAACCATGGGGAGGTGTGCCCACAGGTTCATAGAGGATCTTGCCTCTGTAAAAGACCTTGCTGTAACTGTATTGGTATTCCTGGTAATCGGCCATCCACTCGCGGTAATTTTTGATCAGGGTATTTTCAAAGGGATTGCGAAAGCCCCACCAATAATTCTGCGTACTGGCATCTTGGTAGAGTTGATTGACATTGGAGGGAAAAACCGCCCCCGTCATACTGTAACTGTTTAACATCAAGCGCATGCGGCGCATATTGTCGGCCAAAATGGTGTAACGGGAATTGCGGGTGACTTTGGCGCCCAGTTTTTCCACTCTTTCAACCCAGGGCAATATTTTGAGTTTCGCAAGCAGGGCCCGATCGGGCACCATGAGTTGGGGATTGTCTTTGAGCTGAAAATAGAGGAAGACCAGACCAAGCCCCAGAATCAAAGCGGAAGAGCCCATCACCAGGCGAAACGATCCTGAGATCAAGCCCAAAAACAGCCGAAATGCCTTTAAGGCACGATCTTCCCACTTTTGCAAAACAAGGCCCTTTCAAAATGAAACATCAAGCTGTTCCTATTTACGCATTTTTAAACCAAAAAGGGAAGAAGCATTCATGTTATGATCGAAGGGGTGAATGTGACCGTATTGTGTGTCTGGAGGCCCTGGAAAAGAAGATGTATGAAAAAAATATTACCGGCACTTATTTAAGTCCTGGATATAGAGGGGATCCCAGCGTAGACAATCGTCCGACGATTGCTCCGGTCTCATCCGTGGGGGGAACGGGAGCCATTGCTCCGATCAATACCTCAATCTCATCAAATATCAATGCCCTGGATCAATGGCGCACCTTCAGTGATCGGTTGCATGAACGTCGCCTCAGAAACCAAGACAACCCATCTTCAGGTGGAGGTCAAAACCAGTCCTCCTTGGCAAATAATCCTCCAAAACAATCATTCTCACAAAACACCCCATCACGCGATCAACAATACCAGAAAGTGTATGAATCAGATATGGTAGATCTCTCTTCTCAAGGCAGCAGTCATGATCCGCTGTATATGAATTTGCAGCGTTACCTCTCTTTGGTCAATCACCCGATCCCGGACGAAGAAAAACGCGCCTATGTGATGGGGGATGACGAAGAACATACTCATCCCGATGGACGCCTGCGGGTTGGAGATGTGATGACCCGCCACGTGGTCTGTGTGCTGGAGTCCACCTCGATTGAACAGGTGGCCAGCCTCTGTAACCGCAGGGGTTTCACAGGGGTACCCGTGATCAATTCCAGCCGTGCCCTGATTGGGATTGTGACCCTAACAGATATTCTCAACCATCTCTTCGAACAAAAATCCCTCTCAACCTATGCCAATACCACCGGTGAAATTCTGGAACAGCAGGCCCTGGCTATTTTGGAAGAACCTGTGCGCAATTACATGCACCGCAATGTGGTTACGGTCAGCCCCTCCACCCCAGTCAAAGAAGCCTGCCAGTTGATGATACAGCAAAAAATCCGCAGGGTGGTCGTGACCAAAGGAGATGTGGTCAAAGGCATCTTTTCTGCCCAGGATGCCGTCAAAGTGCTGGCCGGGGCCGAACTGAATCTCGCCTAAATCATGCTCAGCGGTATTCCTGCAACCAGCCTCTGGGCCCTGCGTGCCAAAGCCGAAGAACACAGCAAACCCCAGGGTCTGTTTAAAGATGTGCTGGCGGCAAAATGGTACCATCAGGCCCAGCCTTTGTTCACCCCCGAAGTGCAAGAGCAATATTCCCGTACACTGCAAAAAGCAATAGCCATTCGCACCCATATTCTCGATCGCTTGGTCATTCGCCATTTTCAAAGCCATCCCAATGGTTCTCTGCTGGAGCTGGGCTGTGGTTTTTCGACCCGCTTCGCGCGACTCAATTTGAATCAAGGCCGCTGGTACGATCTGGATCTGCCCGAATTAATTGAGCTTCGGGGTTCTTTGGGCTTTCCTGCCGCCCCCTTGCACTGGCACATTGCCCATTCGGTGTTTGAATATGAGTGGCTGGACTATTTAAGCCACGAAAAGCCTGAAGAGATGCTGATACTGGCAGAGGGCCTGTTGATGTATTTCCCGCTGAATCAGGTGCGCGAATTGCTCGGGCATTTGCAGAGCCAGTTTAAAGGTGCCCATCTGGCCTTCGACGTAATGGGACAACTCAATCTCAAAGCGGCCCAACGGGCGGCCATCGAACTCGACTCCCCGATTTTTTGGGGCGCCAAAAATACACAGAGCATTTGCAGCGAATTGGGTCTGATCCAGGCCGGCGATCTGAGCTTAAGCACCCAAATGCGGCTAGAACCAGCCTACCACAAAGGTCTTTCGCTGTTGGGTCGGGGCCTGCTCAATTGGTCTTGGT
>JBIKWL010000101.1:0-19311 GCA_044356335.1 Candidatus Sericytochromatia bacterium
CGTGAGGGCACAGCCATTTTGGAAATTGGGGCAGCAACCCAAGAAATGATCCAACAGGCCATGAAGCAGTATTATCAAAAGAATGCGGATGCTGCACCGCCCCCCAAACCTTACGAGTCCAGCCAAACCGAAGGTACCCAATTCCAGGGCCTGCTCGGGCAGATTCTGCTCAAACTAGGGTTTATCGATGATGACCAACTGCAAAAAGCCCTGAAGTACCAATACCATCTTCCCCGCTCGCTCTATGAGCCCCTGGGTGAGATCATGATCTCGCTGGGTTTTTTAAATGCACAACAGGTGGATGCGGCCTTGGCACATCAAGCGGCATACAATACAGACCCCTTTACTTTGGCTCTGATTGATATGGAATTGATCGAAGACTGGCAGCTTTCTTATGCCCGCTCGATGCGCAGCAATCCCGAATATGCCCAGCTCAGCTTGGTAGAGATGTTGGTCAAACTGGGGTACACCTCCGAAAAAGCGGTGGACGCTTTGCGGGCCCGCTTCGAAGGCCAAGCCTAGCTTTAACGTTCGCGTTAACTTAAGCTCATCGCCAAGTCCAAGGCCTCGGCCACGCCCCCTGCATCGACATGCCCGACTTCGTATTTACACACAGCTTTCAAGCGGGGATCGCCGTTTTGCATGGCCACCGAATGGCCCACCAATTCCATCGCACGGATATCGTTCTGACCATCGCCAATCATCATGGTTTGCGCCAAAGGCACACCCAAGAGTTCAGCCAATTCGCGAATCGCACTGCATTTGTCCACCCCAGCCTGGGTCACACTGACAAAATTGGAGTCGGGTACCGAAGGGGATGTGGCAGAGGAATAGAGCACCCCCTCAAAGGCACTGGCCATCAAGGCTGGCATCTGGGCATCGGAGACAACCCACTGAGCGCGCACCAAATTGCCCTCAAGGCTGTCTAATGGACGCGGCAGATAAGGTACATCAATCAATTCAGCGTGGCAGCGGGCCTGACGATCGGCCACGGGATCGCTGAAACGCTCGACCACATAATCGTGGTCGCTGTACAGCTCCAAGACCCAGCCCTGCTCGCGGTACAAATCGAGCAAAACGTTTAAAGCCTGCTGAGAAAGGGGATGAGAGCGGCTTTCACCTGTACCGACATGATAGAGACTGGCCCCACTCTGAAAAATATGCCAGCCCTGGGGATTGAGTTGCTCGGCATAGCCCCGGGTCACACTCAGGGCCGGACGCCCGGTACAAATCGCCAAATGCATCCCCGCTTCACGCGCCACTTGCGCTTGCTGCCAAACACGGGGATGGACCTGCTTTTGCTGGCCAATTAAAGTGCCGTCGATATCAATACAGACCAGTCCCAGCATGTTTTTTGCCTCATTTAGTATTTAGGGGATTCTCACACGAGGGGATTTTAACACGGGCTTTTGAAGCCTGCCAATGGCATCAATTCAGCTCAGGCTCCGCAGGCAAAAGGGCATGTTGGGGAAAGATCAGCGCTGCCATCTTTAAACTGAAACGGGCCTCTGCCTGTTGACCCGAAGCCGACTGCAAACGCACCAGCCAGAGCAAGTAACTGATATCCCGGTAGGCCAGACAGGTACAAACCAAAAAGACCGTCGCAATCTGGGGGCCATCCATTTCTGGATTCTGCCAAAGCGTCTGGGTAAAGGGCATTAAATAAGCCGGGTCTTGCTGCAAATCCCGCATACTCTCATAACTCTGTCCGGGCGGCAAGCGATCAGGCAAGGCGCTGAACTGCCCGGCCAAATACAATAAAGCCGTTTCAATATAATAGACTTCCATTGACGGCTCTGTGCCCACAGGCAAATTCTGAAGAAACAGATCGCGGGCACTGGTGCCTGGCGTATAATGCCCCCCCAAAAGCGCCACACAGCCCAAATAGAGGTAGAGTGACCACTCAGAAGGTGCAAGTTCCCCCAGGGGAAAATGGGGCAGCAATTGCAGCAAAACCCTGCGCAGCGCCCGAACCTGTTGTTGCCGAGCGCGAATATCCAGTTCGGCCTGAAACAATTGCTCCCAGTAAAGTTGCTTTAACTCCAATAATGGCCAACGCTCCAAACTGTCGGGAGAATACCAGGGCAAAGCCCGCAATTCTTCTGGACGCAGAGTGAGACACTGCTCCAAGGCCAATTCAGCGGCTTGCCACTGCTTTAAACGGCGCAGATAGGCTCCTTTGAGAAAATAAAAATCAGGGATGGTGTGATACGCCTGGGGACATTCTGCCAGACCCTTTTCAAAACGCGAAAAGGCTTGATTCTCCAAAAGACAGTGCAACCACAAGAGCTGAACCTGGGGCGATTGCAAAACGTCTGGATTTTGCTTTAAAATTTGCTCAAAATCAGGCAAAGCCTGGGACCAATTTTGCTGCTGGCAGAGAGCCAAAACCTGGCTCAAGGCAGAATTAGAAGGGATCTCAGGTTGATGCAAGCTCAAACTCAAAAGGCACCCCCTGTCTACATCCGCCTCAGAGCCGAGTAAAAAAGGCGTCAAAGAGCGCAATCTGGGAGGGTGAGAATGGGGAAAGAAACGGGGTTCTTGGCGCACAGCGACAATATGCCCCTGGGCATCATATTCGTGAATCTGTGCGCAGATAGATTGTCGGTGGTTGGGCGGGAACCACAACCACTGTTGCAAGAGCTTAAAATCCCCTGGACTCAAATGCTCGTAGCCGCGCAAAACCAAGATCCAATTTTCTTGCACCCGCGCCACAAGCGGTTCAAAATCTGCAAGCAGGGTCTCTTTTTCTTCTAGCCAGCTTATGGCTGCTCCCAAACGCAAAAGCGGCGCCAATTCAGTCTTTAAAACAGGGTCTTCGGTCGCTTCTCCTACGATAAAAATGCGTAAAGATTCTGGGGTGGGGGCCTTTAAATGGGTCGGCAAAGGCAAAGCGGCCCAACCTGTGGCAGGCAAACGCAGGCCTGGATAAAGCAGATCGAGACAGTCTTTGGTTTGAATCGCCGCAGCGCTGTGCCCAGCAGCAAAAAGTGCTTGGCAGGCCCAGAGCAAGAGTTCTGGAAAGCCCACCCATTCAAATGGCTGGGTTTCTTCCAAAAGTTGCAGGGCTTCAGCCAGCGTCAAAAGCGAAAATAAAGCTTTGACCAAAGGCCCTGTCCCAGGAAAGGCCCGCAGCAGGGATTCTAACAGGACTTTGCGCCGAAGTGGACGGGCAGCATGGGCATGGGCCAAGCGGTTTTGCGCTTCGGGCCAAGTCAAAGCCGGTTCGACAGACAGAGGCACCAGCGCTCCGCGGAGTTCACAGAGACAAGCCTGATCAACGCCCATCACCATCAAGGGCATTTGTTCATGGGGGGCAGCCCACTGTCTGAGCACAGCTGTATTTTCAGGAGAAAAACAGAAAATAGCCGGAAAAAAGGGGAAACTCGCCGGCTGAAAGCGTACAGACAGAGCGGGTAAATCCGGCCCCCCTTGAGAAAGGGCCTGTGCTTGGTTTAAAAACACAGGCTGAAGGGTGGTCCACTCTGGCAACTCCGCTTGCCAATCAGGCAGCACAGAGGGACAGAAATCGGCTTCAGCTTGCCACCAAAGACACATTTCTGCCTGAGGTTCCTGTTCCAGACATGCCAAGATGACCTGCGCAGGATAAAGACGCAGAGGAAAGACAATCCGCTTCTGGGGCTTCAAAGCCGACAAAAAAGCAGGACGCAATCCCATGCCATTGTCAACCACGGTTAAATTCACGCCATAATCGCAGCGCAAAGATTCTAGCTTTGACAGATGTGAAGAACAAGGACTGGGCCAAGCAGAAAAAACCAGAAATACAGCCAATTGTGACATATGTTTAATTGTAACCGCTCTGGCACCAAGTAAGGGCAAACGCAAAAGGCCAAACGCAGCCGATCTGGATCCGATTCTGCAATCGTGTTAAGCTTCACTGACCTATTTTTTTGAGATTTTATTTCAAGACTCCCCTTTTAAAAGTTAAATTTTTTCAAAAATACCTGCCCCACCACTTGACAGCTTGTCAAGAAAATTATTAAATAAGAACAGAGACACAATCTCACCCTAAAATTCGAGGAGAACGAAAATGAAAAATGCTAAGCAATTGATTCAGATGACCCTGGCCACCAGTATGGCTCTGAGCGTCTTCACGGCCTGTGCCCCCCAAGCAGTAGGCCCCGTTTCTACCAAAACCCCCACCAATACAGCCACCACCGGCAATAACAGCACTTCTACTGGAGCTAACACCTCTACTGGAGCTAACACCTCTACTGGGACCAGCACTTCTACTGGAGCCAACACCTCTACTGGGACCAGCACCTCTACTGGGACCAGCACCTCTACTGGGACCAGCACCTCTACTGGGACCAGCACCTCTACGGGTAGCAGCGTAACCACCACAGCCAGTAGCGCAAGCACGATGCAGGCAGATTTGGTTTCTCTGCACGAAGAGGAAGCCCTCTACAGTGATGCCACCACCGTGGCTGCTGACGGCGGCTTCAGCGTCAAGGTGCTCGGCCAAGACACCAGCCGTGGCGAAATTTCTGCCACAAACCTGGGCCTGGGCCGTCCTGCCAATACAACCGCAGCCGCCCAAGCCCGCGTTCGCCGCGCTCTGGGCAACGACAAAGCCAAAGAGGCCCGCATGCGTGCCCAAGGCAAACTCAAAGCCAAGAAAGAAAATCTGGTCACCCTGCGGAACCAGTTTAAAGCCTCTGGCGCAGTCACTGTGAATGAAGACGGAACCCTCACCATCGATCCCGCCGCATTCAAAGTCCAGGCCAAAGCCGCGATTGCCAAGAAAAAAGAAAACATCGAAGCCCGCGTTGCCAAAGTCAAAGACAAATTGCAGGCCGCCAAAGCTGTGGCCAAAGAAAAAATTGAAAAACTGCGCCGCAAAAACAATACGGTTCGCACCAGCGATGTCGACAAAGTCACCAATGCCGATGGCAGCGTGACTGAGACCGTCAAAATTGAATTTGAAAACACCCGGATTGGCCTGAAGCGCAACACCTACCTGATGCGCACCAGCATGAATGGCAAACTTGTCAGCCTCGACTTCAAACTGGATGTCGCTCACAAAGACTATACCCGCATGGTACATCGCACAGTGACCGTCAATGCCGACGGCAGCCGCAATGTCTCAATCGAGTCCACCACCACCTGGAACGACAAGCGCAAACGTGAAGTGAACCAAGAGCGCGTTGTGGCAGCTGATGGCTCTGTGACTGGCACCGGCACCATTACCTGGACTGGCGCTGACGGCAAAACCACCACCCGCAATCTGACCGTTGGCATCAGCGCCGCAGGTGATGTGACCAGCTCTTGTGCTGATCCCGCAACCAATACGGCTGTGACCGTGGAAGAGCCCGCCACCACGTTGGCAACCACGGAAACCACTGAAACCGCCACCGTAACGGTTGAAGTTGCAGCCACTGCTTCAGCTCCCGCTGAAGAAAAAGCAGAAGAAATCAATATTGAAGCTGAAGCAGAAGTTCAGGCCGAAGCCACCAGCGAAACCGCTGCGGCTCCTGCTGAAACACCTGCCACCCCAGCAGCTTAAATTTCACGCCCCTGATATTTACGACCAGTGCGGGAGGGTCTTCGGACCCTCCTTTTTTTCTTGGCTTTTGACAGCTGGGGTATACTGAAAACCACCACTCCAACAAGGAAAAACCCATGTCCACAGATCCCTCCCCGCTCTTCGACCCCGACGCTTGGCAAGCCGTGTCCGGGTTTGACTTTACAGATATTACTTACCACCGGGCCCGCCAGCAGGGCACCGTGCGCATAGCCTTCAATCGTCCCGAGGTACGCAATGCCTTCCGCCCCCACACGGTTGATGAGCTCTTTCAGGCCCTCGAACACGCCCGCCAATGGAGCGATGTGGGCTGCGTGTTGATCACAGGCAATGGCCCCTCTCCCAAAGACGGGGGCTGGGCCTTTTGTTCTGGGGGCGATCAGCGTATTCGCGGCAAAGATGGCTATAAATACGAGGGAGATCCCGGCAAAGCAGATCCCGCCAGACTGGGCCGCCTGCATATTCTCGAAGTGCAAAGACTGATTCGCTTTATGCCCAAAATTGTGATCGCGGTGGTGCCCGGCTGGGCCGTGGGCGGCGGTCACAGCCTGCATGTGGTCTGTGATTTGACCCTGGCTTCAGCTGAACATGCGATCTTCAAACAGACAGATCCCGATGTGGCCAGCTTCGACTCCGGTTATGGTTCTGCCTATTTGGCCCGGCAAATCGGCCAAAAACGGGCCAGAGAGATCTTTTTCCTGGGCTTGGATTATTCTGCCCAAGAGGCCTTTGAGATGGGCATGGTCAACAAAGTTGTGCCCCATGCCGAACTGGAAAAGGTCGCTTTGGAATGGGGAAAGCTGATCAATGGCAAATCCCCCACCGCCATGCGCATGCTCAAATTTGGCTTTAATCTGCTCGACGATGGCCTGGTTGGGCAACAACTTTTTGCGGGAGAAGCCACACGTCTGGCCTATGGCACCGACGAAGCCCAAGAGGGACGCGACGCCTTTTTAGAAAAACGCAAACAGGACTACAGCGAATTTCCCTGGCATTATTAAACTGGGAATAATTTAAAATAATTGTTCAGAGTGTGTGCTGGATAACTGCTCTGGATCTGCCTGTGGGATTAAACTGCTAGACAGAAACCCACACTACTCTCATTGAATCCTCTGGATCCACCTTTGGCACCAGAGCGGTTTTTGGCCTGCAAAGGAGCATCTCATGGCAGAACCCCTGATCTATACCGCTGAAAGTCCCGAAAACTATTTCCCCTTTTTGGGGGCCCAGGGCCAGAACCTCTGGCAAATGGCCCAAAAAGGATTGCCCGTTCTTCCCTGGTGGGCGCTGAGCCCGACCCCTTTTAAACAGCTCTGCAACGAAAACGAAGAAGAGCTACAAAAACTGCTCGCGCGGATCAATTTGCAATCGCGGCTCAGTTTGGAACAGACCAGTTTTCAACTGGTGCAAATGCTGCAGGATCTGCCTTTGCCCAGCGCGCTGCAAAATGCACTCAATCACGCCCTGCCCAATGATGGGATCTATTCACTGCAAGCGTATATCGTGAGTGAAAATTCAGATCTGCAAAATCTGAGCCAATACATTGAGGCCCGTTTTTGTCTGCCGCGCCAGGCCCTGGAAGACAGCCTCAAAAACTGCTGGGCCAGCTTGTTTCGGGAAGAAGTGATGCTGGCTTTGGATGCCCAAGGGCTTTCCCCGACGGATATCCCCCTGCGGATCTTGATCCAGCAAATGATTCCCAGCCGGGCTTCGGGTCAGGTATTGACGGTACACCCCCAAGGCGATTTAAATGAACTCCTGATCTATGCCACCTATGGCCTCAAAGAAGACGCCTCCAACCCACTGGTAGAAAGTGAAAACTACCTCTACCTGCGCGAAAGCCAAAGCTGGGATCTGCAGGTGAGCGAAAAATGGGAGCAGTGGGTGCCAGCGCCCGAAGGGGGCATGACCCTAAGCCAAGTGCCAATTCAGCTGCGCAGCCAGGCCATTCTCAACCGACCGATGCGCGAAGCATTGGTGGAATTGGCTCTGCGAAGTGAAAGGCTCTTCAAACACCACCAAGCACTGGAATGGACCCAAGACGCCAAAGGACAGTTTTGGTTGCAACAATCCCGTCCACTCACCAATATTCCCAAAGGGAAAATCACGGTTTTTGCCCAATATGCCCTGGCCCAGCGCTATCCAGGTATCACCTCGCCCTTGACCTACTCCCATTTGCGCCAACGCACAACTGAAATTTGGGCCCAAGCGCTGACCCGCTTGGGCTTGCTCTCAGAGCAGAAGTCAGACTACCAGCCTGTTTTGGAACATCTGCTCGGCCATTTGGATGGCCGGATCTATTACCATCTCGGCCATTGGCAGCGCCTGTTTCAATTGCTGCCAGGTGAGATCGCCGATCTGCCACTCTGGGAGCAATGGTTAACACTGGAAGAGCCGCTTGAACAGGCTCCTTTGCCTCCCTTGCAATGGGGGCCTTATAGCCGCGATTGGTGGAAGTTCAGCCGTCGCTGGAAGTCGTTTCGAAAAAACCAGACAAAAGAAATGGCAGCCTATCTCAGCACACGCCAAGCAATCAGCGATAAGCTGAAAAGCCAAGATTTATCCGGTTTAGATACCCATGAATTGCTGGCACTTTACAGCCGGATCTGCGCCGATCTGCAGCACAAACAAGAGGTTCCGCTGCTGAATCTGGGCCTGCTCAGACTCTTTGGCAGCTTAAGTCAAATGGCGTTAAGCCGCGCAGGCTTCGAAAATCCCGAAAGCCTCTTGGCAGATTTGCTGATCAGCGAACGGATGGCTGCTCAACACAAGGCTTCACAAGCGCGCATGCACTTGGCAGAGCAAATACTGACAGATCGGGCTCTGCATGATTTTATCCTGCGCCACCAAGACGACCCCGATCTACTCAAACGCCTGCGTTACAGTCGTTTTGAGCTGTTTTATAATCAGCTCAGCGCCTATTTAGATGCCCACGGAGAGCCCAGCCCCCCCAGCTATAAATTAGAGGCCATTACCAAAGCACCCGTAGCGCTGATAAGAAGCCTGCTGGCCCTGCTTAAAACGCCCCAGAATCTGGCAGAGCAGCTTCAAGCTGAAACCGAGATCCGCAGTCAGGCCGAAAGGCGTTTGAAACAGGAAAGCCGACTGAGCCCTTTTTTGCAAGCAGGTTTAAAATACTGTCTCAAACAGACCCGGCGCAGCCTGCAAGCTCAGCTCTTGGCAGAGCGTTCAGAGGCTCAGGTCTTAGACGCTATTCGTCAAATTTTTAACGCCCTGGGAGAAAAACTGGTCGAGGCAGAAGCCTTGAGCCATCCCCGCGAGATCTTTTTGCTCAGCGTAGAAGAAATCAAAGCCTTTGTTTACGGCCATGGGGGTGTGCCGTCACTCGAAACCCGTTTGCAAGAACGCGGCGACGAAGCGCGGATTTGGGAACACCGCCACCCCAGAGCTTATCTGCGCACCCAGGGCCCGGTCAGCCTGAATCAGATCCCGCAGCAGCGGCTCAAAACAAGCCCAGATTTAAAGGCAGACAATTTCGGCACGCAAAAGCCAGAAGCCATTTTCCAGGCGGGCCTTTACGGCAATACAATCTGACTCTGGATGGGCCTGGGCCACGACAATCGCATTGAGCGCTGTGCGCAGACGTTCGCGTACCTGCTCAATGCGGTCGGCCCCTTCGCCATTCTGGGGCGTGCGCAATTCCAGCAGCTTGAGTTGACCACTCAGGCGCCCACTGTCGCTGGACCAGTTCTCACTGCTGAGCAGGGTCAATTGGGGAAAAGTCTGGCGCAACTGGGTTTCCAGGTTGTGGGCTGTGGCCCCCGTCGGCGACGGACTGGCAGGCGACGGAGTCGCTGGGGGAGGGGTGGATTCGGGCTGTTGCATCAGCTGTGAACATCCTGTGGATAAAAGTATCAGCAGCGCTAAAGCCTTCATTAGACGCAGACCCTGTCGAGCGTGAGTTCAAGCAAGGGAGTCTCAATGCCTGTGAAAGAAACTTCCCGCCCCTTTTCAAGCGAGGCGCATTCGGGCTGGGGGTGCCGAAACGCCAACATCAAGGGTGGTGAGGCTTGCGCGGGGGCTCAGCATCTTCGGGGTGGGCATTGATCAAACGAATCGCGTATTCCAGCACAAAGACCACATCATCGTCGATCAATTGGGGGTATTTGCGCACAATCTCGCGCAGATTTTTTTTCTGGATAAATTCTTCGAGAATCAACTCCAGAGAGAGGCGAACCCCAGAAAGACAGGGTTTTCCATTCAAAAAGCTGGGGTCGCTGACAACATGACGCATAAGGAAGTGGTATCTCTTTTTTGAGCTGGTATATAATTATAATAACACGAATAAAAATCAGGCCAAAAAATGAGTTCCCAAGCACTGCAAAAGACCTTTCAGCCCCTTGAATGCATCGGCACGCCCTATGAGCGCGGCAAAACCCAAGGCCGTGAACTTGAGCGGGCAATTGGGCTGTGTTTTAATGCCTTTTTCCAGTCGGACACCTTTGCCTTGCTCAAGCCGCGCTGGCTGCCCCAGTCTTTGGCCGTGCGGCTCGCCGCCTGGCAATCGCAAAAACAGTTTTTGCCCACTTTGCGCAAACATTATCCCCACTATCTCGAACAAATGATGGGCCTGGCAGAAGGCAGCAAAATCCCCCTCAATCGCTTTGCCTTTGTCTGCGCTGCCGAAATTTTGTTGGCCTCTGTGGACTTCCAATTGGGCGCTTGCTCGTCTTTGGCAATTCCCTCCGCATTTTCGGCCAGCGAAGAACCGCTTTTGGTCAAAAATTTTGACTATCCCTTTTTCTTGCGCTCCTCCAATTTGGTGCGAAAAACCAAACCCAGCGAAGGCCTGGCCTCGCTTGAATTGACCATGACGCCTTTAAGTGGCTGCCACACCGGCATCAACGAAGCAGGTGTCGCCATTACCTACAATTACGGCTATGGCCAAGACAAACCCGAACATTGGCTGCCGATCACCCTGCGGGTGCAAGAGGCCTTGCGCACCTGCGAGAGCGCCCAGGCTGTGATCGACTTTTTCAAGACCGGCTTGCAGGCCGGAGGTGCCATTATGACCGTCTTGGACGAAAACGGAGAGATGTTTTTATTGGAGATTTCTTCGAGCCGGGTCGAGGCCAAACAGATCAATCAAAATCTGCTGATCGCCACCAACCATTACCAATTGCCCAGCTTGCTCAGCCACGATATCCCCGTTAACGCCTATTACAATCCCCAAAAGAGCGTGCCCGAACTGGCAGGCAAACGGGTGCACGAATCTTCTGAAGCCCGTTTTGACCGCCTGCACGAATTGACAGGCACCAAAATCCAGTTTCATGAAAGTGATCTCAAAAACTATTTCAGCGACCACCACCGCCACGGCCAAGGCAACGACAATACCCTCTGCCGCCACGGTGAATATTTTGAAACGACCTGCTCTGTGGTGATCAAACCCCGCAGCAGAGAAATCCACATTGCCCTGGGCAACCCCTGCGAAGAGCCTTACCAGATCTGCCGTTTAAACTAGGCGCAACAATTGGGCGCAGACTGTAAAAGAAAGACAGAGCCGTGAACACAAGACATTTGGCTGAATTATTTGCCCTGAAGGGCCGCTTGCCCATTTATTGCATCCACCCCAGCCCGCAATGGGCCCCTCTGGCCCTCGGCCTGATTCTCGGTCATGCCCAGCAAAACTTAGATCCCCAGCGCTTTGATACCGCGCCCCACTTTGTTGCCAATATAGCTGAATTAGAGGTCTTACTCGACAAACACGGCCCTGGCATTTGCCTCTTCTCAAATTATATGTGGACCCGCGTGGCCAATTTGGAGATCTCACGTTGGCTCAAACAGCACTCCCCCCTCTGTCTGACCCTGCACGGTGGCCCCGATACCCCCGCCTATTTTGAGACCTGCCAAGGATTTTTGCGGGCCCACCCTGAAGTAGATATCGCGATCCACGGTGAAGGCGAAGAGACCGTCAGCGAACTTTTAAACAGCCTGGCCCAAAACCCTGTTTTGCCCAAAGAGGTGGCAGGGCTGGGCTTCTTGGATGCTGAAAACCTGATCAAAACCCCCGCACGGGCCCGCAGCGAAGATCCCAATCGCTATCCCTCACCTTATCTCAACGGGATATTTGACGCCGTTGACTACCAGCACTGGAATTCTGCGGCCATCGAAAGCAACCGCGGCTGCCCTTATGGTTGCACTTTTTGCGATTGGGGCTCTGCCACCTTGCAAAAGATCCGCCTCTTTGCCCTCGAACGTGTGGCCGCCGAAATAGACTGGCTGGGCAGCCATGGCATTGCTGAAATCTGGATCACCGACGCCAATTTTGGTATTTTTGAACGGGACGTCGAAATTACCCGCTTGATCTGCGAAACCAAAGCCAAATACGGATACCCGACCCGGATTGTCACCAATTACGCCAAAAACACCAAAAAACACCTGGTCGAAATGATTGAAATGCTGAGTGATGCCGGTTTGATCAGCAATGGGATTGTCTCGCTGCAGACCCGCGATCCTGGCACCCTCAAAGCGGTCAACCGCACCAATATCAAAACCTCAGAATACGACAAGCTGCGCAAGGCCTTCGAAGACAAACACCTGCCCATGAGCACCCAGTTGATGATCGGCCTGCCGGGCAGCAGCAGAGAATCGTTTAAACAGGATTTGCGCTTTTGTTTTGAGCAAGACATCGAGGTGCAAATTTTTCGCACAGTGGTCCTGCCCAACAGCCCCATGGCGGCCCCCGAGTACCAAGCCACTTGGGAATTGCAGCACGATGAAACAGGCATGTTGCTCTCCACCAAAGACATTTCTGAGGTCGAGATGTTTCAGATTGAACAATTGGCCCGCCTCTTTCGCTGCACCCACGCCTACGGCCTGTTTAAATATTGGCAGAGCTGGCTACAGTGGGAATACCAAATCGACCCGATCGACTATCTCGACCAATTACTGGAAGATCTGCCCAGCTTAACAGACAAGACGTGGCTGCCCCGCCTGATCGACCGGGATTCTCCGCCCTTTGACGTGATCCACACCCACCACAGCCTGCGTGAGGCCCTGCGGCGCCAAAATGCCTGGGCAGAACTCTACCAGGAACTCAAAGCCTATACCCTGATGCGCTACCCCGCGATCCCTGAGAGCCCAGACATGGATTTGGTGCTTGAATTGCAGGCCGCACTGATGCCAGGCCAAGGCCGCAAATGGCCACAACACCTGCCACTGGCCCATGATTTCGCTGCCTATTATTTTGAGCACCGCCAAGATCCCCACAGCCCACCGCTGAGCAGCTATCCGGCCACAGTCTTGGAAGTGAACGACCCCCTGGGTCTCTCTGAAGAGGAGCTGCACATGGGCCACCGCGTCAAAGGCCGCCCAGCTGCCGTTTGGGAATTGGAGAGCCTGCTGTTGCTTGGTTCGTCGAGCGAGCGAACCCTGAGTTTGAAACATCCGGTTTAAGTGACACGGCAATCAGCCGGACACTGACAGGGTCTTGCTCTTCCTGTTTTGATCAGGGCTTTTATACAAACTTAAGGACTTGGCGTGCTAATGGGCGTTGGGGTTGGTGTAGTGGGTTTGGAGAGCTGAAGGGTGATTTCTGTTGTTGTGCAATTCGGATATTTGTTACTGCACCCAGGATATATTTCAGTACTCAGCTTAAAATTTTGTTGCGCCAACACATCACCTGCAAGGTTTCTTAAAATCACCTGAACGTCCTTTTCTTTGATGCCCCAGAATGAAAACTCATTAATATTGACAGACTTAAGGTCCTCTGGATTAGGAGGGGAGGGTATTATGATACGATGCGATCTTGGCGTTGGAGAGGAAGAGGGAGCTATTGACTTGCCCGTACCAGAACAAGAATAACCCACTCCATCTCCTAAATCGTTGGTAATTTTTGAGGGTACTGGAGGGTTAAACTCACATCTGCCCTTAAGTACTTTTGTGTCTGTCTTAATTTGAATTTCCACACTTTCTTTAACAGGTGGTTCCAAACGTATTTTTAAAAATGGCCCCATGTCCTGACATGGAACACACTGCATTATTTCTTGTTCAGATATGCCACATGAAATAAGAAAGACAAACAGAATACAAAGATAAATTCGCCAAAAAGTCTTAAAATTCACTTTGATACCTCACATTAACACTCCTGTTCAACCTCAATGACTATTCCTGGCGTAGGACAACTTGCGTGATCGTGACAAAGATAATGCCTGTCTGAGTGAGCAAGGCATCCGCCCCTTAATGCAGTCGCATCTGAAAGATGGGCGAAGCAAGCCGTTCATCATTTTGATAAAAATTCTGCTTGAAGGTAACGTAAACATCGCCATCTGCGTCCACGTCCATATCGTTAATCATAAACAACGGCAAACCCTCTGGCATGAGATCTTGCAAGATATAACGAACCACTTTTAACTCTTGCGTTTTTAAGTTGAGGGCAAATAAATAATTGCCCAATAAATAGAGTATTCCCCGCGACGGATCAATTGCAAAGGCTTCAAAATAGGGCTTTACAGGAGCACACACTTTATTCTCAGGGCAATTAGAAGGTGGGGGCAATAATCCCGGCAGCTCTTCTAGAATATGTTGGGCTGGCAGCAGGCCTCCCGAAGCGATAGTTCTCTTGGCCGGCGCGATCAACAAACTGTCCTTTTTAAGGCTGATCAAGGTGGTGAGCTTTCCGTCGGGGGATATTCGGCGTAAATAGGTCTCATAGATAAAAGGTTCCGAAAAATAGATATTGCCAACACTGTCTACCTGCAATTTCGCTGGTTCGTAATAACTCGCCTCACTTTTGAGGCCATCACGCAAAATGGAAACATTTTGTGAAGGTACATTATCCCCATAGATACCAATTGAGTGACTTTTGGGCCTTCCCGTTGCTGAATGATATTCCCAAAAATAATAAACAGCGTTAGGATGTTCTCCTGATCTAAATGACCCTGGTTGACATACTCCAACACCGCAATTTGCTGGCCTCCCATCAAAAGTTCCAAAGGACATTTTGGCGGAAATCCCCCCCAAAGGCCCACTCTCGAAGACCGTTTCGACAGCTTTGTTGCGAATGCGTTTGAACTTTTTATTATCAATCAGGTAAATATCCCCATTCGGAGCCACAGTCAGGGCTGTGATCTCAGTAAAACCGGGAGAAACCAGGCTCTCGGCACTCACCCGCAATTCATTGCTGGCCGGGCAATCTCCGGCTACCAGGGTCAAGATTCGCGGATACTTTTGAGGGTCTGTGCTGCCTTTGACAATACATTTCCCATTGTGGGCATAGACCTCGCCTCCGTAATAACTCAAATCCCGGTTGGCTGGGCTGTAATTCAGGCCCAGAATATGGCCTGTGATCGGCGCGGGTGTATTCTTTAAACCAACCAAACTCTGTGTCTGCTCTAAAAAATACACCGAAGAAGGGCTCTTCTCATTCACCGCAATTTGATTTGCATAACGTTGAAGCCCTGGTACCACACCTTCAATGCCATCAGGAAAGAGTGGTTCAATCTTTTTGACCTGCAAAGTGGCGAAGGCATCCTCATTGGGCACAGGTGTAGAGCTGGGCTTCGCAGAGGCTTGTTCTATGGGTGTTTCAGAAGGCACGGGTGAAGGTCGCGGCGTCTCAGCGATTGAAGGCGCCACTGATGGAGCGGGTATGCTTGCACCCTGAAGCCCTTGGCAGGACACAAGACTCCAGACAGCTACCAAATAAACGGCGGCAGGCATGTAACTGAATGTTCGCATGGCTAATACCCCGCTGGATAATGGCGGTATTGGTGGGCGACATAGTCTTGAATATACGGATTACTGGAGCCCTCTTGATTCTCTTCTGCTCCCCAGACACCTCGCTGGCCTTGGATATTGCGATAGACCAGATTGATGCCCTTGTAGACCTCTATACCTACGTTATAGGGACCTGTGGGGTTCTCAAAATAGAAGCCGATATAACGCGGATTCCAGCATTCAAAATTGGGATCATAAATACCACAACTCGAAAACGGGTCAAATGGCTGAATCGGCAATTGCTTGCTTATTTCTTGGCTATTGATCGGGGGTCCCACCCGAAACACACCATCTGGCCACTGAATATCATTGGTGTCGTTATAGGTTTGAATCGTCAGACTTTCATCGGGATTGAGATTAAACACCTTCATCCAGAATGGGCCTGTACCCACAGGCGAAAATTTACTATTGGTAATCATACGTTCATGATAAACGACTCCTTGGCGCTGATCTTCAGAGCCATCGGGCCAGACCTTGTTTTGTTGACCTGGCGAACCCTGAATATCCCGATAGGCGGCAGTTCCATTGTATTGGGCTTGGAGTTCAAAGCCATAGGTATAGCCACCGCCATTATTGACAAGCTCAAAGCGAAACTCATTGCGCTGATCCTTGTGCAGAGGATAGGTGCCATATGTTCCCAAACTGGCATAATTATCTTCGCCAGCATGAGCCGTGAGAATAAGCTGATCATTGAGGTAAACACGCCCTTCATCATTGCCCTCAATATTAAAGACACGCACGCTTTCATACTCACCGGGATTGCCACTGGGCGGAGCGGTGGGCTCAGGTGTTGGTGGAATGGCTTGAGAGACTTTTTCAACAGCCTGTTCCAGAGTCAGCGTCTGACCTGAAGCTTTGATCACGACATCGTGTACACCCGCAGGCAAATTGTCGGGAATGCCCATGACAGCCAAATCATTGAGAATACTGGTAATGGGCACCAAAACGGGGCCAATCTTGACTTCCAGATCGCGGATCGGTTGGGTAAAGCGAATGCCTGCAAAGTCATTGGCATCAACCTGAATGCGGAATCCTGGGCGCATCCAGCGGTTGCCCACTTGGTCATAGACATAATTGCCTTGGGGCAAGAGGGCTGCGGGAGGTAACTCCTGAGTCACCGAAAGTATGCCAAAACCCTGTTCGGGCAATGGGGGAGTATTCTCAGCAGTGTTTAATTGGGGAGAAGTGCGTGTAAAGACTATTGTGTCATTTGATTGATTTGGATACAAAACAGATAGGTTGCTAGACTGACTGGCTTCTATACGCATTTGAAAGGCCATATCTGTATAAAAAACAGCATTGATCAGCGGTTTTCCCTGGCTATCTTGGCTATTGGCAGGGAGAAAAAACTGAACCAAGGTTCCATCAGGGCTGATATATGTCCGGTTGGGATCAGTGGTCGGAGACAAAAGATAAAGCAAATCGCCTTCTTGACCAACCAGTTTGAGGCGAAGAGGTTTGCTGGCATTGTGATAAAAATATTTTCCTTTGATCTGTATAACCAGATCTTTACCGATGGCCGCTTTGGGTTGGTTTGGTCCACCCACTTTGGTTCCCTGTTGGTAGACCTGTACTGAGCTGATTTCAGGTACTTTGCTGCCAATATCCTCTACTTCCAAAATTTCAATTTGATCATTGGGCAAAAGTCCCTCTGAACCCAATTTGATTTTTCCATTGCCTTTCCAGCCCGTCAATCTTACTTTTTTGCCCGCTTGCAGTTGATTCCAAACCAGATTGGATACCGTCTGTCTGAGCTTGGTGCCAGAGTTATTTCCTGTCAGGAGATCTTGGGTGGTCAATAAATGTTTGTTGGCAGTGATCTCTCCGAGCCATTCTTTGGCACGGTGATTGTCTTGAAATTGAGCTAGCAAGGTAGAGCCTGCACCAACAGCGGGATCAATGGCCCGAATTACAGCGCTGACAGCGTCTACCATTTTGCTGTCAGAATCGCTTAAACCCAAGGCTTTCATTTCGGGATTGGCCCGCACTGTTAAAAACGAATTGGCCCTTAAAAGACCAAGAATTTGAGCGGGGGTCAAATCTGGGTTGCGCGATTTCATCAGCGCTACAATCCCGGTGGCAAAAGGCATGGCCATGCTGGTTCCTGAAGTCACTTGCAATTGCGCATTTTGATTCAAATGCATGATCCGCTGACCCGGCACCCAAATCAGGCGGGATTTATTGATATGATCAAACCCCGAGCCAGAGCCAAAACACCCAGACTCCCAAATGAGTCTTTTTGTATAATCCAAACATTTCTCTCTTAATTCTTCTTTTGTTGGTATGAAAAAAGTTTCAAACCAAGCTATCAACCCTGCCTGTTGGTTGTGGGGCAGACCAAAAAAATTCGCATCTCTGGCAACGGTGCCTGTCTTTATCGGATCGGGGCTGTTTTGCAAAACACTGCGTTCAGGGCCAAAAACACTGGCAAAATTGAACCCAGCAGCTCCTACCACAATGGCGTTTTGCATGGCGGGATGGGTATAATCCCCAGCGGGGTCGAGAAGATAAGCGCGGGGGTGCCCACCGACAATGCTGCGGTTAAAATTATGGGCGGGCATGAGCACTGGCACTTTTTGTTGGATGGCATAAGCAATGGCGGCCATTAGATCGGGGTATTCTGCCACATTCCGCCCAGATGGAAAGGCTTGATTCATGCCCACCACCTGCACCTGTTGGACCTTGACCGCATCATTGATGCCTTGGGCAAACTGCTTGACCGAGCTAACGCTGTATAAAGCCAATTGGGCATTGGGAGCAGTACCCGCACTGGCTTTTTGATTGCCTTTTTCAGCAAAACCTGCCTGTAGAGTGTCAATGCCATGGGTATCACCTTGTTTATAGGGCGCATAAACCCGAATTTCACCCAATTTGCGCCGATCTTCGAGTTCAGAAAAGAAACTGACTCCATTGCTGGGATCGGGTAGGGGTTTGCCATAACCAAAATCCAGCCAAGCGACTTTGACGCCTGTGCCCATAGAATAACGCCAAGCTTCCGGCACGCGGCTGTCTTGCAAAAACCAGCTCTTGCCCACTCTTTTGGGCGCTGATGAACTGCCAAAGGCAATGCCTGTGGTATTCCCAGAACCATTAAAGGGGTCATCGTATTCCAGTTCCTCACTGGTATTGGCCACAACCACTTCACTTTGGGCAATCGGCAATTGAGGCTGAGTGCCATTGAGGCTGACGGATTGAACCAGATGCTGCTGAGTGGCCAAAATTTCAAGCTGAATCAAAAACAAACGCATGGCATTTAAAGAAGAAAAGCGCAAATGTTGGTAATTTTCGCCATACACCTGATTAAATTGCGTCACAATGTCTTGGGCCCTGGTCAAGGGTGCTGTGGTCAGATCGGGCTGAATATAATAAAAGGTCTCTGAACCGATTTCCAATTGGTCGATGATTTTGGCCTTGTATTGGCTTTGCAGCATTGCCAAAGCTTGGTTTTGATCTTTCAAGACCACCGTTAAGAGCCCTTTTTCAAAATAAAGGGGCTGTTCCTGATTGATGGTTAAACGGGCCGAAGGCGTTCCTTGACTGACAGGATCGCCTTCTTCAGGCTGAAACTGGTGCAATACCCCAGGAAAAGAGGGCGGTAAAGTGGGAAAGACCTGAAATATTTTTCCAGCATCTGTGGTTTCACTGATCTGAAAACGCAGCTTGAGACCCGCTTGACCCTTTAAAACAAGTCGAAAGGTATTTTGAGCCGTAAAAAAGACCCATTTGGCATTTTCCCAGCCAGACGAATTTTGAAAGATTTCACCGGTAAACACCGGTTTTTGATTGATCCACAATTCACATTTTTCCAGACTTTGAGCAGTGCTTGAGAGAATTTCGAGTTTTAAACGGTGGCGTTTATGCAGAGCGGCCACAGACAAGGTGCGTTCCCAAGAAATCTCTTCATCGCTATGTAAATCAGTGCAAGAAAGAAATTGTAAAACCGGGGCAGTTCCTGTAGTTTGAAGGTATCAAGCCAATCCAAACAAGGAGCAAACCCCGGTGAACACAATGTTACGCCTAAGTGAGTC
>JBIKWL010000102.1:0-19297 GCA_044356335.1 Candidatus Sericytochromatia bacterium
TGCTTTTGAGCACCGTTAACAGCGCTGCATCAGCATGTTTGCCAAAGCGGCCCTGAAAGCGGCTGGGCTCGATATGCACGATCAGCGCAGCAGAGGGATCTTGGTTGTAAATGCGGTCAATCAGACCTTCGACCTCTTCGGCATTCCAGGAGACCAGCAGCAGATCATAGGTCTTATTGTCGAGCAAACCATTGATCAGCGCAGCTTTGCCTTCTGAATCTGTCAAATTGGCGAGGCGCTCCAAGAGCTTCATGTTTTGACTGAACTCTTTATTTGCACCCAGCCATTCGGCCACAGCATCGCCCCCACTGTTGAGGGGGCCTGTCATAAAATACAGAGCCTTAGCACTGAGTTTGCCTTTGAGTTCAACGTCGCTGATACCGCCTTTGTCGGCCAGTTCAAAGGCTGCCACCAGCACGTCTGAGTGGTCTTTGAGCCAGCTATTGGACTTTTGCAAAAATTCAAAGGCTTTTTCGTTTTGGCCGCGATCACCAAAGGCCACGATCCAGGAGACCACTTCGCCACCATTATTGCTCTCGCTCAATTTCCCGAGCAAATCTGGACTGCTCAGCACGTCGATCAAAGCTGAGGCATTGGGCGGCAGCTTAAATGTGGTTCCCGCTTCTTTGAGCGTTGCCCCATCAGGGATATTCAGCAACATGCGGGCATAACCCATGCCATTGGTAAAGTCGTCTTTTTGGGCGGCGACGACCTGTTTGAAAAGCGTCAGGCGTTCGGCATCGCTGAGCTGGTCAAACAGGGCTTTGACCTCTTCTCTGGGCAATTGATTGAGCGTGCCCACCAGCAGGGCCGGTTCCAATTGGGCGATGATCGCCGCAAATTTTTCGGGGGGCACGTCTTGGCCGCGAATCAGGCCCGAGAGCAAATGGCTCAGACCGCCGGTATCGTTGGTCTTGGCCAAGAGCGCTGCTGCTTTACTCAGGTCGACATCTTTGGCCCAAGCACCAAATTCGGGCATTTGCGAGGCATTGCGGATCAAGGTCGCAATGGGGATCGCCAAATTGGGGGTTTTGTCGGATTGGGCCAGCAATTCTGTTAACAGCTGTTTGTGGGTCGAAATATCGAGGGTCGAAGTCAGGCGGCTGAGATCCGCCATCGACTGAATACTGCCCTCTTGGGCCAAAATATGTGCAAAGCGCAAGAGCAGGTTCTGATCCAGGCCTTTCAGCTCACTGAGCTGGTTGTGGACAAGGCTGTGAACATGGCTGGCCTCGGTGTCGATCGTACTCATTTCATGCGGTGGGTCGAGGCTCAAACGTTCATTTAAAAAGAGCAGCACTGCACTGAAAGGGATGTTTTCAGCAACAATACTCAGAGCCTTGCCCCCAGGCGGTGCGCTTTGAAAGGCCTGTAAGACGTGAGTGTAGACCGCTTTGCCACTTTCTGGCGTGGCGGCTTTGGCAATTTTCTCCATGGGCAATAGCTCCAACGCGGCACGGTCGGAAACCTTGAGCACGAGTGATGCAGCCAATGCTTTGGTACTGGCATTGGCCAGGGTTTTTTCAAGTAATTTGGCTTGGGTCGCCCCAGGGGCCAACACGATCAGTTTTTCGAGCATGGCCAGCGGTTCTGGCTGCAAGAGCAGGCTGTCAAAGAGTTTGCCCAGTACCGTGCCGGTGGGGTCTTTGGCTTGGTAGGCTTGAATAAATGCCAGATCGTCTTTGCTCAGGGCTGCGACAAAATCATGAATAGCTGTGGGCGGCAATTTGGCCAATACGGCCAGTTTCACGCTCTCATCACCAGCGGCAAAGAGGCGTTGTCCCAGACCCGCGATTTGGTCCGGTGCATAAGAGAGCAGATCCTCTAGCAATTGTTTTTGCAGGGCCGGAGAGAGCATTTTTAGCGCGTCTGAATTCAGAATTTGCGCCAATTGGTTACCTGAATCACCATTGACAACAAGCCCAAACTGGTTCGCAATCTCGGTTAGCAAGCCCCCACCGCTTAAAGCCTGTTTTTCGATCCAGGCGCTTTTGAGTTGGGCCGCTGTCTGGGGATCGGGCGCAGCTTTGAGCAAAAATGCGACCCGCTTGACATCACCGGCATTAAAATCGCTGAGCAGCATTTTGATTGCCAGTTTGAGAAAATCTGGCCCCACGATTTTGCCCAGTTCTTCGGGGCTGAGCGCCACGTTTGTGCCATTGGCAAAAACAAATTCATCCACCAAGGTGCGGATCAGCTCCGCTTCTCCGATTTGGTTATTGGCCAATTGGCTGGCCAGGCGATCGGTTAAGGTTTTTTGTTGGGCGGGGGAGGGGGTGTGCCCTTTGAGCGCTTCAATCTGCAGGCCGAGATCTTGTCCTGTGCTGATCGAGCCAAAGGTGTAGATATCCGCCATCGAAATCGTTGGGTCGAGAGCCGCGCAGGCCGTGGCTGCGGCCCGCACACCTGAGCGCATGTTCTCACCCATTGGCACAGGCGGGGGCCCGTTATAATAGTCGATCATCAAATCCAAGCCCAATTCTGTCAGAGCCATAAAGGCACTGGCACCAAGCAGCGCCAAAGAGGCACCGCCACCTGAGGGAATATCCAGCAACAGCTCTGCCACACTCATGGCGGTATCTGCGCCATTCACAAACGAACCCACCAATGCCAAGGCGCGCACATCGGGGTGGTCGTATTTGGTCCCCCCCCACTCGCCTGTGGTGGCAATTGTGTGCAGGCGATAGGCATCATACGATGACACCCCAATGCCAACCAAAGGCATGATCTTGCCCATGGCCGCTGTGAATTTAATTGCAATTTTTTCGGCAGTCATGCCGATATCAAAGAGGCGGCCCAACATCTTGGGCAGCATCGCCATCAGAGCTTCACTTTGCAGGAGTTTTTCGGCCATGCCTGGCGGCAATTTGGCCAACAATTCCAAAAATTGCTCGGCATACGCCGAGGTTTTAAACAGCTTGAGGGTTTCGGTCAAGGTCTTGAGGCCCTTTTTGGCGGCAGCTTCTTCCAAGCCCACCAGACCCCGCGCCACGGCTTTTTCGAGCTTGCCTGCATCTCCAGCAAACTCCACCCCTTGCAGAATCACTTTGGCTTCTGTTTTGACAATCGGGGCCAAAATTCCAGCCTTTTGCAAGGTGATACGAAATGCGTCATAGGCTGGGCTGCCATACTTGGCCAAAGCAGTATTGATCTGGCTGAGGGTGCTTAACATACCCGATTTGATCACACTGGAAGCGCCCTCGACGGCGTTGACCATGCCCTGAATCATTTTTTGCTTCATCAGGCCTTCGCCCATCGTTTCGAGGGCCGACCCAGCCAGACTCAGTAATTTGATCGCGCCCTCATTGCCCCACTTGGCCAAATCGCTCAGGCCTGCCATGGCCGCTTCGATATGGCCAGCCAGGGCCTGCCCCTTGCCTTCGACATATTTACCAGCAGTGCTGATCCAGCTTTCGAGCCGGGCCAAAGAGGCCTTGCCCACTGAGGTTCCAGCCAGGTCATAGGCCCAGCCTGCCAGTTTTTTTCCGACCGTGCTGGCCATCTCGCCGCCATAACCAGCGATTTTTTCTAGGCCTTGCATGACCTTGTCGAGCACCACACCATCAAGGCCTTTGCCATTCAGGCTCAAGACCTGCTGCTGGAAGTAATAGCGCATCGAGGTGCTCATCAATTGAATATTGTCTTGGGTCGCCAGCGACTCTCCCAGGGCCAAAACCAAATCGCCCCTGTCTTTGATCTCAGGGTAAAGTTTTTGCACAGTGGCAAAGGCCTGATCCGAGGTCAGGGCAGAGGCCAGGGCCGTGGATTTGATCAGATCTTTGAATTTCTGGGGCATGGGCTGTTCAGGATGATTCAAATAATAATTGATCAGCAGATCAATCCCAAATTCGGTGCCCGCCATGGCCATTTGTTTGCCCAAGCCCATCAATTCGACACCGCCAATTTCCAAGAAACTGGTCAGTGCATCGACGCTGTTCACGCCATAACCGGCAATGGCCAGCAATTTGAGGTATTCTCCATGGGGATGGGGGTTGCTTGTACCTGGTATGGTATCAAACTCTTTCGAAGCGGCACGATCGAGCAAAGCCTGGCCCTCTTTGTAGGCCACTTTGGCCCCATGTAAACTGAGATATTTTTGGATAATCAGCGGGCTCTTGCTCAATAAATGGCCCAAATCCCCCGAGGCATGGTCCATGGTTTTGACTGTTTTGCCCAGGTCTTCAAAGAAATTGCCTTTGATCAAATCCGGGTTGGCCAGCCCCTCGGCGATATACCGGCTCTCAGAGAACTCGCGCAGGCCGCGAATCACATCCTGGAGCTGAGCTGGGCTGTCTTTGAGACTGCCCAGTTTTTCACTGAGCAGCTTCAAAGCCGCTTCAACCTTGGCAGGATCAGGTGAGGCCCCATTGAGAAAATGAGGATCGTTGGCAATGCGCAAAAACGAGGCAGCCACTTCTTGTTGGGCCTCAATTGTGAGTTTAAACGGCAGACCTTTGAGTTGCCCTGCCACCTGTTCGG
The DNA here is from genome assembly GCA_044356335.1 of Candidatus Sericytochromatia bacterium. GTDB lineage: Bacteria > Cyanobacteriota > Sericytochromatia > UBA7694 > UBA7694. Next base: position 4,480 of record JBIKWL010000102.1, read on the forward strand.
CCAATTTGAGCTGTTCTTGAAAAAACGCAGGCCGCTCCAGGTTTTTAACAATATTGGCTGAGAGACCATCAAAGAAGGCTGCGCGGGCTTTGAGCACCTCTTCGGGCTTGAGGCCCTCGGTTTTGAGCAAGAGTTTTTCCATCTCTTTGGTATACGCTTGCACGTCTTTAAAGATGGTTTTGTCTGAGCGCAGCAGCTCCCACATGGCTTTCTCGGATTGAATATCTGACATTCCCCCGAGAGCCTTGATCAGGCCATTGGCCGTCACCGGGTCTCCCTCCAATTGGCTCAATTGCCGCAAGAGGCCTTCCACTTCTTGGTCCATTAATTGGCTTGAATTTTCCCAGAAGCGGTCATTGCGCAGGAGCGCGACCACAGCAGCGCGGGTTTCGGGGTTGTTAAGGCTGCCCGGCTTGGGCAGCGTCGGTGGTGTGGCGACTTTGCCCCAGGCCTGATCTACTTTTTTCATCAGGGTTTCATACTTTTTCATCAAAGGCGTAAATTGCTCGGGCTGTTTGGCCACCTGCTCCAGGTCCGCGGGGCGCAGGCCCGCCAGAGCGCCGACAACCGTGTCGAGACTTTTGGTCTCTTGGATCGCGATTTTGAGGCCTTCTAAATGTTCAGGGTGGATCTCAGGCAAGGCCGCCAAAGATTTGCGCAACTGGGCATGTAATTCACGGGTTTTGACAGCATCTTTGAGCAATTCAGGATCCAATTTGCCCAGCAATTCCTCAGCGGCAGCGAGCACCTTGGCCTGTTTGCTCAAATCATGGATGCCCGACACGCCTTTTTTGAGGGTTTCAATCACTTCTTTTTGGATATTTGGACCGCTATAACCGGCTTTGCCGAGTTTATCCACGACCGTATTGAGGCTGCTGATCACCTCTGGGCCCAACACACGCACATTAAAATCTTTGTTAAACAGCCCCTTTAAAGCGTCAGGCGGCAGATTTTTGAGGTAGTCCAGGCCTTTTTGCACAGCGGCCAGGTCTTCGGCCTTGTTGCCAATGGTTTTAATATAGCTCTCAAAGCCACTCAGTACCTGGGCAATTTCTTTTTCGTCACTCAGCCCACTTTTGACCAGCAATTCGCGCAATGTGCCAGAGGCCTGTTTGAGTTCAGTACTTTGGCCTGCCACTTCGGCCAGGGCCTGCGGTGTGGGAATTTTGAGCGGGTCAACCTTGATCAGCTCTTCGAGAGCCGCTTTCAGTTCGATCTTTTCAACACCCCGCTGCAAAATCGCAGGCTGTTGTTTGGCATATTCGGCATAAGCCGTGAGTTTGGGCAGGGCTTCGGCCAATTGATCCGGGGGCAATTTGAGCATTTTTTCGAGGGTTTCGGGGCCCAATTGGTGCAGGGTTTCGAGTTGGGCCACGAGTTTAGTCAGATCCGAACCCGCAGGGGCGAGGTTGTTTTCGAGGTGTCTGAGCAGCGAGGTCAGCACATCGGGTTTGAGTTTGCCCTGATCCAAAAATCGCGGATCGTCAAAGAGAGTGACAATCAGGTTCTCAATTTGTTTCAGGTCGCGGCCCTGGGCCACTCCTTCCAGAGATTTACGAATACCAGGAAGATTCTCTTCAACCGACTTCAACATTTCTTGGGGTGTCAGGCGAATATCGCCCAATTTGCCACCGACCTGCTCACCCAGTTGAGTTAAGGCTGCCATTTGCTCATCGAGGGCCTTAAGCAGGCTTTCGGGTTTAAATTCGGGCAGGGTCAGGGCCTTTTTTAACAGAGCCTCACTTTGGGCCGGGGGCACGCCCTGAGCTATCAGCGCTGCTTGCACCTCTCCCAAGCGGCTGGCAATTGCATCAAAATGACTATCTTTGAGCAGGGTCTCAAAATTGCTGCCGGACACACCCTGCAAGATTTTGAGCTTGGGCAGACTCTCTTTGAACTGGCTGCCGAGTTTGCTTTCGAGTAGGCTGACCAATTCGGCGTTGAGTTGGTTATCTTTGAGAAAGGGCTCTTTGCTCAACAGGCCCGTGACCTCACTTTGCAGGTTTTTTACTTCCTGCAGGCGCTTGAGTTGGGGCAACTCCGGTTGCAATTCTTCGCTCAGAGCCTTGAGCTTGAGGGCCTCTTCTTCAAAGAGTGGCCGGGTTTTCTGCAGTCCTTCGAGGGTCTGCAATTCTTGCAATTTGGCCAATTTGGGGCCGGTAGTGGCGTCTTTGAGCAAGGCCAATTCGTCGGCTTTGGCCCATTCTTTTTGGGTCAGCAATTCTTCGGCTTTGGCAGGCACTGGCGAAGTTGGGGCTGGGGTCGGCGTGGCCTGTATTACCGTCTTGATCTCAGGGTGGCGCTTGACACTCTCCTGCAGGCGGGCATTGGTGGCCGTGATTTTGGTCTGCATTTCTGTGCTGAGGGTGCTGAATCCATCAATATTGCCCGCTTCAGCGGCGGCAATCACCTTCGTTTCGAGATCAAAACCGAGATCAAAGATTTGCACAAAGGCCGCAAGCGAGCCGTTGGTTTTGGTCACGTCCAAAACCCCTTTTGCCACACCAGGCAAAGCCTTAACCAGGGCTGTGGCATCACCATTTAAAAAGGAGAGAAAGGCCTTCTGAAAATTCAAATTGCTGGCCAAAAATCCGGTAATGCCTTTGGTATCGCTTAATAATTTCGGCAAAGCCGGAAAGCGTCCGGCAATATGGGCCGGAATCAGGTCTTTGATCTTGTCGTAAGGGGCCATACTTGCCAGGGTAAAGACAGCCGCCAGATCACCTTCGTCAAATTTGCCATCGTTGAGGCTTTTCATGGCCCCTTCAATTTTCAGGAATTTTTCAAAGCTCAGGGTTTTGCCCGTGGCATCCAGCAAAAAGGGAGGAATCTTGTGCTGATGGCCCAAAAATTTGCTGAAATCGTCTTTGTGGGCCAGGGCCCGGTCTACCAGGCTGAAAGTCTGGCGGTTCATCGCTGGATTATCTTTGGCCAAACGCAAAAAGCGCATGATATCGTCGGGGGGAAGCTTGAGGTCGCCCACCAATTTGAGCAGGGCCTCTGCGCTGTCGAGGCTGACCCCTTTGTCGGTCAAGGTATTGTACGCCCCAACCACTGCGCCAAGATTGACCTGGGAGATAGTTCCGCGCCTGGCCATTTCAACCAATTCGCGAATCACCCCGCGCGAGCTGACACTGGGGGCCAAACTTTCGAGAGCATCCACGGCAAAGAGTCCCGAGGTCACCAGCGTCATGGCGGCCTGGAAGTCTTTGGCATCATTGACCTCATCCGAGAGGGTTTGAATCGCCGTCAACATATTGGGCAATAATTTGTGGGTTTCGCTGCCTGGTTTGGCAAAGAGCAGTTCGAGCATTTTCGACTTTTTCATCGCATCCAGAGCTTGGGGGCTCAATCCGAGGGGGGTCAGTACCGCTTTAATGTTCTCTTGGGTCAGGCCCATAAAGTCGATCAGGCTATACACAGCCAAAGCATCTTTCAGATCTGCTTTGCCATCATAAAAACTGCGCATGGCCCCCGTGAGTTTGCCAAAATTGGCATCTGTGAAATATTTATCGTAAGGGGCGAGTTTGGTTTTGATCTCTGCTATGCGTTTTTCCAGGGCGGCGACTTTGGGGGCCTCAGTTGGAAAGGATTTGAGCAGAGTCAGCAATTTTTCGGGCACCAGCGACAATTTGGGATCGGCTTTCTGGCCTTCTAAGATTTTGGCCAGGGTATGTAAGCTGTCGAGGCTGTCAGGATTGAGTTTGGCTGCATCTGCCAGACCTTGAGTGAGGCCCTTTTCCAGCAAAATATCCAGGGCCACCCCCATTTTGGACAATTGCGCAGGATCTCCCAGCAAATCGCCGACACCCATTCCTTTGAGGGCATCAACAAAGGGGCGAGACAAACAGGCCGAAGCGGATTCCGTCAGATGGGTTTTGAAAGCAGGATCCAATTCCAGGGCCTTGGGTAAAATCGCAGCATATGCTTTGAGAGTGGCACTGCCGCCGCCCCAGGTAATTAATTTTTGCAAATTGTCGGCGAGGGTCTTTTGCTCGGCGGGCAAGGTGACTTTGGCGGGTGCGGCCTGCAAGAAGGTGGCCATTTTGCCATCGAAGATCATCTTTGCCAATTGTTTCACTTCGGGTTTCATCTCAGCCAGATTGGCAGGATAGTCGGCGGCTGTGGTGAGTTTGGCCAGGTCCGCCAATTCTGTCAGGTTTAAAGTGCCAACCGATTTGCTTTTCCAATCAATGACGACAGGTGCGACAGGCGCTGCTGTCAGCGGTGCCTGTGTAGCTGTGGGGGGAGCGGGCGGTGGCGTTTGGGCGGGAGGTGCTGTTGTTTGGGCTGCTGGTGACGGAGGGGCTTGCTGAGGCGTGGCAAGCTTGTTGGCAACCCCCATCTCTTGCCGAATAGGGGACACGATTGGCATGATCTCTTGGGCAAAACTGGCGGCCTGTTGTTTGCCTGCTTCAGATCCCAAATTGGCTTTTTCGGCCACCCGTAAAGCTGTGCTCAGGCGGGTTTGGCTCGGTGGGGAATTTGCAGCATCATCACCATAACGTTTGACTGAAGTGAGTTGGGGGGCAGGGGCGTCGCTGACTGGAGTCGGTGTGTCTGTGGTCTCATCGTTGGGGGGAGCGCCCAGGGCCACAGAGTCTTCGCGGTGCGCGGTAGAAGTGGGCTCAGCTTTTACTGCTGGCGTCGTTGCTGCTGGCGTCGTACTCGGGGGCGGGGCAGAGGAGGGAATCTGGGCCAGGCGGGCAGGGTCTAAGATTTTAATTTGGGGGCTGGCGGGAATCAGGCTCATGAACTACCTCGATCAAACTCTGAACTTTACATATATTGGGTGTGGAACACATTTAGAGCAACAAGAAAGAGCAAAAATTTGCTTTGCTTGTTTCAATTTACCCTGATTGCAAAAATTGTAAACAGAAAGAATCAACTTTGGCTCAGCTCTGAGGTTGTAGGGCTTTATCCAGGGGTAAATGGTCTGTTTTAGACTGAAGCTTGGCGCGGGCACAGGCATATTTGGGATCGAACCAGAACAGTCGGCAGCCATTGCAACCTTTGCCACAACACCCTTCTAATCCCATACGAGGTCCTTTGCTGATCACCTGTTTTTGTTTAAAAAACATCTGCATTTCTTGATTTTCTTGTAGGCGTTTGGATTTTTCGATCTCATCCACTTTGAGATTCTGAATTTGGATTTGCAAGGCTTCAAGATCGGCAATTAATCGCGCTTTCTGCCCTTCATTCATATGGCTCATTTTGCGAGCCACACTCATCACAGGCAAATGGGTTTTGAGTTCAGCGGGGCTCAAAGTGTGAAAAATCGAAAGCGGAATGCGGATCGCTTTGTTTTGCCCTGCAGAGACTTTATCTGTGACTTTGTGGGTCAGGGCATCTTCAAAATCCTGTAAACGAACGCGAATCGGCTCGCGCAAAGTGGGAGAGAGGAATTGCAATAATTCTCCCGCTTCGAGGTAATTCTTGACCTCAAAGATCAGTGCGTCTTCTTCCCAACTGCGAACAAAGCCTGCATTTTCCATATCTGAAAGTGAATGCACATCGTAATAATTGTGGCTAAACGGGCTCAGGCGGCCATCGTGAAAGCCCAGGGTATACCCCCGGTTGGGCACAGCATAAAGATCTTCAAGATAGTCTTCAAATTTCCATTGCTCAGGGTTGTCAAACCAATCGTCGATGGCTTTGCGGTAGACCCTTGCCACGGAGGCCACATAATAGGCGGATTTATTGCGCCCCTCGACCTTGAGCGAGTTGATGCCCGAGTCCAAAATCTCGGGCAAGCGTGGCAATAGACAAAGATCTTTGGAATTGAGGATATATGCACCTTGGCTGTCTTGCTCAAGGGGAAAATACTCCCCAGGTCGGTATTCCTCTTCGAGAAAGAAATCGAACAATTCTTTGGTCTCTTCGGTCAGGTGTAGATCTTTAAGACTGCCATCTTTAAGCTTGAGTCGCACTTTGTAATCCCAGCGACAGGAGTGAGCGCAATTGCCCTGATTGCTGCCCCGTTCGGCCATATAATTGGAGAGCAAACAGCGGCCCGAATAGGTCATACACATCGCGCCGTGCACAAAAATCTCCAACTTGATCTCAGGGCATTGTTTGCGTATCTCTTGAACCTCAGCAAAACCGACCTCGCGCGCCATCACAACCAGCGAAGCCCCTTGTTTTTGCCAGAAGTCGACTGTTAGCCAGGAGCAGACATTGGCCTGGGTCGAAATATGCAATTCCAGTCCGGGCATGCGCTCTTTGACATATTGAAAAATCCCAGGATCGGAGATAATCACGCCATCAGGTCGAACCTTTTCGAGTGTCGCCATCAAGCCTGGCAACTTTTCAATATCGCGGTTGTGGGAAAAGAGATTGAGGGTGAGATAAACTTTTTTACCGCGTTCACGGGCAAAGGCAATGCCCTCTTGCAAATCTTCCAGGCTGATACCCGATTGGGTGCGCAGCGAGAGGTCGGGAGTGCCGAGATAGACGGCATCGGCGCCATACAAAATTGCGGCTTTGAGTTTTTCGAGATTGCCCGCGGGCATCAGCAATTCGGGTTTGGTCTGAGGTTTGGTCTGAGGATTGGACATTGGTTTATTTTCCGTTGAGTGAGTGGGGTGGCTCAAGCCAGTTCAGCAGGCGCAGGCCATCTTCATTGATCTTCATTTTGGCTTTACCGCCGCTGAGGTCACCAGGTTTGAGCATCAGGATCTCTGCAAGCAGTTCTTTGCCCTCAACCCGGATGGCATCGACCCAATTGCCGTATTCAGGCGCGCTTTCTACAAAGCTGAATTGACCCGAACCCGGTTTGAGTTCAAGCAGACAGCCTTTGGCGCTGAAAACAAAGCCTTTGCCATCCCAAGTAAAGATTCGCCAGCTGCGCACGCGTAAATCTGACTGCGGGACAGCCATCAGCAAATCCACCCGCCCATCGCCTTCGAGATCTTGAACCAGACTTACACGGCCTTCTCCCATGGGGAAAGAACCCAAGTAAAGGGCGTCGTCGACAATACTGTCTCTGCCCGGCTCAAACAGGGGGCCACGCCAAATCACATTGCCCGATTGGTTTTTAACAAAGAGTTGGCCCGTATACCCAGCTTCACCGACCCTGACCGCTTTGACTTCCACGGTCTCGGGTTTGCCGTCTTTGTTTAGATCCACAGAAAAGGACTGATAGACTTGGTTTTCTTCGGGCCAGTCTTCACTTTGGGCCTGGCTGGCGAAAGGATAAACAGACAGTATCACAGCCAAAGAGGATGCCAAGAGAAGGGGCAAGGTGGATTTAAACACAATCTATACCTCGGGGTTGTTTGGATAGCGAACAGACAGCTTTTTCAGAGCCTGGAATGCTCTCAGGATACTTTATCTGGGACTGAATTGACAAAACACGGTCTTACACAGCTGCCCCCATAATTCAATCTTTTTAAGGAGGCTGTTATAATCATCTGTATCGCCTGATCGAAACGCTGAACCATGGGAATAGACACATGCTGGATTTTGCAAGCCTGACCCAGGCCCGCCAAGGGCTGCAAGCCTCAGAAATGAACCGCCATCAGGAGTCTCAAAAATTCTATGAACAGGGCCGGCAAGCGGTGCGAGAGGGACTGCTTCCACCTGTGAACAAGGCCAAATTGCAAGAAGCGGCACAGCTCTTTTGCAAAGGCATTCAACTCAATTACCAAAACCCCGACAATTATTTTGGCGCAGGATTTTTGTTTCTGCTGATTGACGAACCGATGCAGGCCCTTCCCCTGATCAAGTCAGGTTTGGAAATTGAACCCGGCTCTGACTTGGGGCGAGAGTTGTTGGAAGAGGCCCAAAATACCCTGCTGCCCAAAGCCAATTCAACAGAGTCCCGTGTCGATTATCCAGAAATCGCCTCGGCCTCCGAAGATTTGGACTTTGACGAACTGTATGATCAGGCTGAAGCTGCTCTGCTGCTCTTTCTCAAGCAGGTGCTTAGCGATGAGGTACTGGGCCTCAAACCGACCCCCAATCCCCTAGCCCTGAAAAAACTGCAGAGCAAATTGCAGGTCTTTGAAGCCAAAACCCAAGAATTTGAAACGCGTTTAAACATCATTGATGCCGAAATTGAAGTGCAAGATTTGCAGGGACATCTGGGCCAAATTCAGAAAGCCTTGGGGCGTTTGCAAGCCTTGAGCAGTCAATTTGAGAGTTTTATTGCCATTCAGACCGAAATTGACCAGCACAGCAAAATGGCTGAACAGGTCATGGCAGAATCCGAAAGCACTTCCGACCCGGCAGATATTCCCGTTTTGGAAGAGAACCTGCAGGTATTGCTGGATCATTGTGATGGCATTGCTGACCGCCTCGATGAAATGGAAACGATGCGGGTGGATATTTCCCCTTTGCATCCGCCGTATACCCACTATGCTGAACAATTGGAGCGCTTTCAAGAAGTGCTTGAAGAGACACTGGAACGATTAAAAACAGCTTGAAGGGAAGAACAAATTTATGATCCCTGGTTCTCCATCTCCTATTTCTACACCAAGGGGAATGCCTCCGCAGATCAGAGCGGCGACTCCTCCCGCTGGTGCCAGGCCCGCTTCCGGTGCGCAGCCCCTATCTGAACCAGGAGCAACCCGACAAGCTACCGCAGGTTCTTTTCGGGGAAAATCACCAGGAGTTGGTCACTCAGGGGGAAAGTCCACTGGCGTTACAGCTGAAGCCCTGACACAAGGCATTGGTTCAAAAGCAGCAAGTCAGATTGGGGGCAAAGCAAGTCGAATGTCAGGCAGCGCTGTCCAAAGTTTTATGGGTGATGCACAACCATGCACAGATGTATCTGGCGGGAGATTAACCGACAAAAGAATAGGTATGATTGCCCACTCGTACGCGAATGACCGTGTATCTTTGGTGAAAGGCATTGAAAAAAATATTTTGGAGGGCAATGATCCTTTGGCTGGAATCACAACCCGCATGGCTCCCGTTGCCATTGATAAAATTGTCAAGCAAATTGTAAAGGATCACCAAACGCCCGAGCATTTGACTTTTGATGCCCCATCCCCCTCTCTGGAAAGGGCTCATGAACAACCCCGAGCAGGAAGAGGAGCCAGAAGTTCGCCTGTTTCTAGCGATTCTTCCCCCACACCCTCTGCTTTTTCTCCATCATCAGAAGCTCTTGCATCGGCTGAAAGGAGAAGAGAATCTTTCGGGTTAGATACCAGCCCAAATGCTCGCAACGTGGCAGAAGTTTTTCTTGAGGCAGACACAAAGGACTTTGGCGCAGGGCTTAAGGCAGGTGAATATGACCTTATTGGTACAACAAGTGGAATAAATTGCCATGCTTATGCTCTAAATGGAGTGGGCAGCCCACCTATTACTGTCGATTCTTTACGGGCCCGTTCAGAAGGCAGAGTGATGGCCGTGTGTATTGAAGGTGGGGAGGTTCTGCATACAGCATTCCTCAATAAAAATGGCATGTGGGAACAGGCGCTTCAAGATGGGTCCGATGGACGCACTGCTATCTTTCAAACTAACGCAGATGTATTAAGAGGTATGTATAAAAACGGCGTTGTCTTAATGGATACAGAAGGTTCTCTTACCCAGAGTGCTTGGACTCAAGCTGTTAGAGATACAAAACCCAAGGAATAGGGCATCGACCAAGTGGCAGCAGCGAAACTTGGGCTATTTTTGAGAAGTAACTTCTTATCCTTTGGGTTTATTCAACCTACGACTCAGGTAAAGGAATAAACTCCTCATCACCTGCCACCATCGCAAACTCGCCTTTGCGCCAGCGCTCTTTGGCCGCTTCAATCAGCTCGGGGCGTGAGGCGACCAAATTCCACCAAACAATCCGGTGGCCATCGAGGGGGTCTCCTCCCAACCATAGAAAGCGGCTGCCTGAGGGGTATTTAATGTCAAAGGTCTGATCCGATTCCAAAACCACAAAGGCCGGTTCGCTAAAAGTCTCGCCATTGACATTGAGGCTGCCCGAGATCAAGAAAAACGCAGATTCGCGCTCATCGCTTTCCAGGGTATAGTTTCCGCCTGTGCTGGCCTCAAAATCAACCAAAAAGGGGTTCAGCAATGAGCTGACAGGCGCTTTTTGGCCAAGGGCCGTGCCAATTGCCAGACGGGCCGACAGGCCCTCCTGGACCTGCCAAAAGGGCAGATCGGGCTGGGTGGCATGGCCGACTTTGGGCTCCATTTCTTCGTGACTCTGGGGCAGGGCCAGCCAAAACTGAACCATGTGAATGCTGTGGGGCTGCAGGCGATCCTCTTGGGGGGTGCGCTCGGAGTGGACAATCCCCTTGCCGCTGCTCATCAGCAGCACATCACCCGGCGCGAGGATGATATCGTAACCCAGGCTGTCTTTGTGGTGCATGCGGCCATGAAAGAGATAACTCAAGGTTGAGAGACCAATATGCGGGTGGGGGCGTACATCAGTGCCAATGCCTGCTTCAAATTGGATTTGAGGCAGATAGTCAAAGAAGACAAACGGGCCCACTTTGGGACGAGGCAAATGGGGCAGATAGCGTTCAATGACAACGCCGTCGCCGAGGTCTTTGCTGTGAGGAATCAAAGGCATGAGTGTGGACATCGTCTACCTCTTTAATTAATTTAATATTGAATGATTTAATAATAAATCAAATACGCGAATTTGTCAAAATGCGACTCAGGCCCTATGATTCTGTTTACAGGAAAAAACCATGTCCAGCAAGCACGCGCCTTATCCAATAAGCCTCCAAATAAACCTCACGCCCTGGGATTTGCCCCATGCCTGTTTGGTTCTGCCTCACCAATTGAAATTTTGGTCTGCGTATTGCAGCGAAAGCCTCTTGCTCTGGGACCTCGACCCCGGTACCAAAATTCAGACGAAATCAGGCCTAGAACAATGGAAACGCTGTGTAGAACTCCTGCCCACCTTTGTGGCGGCCTTGCAAGCAGACTGGCCTGAATTGATTCAAAGGTCCGTTGATTTGCATGGTTCCGAAGCCACTTCCGCTTTGGAAGCCTTGGGTTTGCGCTATTTTGTCAATCCCGGTTTTCAGTCTGCTCAACCAGTCCAGGTGCCCCCTATGCCACGCAAAGATTTTCGCGGTGGGCCCTTTGCTGCCTATTTTCTCGGGCTAGAATGTGCATCTCAGGACCTGGTTTTGCACCTCGATGGAGATATGCTCTTTGGCGGGTCTGCGCCCGCTTGGATTGCGGCTGCTTTAGCCCTACTCGCAAGTGATTCCGACTGTTTCTGTGTATCCCCCCCAGGAGGACCACCAGCACATATGACAGCACATATGACAGCACATGTGGTAGCACGTTTGGGGATAGAATTTCAGCAAAAGCAGGCCCAATTTACCAGCCGCTGTTTTTTAATCAGCCGCAGTGAATTGTATCGGGCTTTGCCTGTTCTGTATCGCCTGCCAAAACGAGAAGGCATGCAGGGATGGTTTCCCCCTTATGCTGAATTGGTGGAAGTGATCATATCCCAGTTTATGCTGTCTCAAGGTCGTTACCGTTTGGATTATAGCCCTGCAGCAGAACCGATCTGGTCATTACATCCCCCCACGCGGTTTGATCAGCGTTATTTAGCCCTCTTGCCAGCACTGCTCAAGCAGATGCAAAACCCAAACTGGCCTGCTGCCCAAACAGGTGAATATGACCTCTTGCCCAGCAGCCTGGACTGGTTGGCCATTCAGTCCAGCCAGTCCAGCCAGTCCAGCGAACCCATGTCCTGAGCCGCAAAATACGTTACACTGAAAGCATGAATTACACGCCTCGCGCCAAGCGCAAATACAGCCAAAACTTTTTTACCGACAGCGACACCCTTTCGGTCTGTGTCGATATGATGAAACTCCAACCCAACGACCATGTACTTGAAATTGGACCAGGTACAGGTGTTTTGACCCAATTGCTGATTGAAAGAGTCAAACACCTCACCGCAATTGAAATTGACCGCGAATTGTTGGAATTGCTGCAAATAGAATTGTCCCATGATGATCGAATCGAGCTAATTGGTGGCAATTTTATGCGTTGGCCTTTAGAGCCTTGGTGTGAAAGGGCCCCTTTGGCCAAACGCAAATTGGTGGCCAATATACCCTACCACCTGACCTCGGATATTTTGATGAAAGTCATCAATGAAATAGGCCTACGTCAAGCGGGCGTCCATCCTGAGTTGCCGTATTTTTCGGAAATCTATATGATGGTCCAAAACGAAGTGGCACAAAAGCTGGTCGCCCCCCCTGGAAGCAAAGATTATGGCGTCTTTAATATCACGATCAATTTAGCTGCAGAGGCTGAAGTTCTGGCCATTTTGCCCAAGGAATTTTTCTCACCGCGGCCCAAAGTTGATTCAGCCCTCATTCACCTGCGTCCGCGTCTACAACCTGTAGTGGAAATTGCCGATCAATCTCTGTTTTGGCAATTGGTCACGCGGATTTTCCAACTGCGCCGCAAGACCCTGCGCAATGTCTTGCGCTCACTGGCTCTCGCTGAAGAGGTCTGGCCAAGCTTGGAAAAAAACTGGGATTTGCAATTGCGCGGTGAGACGCTCAGTTTGGCTGAACTTGCAGCCCTGGCAAAAATGTTGAGCCCCGAAGTCACATCTGGCCCAATAGATTGATCATTATTTCAGGAGCAGGGTTTCCAGATAAGCGTCGATTTCTGCAACGGTTTGTTCTGCCAATTGAGGTGCCCGGCCTACATATTCAGCAGGCGTTGTTACAGGCAGGGTTGTATTGAGTTCTGAAATCAAATGCTCAAAACCGGCCTGGGTCAATTGCTGGCCCTGGGTAGCTCTGCGAATCTGATCGTAAGGCACTTCGCGATCTGCCAAACGCAGGGCGTGTTGCAGGGGCTCTGCCAAGACTTCCCAATGTTGATTGAGTTCTGCTTCTAAATATTCACGGCGGGGTTCGAGCTGCTTTAAGCCGCGCACAAAGCTCTGGCTTCCGAGCAAAACATGACCGAGTGCCACTCCAAGATTGCGCTGCACCGTGCTGTCTGACAGATCACGCTGCAAACGAGATTTGGTCAATTTATTGCTTAAAAAGTCGAGCAAAACAGAGGCCAATTCCAAATTTCCCTCGGCATTTTCAAAATTAACCGGATTGACCTTGTGGGGCATGGTTGAAGAACCCACTTCATTGGCGTCGCGGCGCTTGAGATTAAAATAACCCAATGAGACATAAATCCAGCTATCGCGAGAGGCATCGATCAAAATACTGGAGAGACGCCGCAGGCTGTCAAAATATCGGGAGTGACTCTCTCGTACCACAATCTGGGTTGTAAGTGGTTCCCAATTGAGACCCAGGGCATCCACAAATCGTTCCGAAAAGCCCATCCAATTGTGTTGCGGATAAAAACTCTCAAAGACATGCCAATTGCCCGTGGCACCATTTTGTTTGCCACCAACGGGCACAAGCGTTGCCTGGTGTTGGAGTTCGCCCAAGATTCGCCGAGCAAAAACCGCAAATTCTTTGCCGATCGTGGTGGGTGAAGCCGGTTGTCCGTGGGTGTGGGCCAGCATGGGGGTTGAAGCTGTGAAAGAAATAAAATCCCGTAATTGTTCCAAGAGATTCAACCACAGAGGAACGAAGACCTCTTCGTGAGCGGCTTGCAACATGCAGCCCCAAGCCAAATTGTTAACGTCTTCAGAAGTCAGTCCCCAGTGAATCCATTTAACCAGTTCTGGGTGGCCGGCCTCGGTGAAACAATCGCTGAGAACATATTCCACCGCTTTAACATCATGGCGGGTGGTTTTCTCTTTTTCTTTGACCGCGTGAATCAGCCCCGGTGTAGCGTGAATCTTTTGCAAAACAGAGGAAAAATCTGAGGGCAGCGGCACGCCTAAAAAGGGCAAAAGCTGAGAGAGATAGACCAACTCAACATGAATGCGGTAATAAATCAATGCACCTTCTGAAAAAACCGCTCGCAAGGGAGCGGTTTCGTCGGCATAGCGACCATCGAGCGGGGAAAGTGCACTCAGTGACATTATATTTGTCCAATCATTTTGTGGGTTTGGGGGATGACCCTCACCTGTTTTAAGATTTGTTTAGCTCGGCTTTGCCAGCTCAATACCTGTTCGGGGCTGGGGGGATGACGCACGATCCCATAAGGCGTTACAGGTTGCAGAATCAGCGGGATTTCTTTATCGACGCCAGCGATAATTTCCAAAGCTGTATCGAGTTCTTCGAGCTTACTGTCTTTGGAAAAAACCAATTTGACAAAAACCTCTTTGCGGGCAGCTATCGGTAAAAATTGGCTGTGTTCCTGCCAATAGGGCTGCAAGCCAGTGGCGCTGGGCAATTTCATATCCATGCCTACTTGTTCAATTTGATCAATACAAGCAGCCAGGTTTTGCCACAAAATACCATCGGTTTCGAGATAGAGTTGAAAGCGGGGCTTTAAAAGCGGGAACAGCGCTTTGAGCGAGCGGATATGTTGCAAGGGTTCTCCACCCGTAAGGGAGATACTGTCGTGTAAACCCGGAAAGGCTTCCAGCCCTTCGATGATTTCAAGCACCTGGCTGACAGGCAGGGGATTAGCAATCGACTCAAAATCCCGCAAACCCGGTGTACGTTCAACGCGGCAATGGCGCTGCTTGGTGTGGGTGGCAGGGGTATCACAATAGGCGCATTGTATATGGCAGCCCAAAAAGCGCACAAAAATTTGGCGGGTGCCGACAATCGGGCCTTCACCTTGAATGGCTGAAAAAATTTCGACCAAAAAGGCTTCGGGTTTGGGGCGAAAATCGCTCAGAGGGGATTCGGGCTGAGAGAGGGTTAACATGGTATTTCCTTGAATTGCAATATTCCCATTTTACCCGAAGCAGAGCATAGACTGAAGAGAATTGAGTTTTAACTGGCTTTGCGGCCATATGCCATGCGAA
>JBIKWL010000295.1:0-3244 GCA_044356335.1 Candidatus Sericytochromatia bacterium
TCATTTTGCCTATACCACTTCGGCAGGCGAAGAAAAAACCGTCACCACCCTCGAAGAAGAAGAATATCCTCAGTATTACTTTAAAACCCAGTCTGAAACTGAAATGGAAGCCCCAGCTTCAGCGCCGATTCCGCTGGAATTGTTACCGCCAGAACAAACAGACCTGCAAGAGAAACACCTGACTTTTCAAGAAAACCAACGGGGTGTTTCTTTTGACGCCCTGCTGGGGCCTTATCTGCGCGGCGTGAGCAAAGTCATCATTACCGATCCGTATATTCGCTTGTTTTACCAAGCCAAAAATCTGATGGAATTGCTTGAAACCATTGTGCGCTTTAAACACAGCGAAGACGAAGTGCATGTCCATTTGCTCACCACCGAAGATGAATTCAAAAACCAGCAACAACTGGAATTTTTTGAACAAATGAAAAAATCAGGGAGCATGGTGGGACTTCAATTTACCTGGGAATTTGATGCCACTCGCACCATTCATGCCCGTCACATCGAAACCGATACCGGCTGGAAAATTTTGCTTGATCGCGGCTTGGATATTTTTCAGTATTTTGACGTCAACGATGCGTTTAACTTTGCCAACCGTCTCCAGCAATACCGTTCATGCAAAGCCTTTGAAGTGACCTTTGTCAAAATGGGGCAAAAAACGGAAACGCCGCTAGAGCGTGAGTCAAAATAAGTAGCGAGAGCTAAACCAGAACCGCCTCTTTTGTCTGAGCCAAATCCACTTCTGTTTCTGTGTTGCGCTGAGAAGGTTTTTTCTCCAATTGCTGGTAAGCAGCAAAGAAAACCTCTTTTTCAGATACCTGGGTAGAAATGAACAGGCGAATATCCTTTTCAGTACTCCAATTCATGCCCGTGGCTGAATCGCCTTTGCTTTCCCATTTCAACACTGCTGGATGGGTCACATAAAAGCGTTTAGCAAAATCTGCCAAATTCATTTCAAAGTGCAATCGGATAAATTTTAACTGATTACCTGTGAGTGGAGAGGTTTTTAAAGCCAGGGTTTGGAGCACCCGGGCCGTCAATTCGACATAATTGATTTTGGGTGTCCATACGCCTCTGACTTTCATCATGGGCACATTTAAGAGATGAACCGGAAAGCCAAAGCCGGTATCAATGAATTCAGCTTGAATTTTGATTTCTCTGCTCATGTAACCTCCAGATCAATCACGGTAATAATTAAAAGTCCATCTTCATCAAACGAGACAATCACGCGCAACTCTCTTTCATCAATGGTTCTACCACGAATCGCATAATTCCAAGCTTTAAAGGCCTCAATAAATGTATCCTTGCGCTTTTCATGCCAGCCTGATTTTGTCAGAACATACAGATATTCAGGTCGGGTGATTTTTCTTTCCGCCTGTCGGATTTGTGCATGGTCAACATCCGCAAAATCCCCAGATGTGATTGCGGTTCTGACTTTGGTTAAGAGATTAACTTCTTTTGCTGGGCGTTTGGCTGGTTGTTTGACCATATACAGAATTGTAACTCAGTTACATATTGGAATTCAATCAGTTTTCAGCCCCGCAGCCTGGTAGAGTCCCAACCAATTTTCGAGTTCCTGTTCAGGGCCAAACTGCTGCATCATTTTTTCCCTTCCCGCTCGGCCCCAGTCTTGGGCCGTTTCGGGCTGCAGATAGACTTCTTCCAATGCGGCTATCAGCGGTTCCAATTGGTAAGCCGGAATCAGACGGCCCTCTTGGCCATCGCGGATCAAATCGGGAAATCCCCCCACATCTGTGGCGACCACGGGCCGAACACAGCTCAGGGCCTCCATACAGGCATTGGCCAAGCCCTCTTGCAGCGAGGGAAAGACCACTGTGTCGAGCCAAGCGTAAAGCGCAGGCAACTCGGCATGGGGTTGAGAGGGGATTTCAATCAGGCGGAGGCTTAACTTGGGATTTTGTTTGCGAAAGAGCTGCAGCAATTGCCGATCGGGGCCGGGCCGCACCTCTCCCACCAAGAGAAGCGAGAGATCTGAATACTTTTGAGCCAGGGCTTGAAAAGCCAAGAGCAGCAGGCCCAACCCTTTTTTCTGACGCAGCTCACCGACAAACCCCAAGCGGGTGCCTGTCTGGGGTATACCCAGACGTGTGGCTACGTCACTAGAACGGGGCCTGGGAGCAAAGAGATCTGGATTGACACTGTTGGGCACCCATTGAATCACTGGGCAGGCTGGGGCCAGGACCACCAATTGCCGGGTCAAGGCACGGGTCACCCCACTCAGGGCCGAAGCCTTGGGCAGAAAATTCAGCAGCATTTCGCGTTTCTGAGGCAGCCAGAGATCTCTGTCGAGATCGTTGCCCCGCGCCGACAAGACCACTGGCACCTGCCAATATTCCCCCAAGGCCAAGGCCAATTCGGCTGTGGCGCTGAGGTAATAGCCGTGAATGAGATCCGGGGGGGAGCCCGTTAAACAGTGGATAGGCAAATCTGAGAGCGCTCTGATCGGTGCAGCCATCGTATTGGGGCGCCAAATGGGGAAAGGTGCATCAGGCAAAGCACCCGGACTCAACCCCCAGAGTTCAACTGCTTTTCCACGGCTGTGTAATTGTTTGGCCTGACGCCAAACGGCCTGCGCCACCCCACCCGGATCGGGTGGGATGCGGGGGCTGAGCAAAAGAATTTTTGAAGGATTGTGTGGCATAAGATCTCCAAATCTCTAGCGTACCATACCCCAGGGGGCATCAGCATTGGCGCTTTTCCAGCGACAAGAATGAAAGATAATCGAGTTAAAAATGATGTTATGAATCAAAAAAAAGAGAAATAATGCAAATTATTTGATATAACCAGTTGGTAAATGACCTCAAAAATGAGCATCTCTGAAAAAATAAAATCGTGTAAATGCTTTAATTTTTGCTGGGATTTGCTATCATAGAAACTTGTAAAAACACGCTCGAAAGGCGCAGCAATTTATTTATGAATTTTAGGAGTATAAAATGGTTAAAACTGATTTTTTTGGTCCACACCTGACGTTAGATCTGAATGATTGCAATCCCGAAAAATTAAGGGATTTTGACCTTGTTTTTGATATTTTAAACAACTTGCCCGATAAAATCGGGATGACAAAAATCACCCAGCCCTACGTATTTAAATACCAGGGGCTTGTCCCAGAAGACGTCGGAATTACCGGATTTGTGGTAATTGCTGAAAGTCACATTTCAATCCATACCTTTCAGGAAAAAAATTACGTATTTATTGATTTATTTTCCTGTAAGCCCTTCGACTACAC
>JBIKWL010000240.1:0-5613 GCA_044356335.1 Candidatus Sericytochromatia bacterium
CTTTAAATTGCTGAAGAATGGATTGAAAATGTTCGGGGCTCAGGGCTTTGCATAAATTGGGCTCAGTCCCAGTAGGACAATGAATGCTTTTAAAATTGCAAATCCCAACAGATTCAATGCGGATGACATCTGGAAATGTTTCGGGGATGGTTAGAGGCATGTACTTCTCCAGAAGTTTGTTTTCATTACTTCATCATACCAAAGTCTGGCTTTGGGCTGCTGTAAAAAACACCTGCCTGTTTTTCCGACACTCACCTTGTGTACCCATGCAGGTATATTCACTGTGTTAAAATTTTAAACACAGGTCAATTGTGAATCTTTTTAATCGGAATTGGGATGTTAAAAAAAGTATTGATTGTGGGGCTGGGGCAGATTGGGATGGGCTATGATTTAGCTCTGCGCGATCCACTTCATGTTTTGAGCCATGCGCGGGCTTTTTCTTTACATCCCGACTTTGAATTAATCGGCGGGGTTGAGCCCCGGCCCGAGCAAGCCCAGGCCTTCTCTGCGCATTATCATCGGCCTGCTTTTTCAACTCTGGAGGCGGCCTTTGCGCAGCTGGCCCCTGAGATAGTGGTCGTTGCTACCCCCACCTATAGCCATGCTGAAGTGATTCGCCAAATCCTGAGTCTGGCTCCGCCGGAGCAGATCAAGGTCATTTTGGCCGAAAAACCCTTGGCTTATGATTTGGCTGAAGCTGAAAATTTGGTCAACCTATGCCAAGAAAAGAACTGCCTTTTGTTTGTCAATTATTTGCGCCGGGCAGAGCCGGGGGTGCGCGAAGTCTGGCGCCGCATTCAGGCTGAAGTAATGCAAGGGCCCTTCAAAGGGGTGGTCTGGTATTCCAAAGGCATGTTTAATTGTGCCTCACATTACCTCAACCTTTTGGGTTATTGGTTGGGAAAGATGACACACTACGATCTTATTCAAGCTGGCAGAGACTGGCATGAGCAAGACCCCGAACCCGATTTTCGCATTGGGTTTGAAAGGGGTGAAATGGTGTTTTTGGCTGCCAAAGGCGAAAATTTTTTTCATCACTCACTGGAATGGGTCGCGGCCAATGGCCGATTGCGCTACGAACAAGGGGGGGCGCAGATTCTTTGGCAGCCGGTTGAAGAACATAGCACTTACGCTGGTTACCAGACACTGGCTGCCCAAGCCGAAGTCATTCCTTCAGATTTTGCTCGGATGCAGTGGTATGTGGCCGATCAACTCGCCGCTGGCTTGGCAGGGAAAGAAGTGGCCCTGAGTTCGGGTCGGGATGCACTTAAAACATTAAAAACGCTTGTAAAAATAAAGGAAAAACGATGATGAAAGTGATGAATCGTGAAAGTTTGGCACTTTTGGGGGGAGATAAAACCATCCAAACCCCGTTTAAACTCTACAATTCAATCGGCCAAGAAGAGGTGAATGCAGCCAAAGCAGTGGTAGAAAGTGGTGTTCTTTCTCAGTTTTTGGGCTCTTGGTCTCCCGATTTTTATGGCGGTCCCCAGGTGCAGGCCTTTGAGCGGGCCTGTGAAGCCTATTTTGATGTCAAACACGCTGTGACAGTTAATTCTTGGACCTCGGGCCTGATTGCCGCCGTGGGTGCAATTGGGATTGAGCCCGGTGATGAAGTGATTGTTAGCCCCTGGACGATGTGTGCCAGTGCCACGGCGATTTTGCACTGGAATGCCATTCCCGTCTTTGCAGATATTGAAGAGACGACTTTTTGCTTAGATCCCAAAGCGGTGGAAGCCCAGATTACCCCTTATACCAAGGCGATTATGTCTGTAGATATTGGCGGGCACTCAGCTGATGTGGATGCCTTGATGGCGCTGGCCGCCAAATACAATTTGAAGGTGATCTCCGATGCCGCGCAATCACCAGGTGCTTTGTACAAAGGCAAATATGCAGGCACCCTGACCCATGTTGGCGGCTTTAGCTTGAATTACCACAAACATATTCATACAGGTGAAGGCGGCATTTTGGTGACCCAGGATGACGAAATCGCTGAGCGCATGCAATTGATTCGCAACCATGCTGAGGCGGTGGTCGGAAACAAAGGCGTGACTAATCTTAGCAATATGATCGGGCACAATTTCCGCTTGGGTGAAATTGAATGTGCGATTGGGATTGAGCAATTAAAAAAATTGAAAAAACAACTGGCGTCGCGCCAAAAGGCCGCTGAACGCTTGACCCAGGGGCTGAGTGGATTGCAAGGTCTGCGTTTACCCCAAACAATGGAAGGCTGCACCCATGCCTATTATATCTATCAAATGGTCTTGGATACAGAATTGCTGGGTGTCAGCCGGGACCGGATCTTTGACGCCTTGGTCGCAGAAGGGGTGCCGAGTATTATGAAAGCCTATGTCAATGTGCATCTCTTGCCGATGTTCCAGCAAAAAATGGCCTATGGTTCCAAAGGCTTTCCCTGGACTTCAGAGATTTGCAAGCGCGATGTGGATTATCGCAAAGGGATTTGCCCCGTGGCGGAGCGCCTCAATGACGTCTCTTTTTTGGGCTTTCAGATGTGCGTACATGAAATGCCCGACGCTGATGTCGATCTCATGGTTGCCGCTTTTCACAAGGTTTGGAACCATTTAGACTTGCTCAAAGTCCCAGCATAGTTATGACTGAGGAACCTCAAGTCTTAATCAGCCCGCGCTTGACGCTTGAGCCTTTTCGGGAATCCGATATTACTCCCGCTTACTTGGGGTGGTTGCGGGATCCTGAAGTGCTTCAATACAGCAATCAACGCTTTCGCGAGCACACCCACAGCAGCTGTCTGGCTTATTTGAATTCATTTAAGGGCACAGACAACCTCTTTTTGCGGATAGTTCATCAGGCGACAACAAAGATGATCGGCACCATGACGGCTTACATTGCCACACCCCATGGGGTGGCAGATATGGGTATCTTGGTCGGTGAACGTGAAATCTGGGGTCAAGGCTTGGGACTTGAAGCCTGGGAAACCCTCATGAACTATCTCTTGAACGAGAAAAAGCTGCGCAAAGTAACGGCCGGAACACTGAATTGCAACTTGGGTATGCTGAGGATTATGGAGCGCTCGGGGATGGTTTTAGAGGGTGTAAGAACCAAGCAGGAGATTGTGGCGGGTGAGCCCCAGGATATGCTGTATTTTGCCAAGTTCCAGCATGTCTGAAAACACTTCTGGCCAAAAACCAGTTTTGGGATCACCTTTGGTGGTGGTCGCACACGATGCTGGGGCCACCAATTTAATTATTCATTGGCTCAAGGCTTGGTTTCTATCAGAATCCCAAACAGATTTCAAACAAAGTATCCGCTTGTGTTTGGCCGGACCTGCGATCAGCTTGTGGGAGAGCCAGTTTGGCGCCTTCCACAATTGGACATTGGCGGAGGCCCTCAATGGGGCTAACCAATTATTAAGTGGAACAGGTTGGGCCAGTGAGTGGGAATACCAGGCTCGCAGCCTCGCCAAAATCCAAAATATACCCACGATAGCTGTGCTTGATCATTGGGTAAATTACCCTGAGCGCTTTGTCAGAGATGGGGTACAAATCTTGCCGGATCAGCTTTGGGTCGCAGACCCTGAAGCGAAAAACACAGCCTTATGGAACTTTCCCGATACACCAGTGAAAGAGTTTCCCAATGCTTATCTCGCCGACCAAATTGCCCAAATCAAGGCACTTGAATCTCAATGGCCAGACAGGTCAGATGGTTTGACCCGTGTTTTATACCTCTTGGAACCGATTCGAGCGGCTTGGGCGGGGAAAGAGAGCTTGGGCGAATTTCAGGCATTGGACTATTTTGTGTCAAAGATTCAGAGCTTAAATTTGGGACCAAAGATTGAAATTTCTTTGCGTTCTCACCCATCAGACGCCCCAAATAAGTATAATTCTTGGTGTGGAAGATTCGCTCAATATCAGATCAGCGTTGATCGATTTGCTTCTCTGGCAGAGGCCATTGCTTGGAGTGATTGGGTGGTGGGGTGCGAAACCGCGGCTTTGGTGTGTGCCCTGGGCGCAGGACGTAAAGTGATTTCGAGTTTGCCCCCTTGGGCACCGCCTTGCCGATTGCCACATAAAGAAATTCTGCATTTACGTGAATTATTGGGACAGACAACCGAGTAAAGACAAAAAAATGAAGTCAATTTTATGAAGTACTGCCATACCTGCCTTCAGCCAGATACCAGGCCCAATAGCAACTTTGTCTCAGAAGGGGTGTGCCCAGCCTGCCATTATTTTCGAGAAGTTCAAGATGTGGATTGGCAAGAACGTTACGAAATTTTGCAAGATGTATTGGCGGGTTACCAACGCAAACCAGGCCAGTTCTTTGATTGTATTATTGGCGTAAGCGGAGGCAAAGACAGTACCCGTCAGGCACTTTGGGCCAGAGATAAATTGGGCTTGCGGCCGCTTTTGGTCTGTCTCAGCTATCCCCCAGAACAAGTCACCGAACGAGGCACAGACAATATTTCCAATTTGATCGAATTGGGCTTTGATGTTGTGATCTCCAGCCTGGCACCGGGCACTTGGCAACGGATGTTGCGAGAAGGCTTTTTTCGCTTCACCAATTGGGCCCGCGCCACCGAACAGGCCCTGATCAGTGCAGTGCCCAAATTGGCCATTCGCTATGATATTCCTTTGATTCTCTGGGGCGAAAATCCAGGTTATCAATTGGGTGATCTCCAAACCATTGGTCGCACAGGGTATGATGGCAATAACCTCAGGTTTATGAATACGGTCTCTGGTGGTGGTTTGGATTGGATGTTGGAGGCTGGTTTCAAGCGGTGGGAATTAAACCCCTATCTCTATCCCGTGCCCGAGGAATTTGATCAAGCAGGGATTCAAATTGTCTATTTGGGCTGGTTTTGGGGCGATTGGTCGCTTTTGAACAATGGCATGTATGCCTGCGGCCAAGGCTTGGAAATTCGCGATGACTCCGTCGAAAACACAGGTGATCTCGCAGGAGTCACCTCCTTGGACGAAGACTGGGTCACCCTCAATCAGATGATCAAATACCTCAAGTATGGTTTTGGACGTGTGACTGATTATGTTAACGAAGAAATCCGTTTGGGTCGCATGAGCCGCGACCACGGAATTGATTTGGTTGAAAAATACGATGGGGCCTGCAGTGATGCTTATATTGAGAGTTTTTGTGCCTACATTGATATCAGTGTAAAGACTTTTTGGGAACAGGTTCACCGTTCCTTAAACAAAGAACTTTTTACCATTGACGGCAAAGGCCTCATTCAGCGCAAATTCAAAGTCGGAGTGGGATTATGAGCTATACCACTGTGGGTATCATTGACTACGGCATTGGCAACCACGCCTCAGTGAAACACAGTTTACGTGAGTTGGGCTATCGGGTGAGAATCAGTTCTGAACCGGCCAGTCTTGACAACACAGATCTGCTTTTATTACCAGGTGTGGGTGCATATCCTACTGCCATGATGGCCCTGCACAAACACAATTTGGTGCAATACCTGCAAAGCGCCGCCCTACAAGGCCGGCCGATTATGGGGCTTTGTTTGGGCATGCAATTGCTTGCCAGCAGTTCAACAGAACATGGTTTGACGTCAGGTTTGGATTTGATTCCAGGTCAAGTTCTGCCTATGCAAACCCCAAGGTGGCATATTGGTTGGAATTT
>JBIKWL010000008.1:0-62237 GCA_044356335.1 Candidatus Sericytochromatia bacterium
GAACTAGGTAGAATTTGCGGAGGCCACTTTGTCTGATACATTTCAATTAACGGTCGAAGAGCACGATGGTTTTGCCATTTTGCGGACCGAAGGCTATGTCAATAATCTGGGCGGAGAAAAAATTGGCGAGGCAGCGGATGCCCTGATTGAAAAAGGGGTAAAGAAGTTGGTCCTCAATTTTGAAAAGTCCAATGTGGTCAACAGCATTGGGATTTCAATTCTGATTGAAGTGATCGAAAAAATTGTTGATGTGGATGGTCGTATCTGTTTTTGCTTTTTGACCAAAACCATTGCCAAAACCTTTAATATCATGGGTTTGACCCAATATGCTGAAATCTATGATACCGAAGCCCAAGCGATAGGATCGATTTAGGCTCCGCGCCCATGGATAATAACCAGAATCCGCCCAATAAACCCCCTTTTCAGCGGCAAGCTATACCTCAGCCCGCTCAACAGCAGCGCCCCCCGCAGCCGCGTACCGGGCAAACTGGGCGTTTGCCTCAATTGGGCAAGCCAGCGCCAGCTCCTTCTCCACCTCCGGCTCAACGCTCTTCGTTAGAAAGCTCGGACAGTGTTCAGGTCAGTGGCCAGGCCGGTCCCGTACGCAAAGAACCACCCCCGGTTGTGGCCCCACGTAAAATCGAAGGTGTTGGGGATCCCTACCTCTCCCCCGGTGCTGCAAGTGTGGCCAAACTGGAAGATGGGGCCCGGATTGTAAAATACCCCCAACCGCAAAAATTGGGCAAATTGGTGCGTGATGCCAAGGCCCTGATGGGGGGAGACGCCTCTCGCTTTTATGGGCAAGGGGATCAAGGTTGGGTGATTGGCAATGGTATTGCTAAAATTTCCCAAGATGGCACCTCTGTGACCTATTATCCTGATGAACTGGCTGATCTGGTCAGAGATTTGTTGGGACCCGATTCTGAGACCCTCTGATGTCACATATGCCTATTGAAAACCAACAGCAACACCAACTTGATTTTGGTAAACTGACCCTCGATAATTTTCTCGAAGAATTTAATCGGGTTGAAGTTGAGCGTCTGCTTTATACCCTTTCCTCGCTTTATGATATTGGCGAAGAAGTGACCTCCAGTGAGTCTCCCGAATTGCGCATCTCGATGGGCAATCTTTTGCGCATGTTGATGGGTACGGTGCTTTGCACCAAAGCGGCGGTGCTCTCTTACGCCAAATATAAATACGCCATGCAATCAATTGTCGCCAAAGGGATTGATGCCAATTTTTACCTGCGACTTGATCCCAAAGAACTTTCGCGTTGGATGGAATTGCGTCAGCCTCTGACCCTGGCTGAAGTTGAATCCGAGCTGCCAGCTTTTTTTAAAGCCCATCAGGAAAGCTTATTGCGTTACCAGATTCAGATGATGGTGCCGATGGTGGTCAAAGACAATCTGGTTGGTTGTATTTTGCTCGGTGACAAGCTCGACAAAACCACTTACTCGGCTACTGATCAGATTTTGCTGACCATGATTGCCCGCCAGGTCAGTATGGATATTTACAAATTTTCGCTGATCGAAGAACTCAAGCAGACCTCTGATAAATTGCGCAAACAAAAGGCCGAATTGGTGGAAGCCAATCTGGGTGTGCAAAAGATGAGTGAGATCAGCATGCGCTTTATCTCTATCTTGGAAGAAAACAAACTCTTCCAATCGATTCTGGAAGAGATGCTCTCATCGACCTCAGCCACCAAAGGGGTGATTTTTAAAGTTGATCATGGCCGCGATGCCCTGACAATGATGTGCTGTAAAAACACCGAGCCTTTTTCCCAGCGTAATTTATTGCCCTACCGCTCTTATGAAGCCTTGGCCCGCACGATTGAATCCGGTGACCCGCATATCTGTATGGTGGATGGGGGGCGGATGTGGCAAGTAGAGGCCAAATACGCCCTGTTTGTGCCGATCCACAACAAGAATCGCGATGATGAAAGTGCCCTGGTCTCTTATGTGATGGCCGTTTTCGACAAAGAAAAACGCGGTGGTGGCGTCTTGACCTTTAATGAGCGCGATGAAGCCATTCTGGTCTCGTTTGCCAACTACGCATCGATCCTGATCGAAAATGTGCGCAATTATGAATTGGCGACCAAAGACAGCATGACGGGCCTTTATGTGCGTCGTTTCTTTGATCAGCGTTTGGTTGAGCAAATTGACAAAGCCAATCAGGTCAATAAGGTCTTTTCGCTCCTGATTATGGATATCGACAAATTCAAACACGTCAACGATACCTTTGGGCACCCAATTGGCGATCAGGTGATCAAATTGGTGGCGACCACGATTCAGCGCAATATTCGCACCGAAGTGGACATTCCCTCGCGCTATGGGGGTGAAGAGTTTACCATTCTAATGCCCGAAGCAGATACCGAGCGGGCCCTGATGGTGGCCGAGCGCATTCGTCAGGCTGTGGAGGTCACCGATGTCAGCCATCTGGTCACTGGGCGCAACATCACAGTCAGTATTGGCATTGCCACTTTTCCAGCCCATGGGTCGACCCCCAAACAATTGATGGAGGCCTCCGACGTGGCCCTGTATCGTTCCAAGGGGGGCGGCCGGAACCGCGTCTCGATTTACGAAGACGAGGTCTGATCGGGTGGTGGATGTCAGCACAGATCTTTCGCTCTTACACGCTGAGGCAATGCGTTTGCGTTCCGACATTCAGCACCACAATTACCAATATTATGTCTTGGACGAGCCGACCATTGCTGATGCGGCCTATGATCGGCTCTACCGCAGCCTGGTTGAGTTGGAGCAGGCCCATCCCGAGCTGATCACTCCCGATTCGCCAACCCAGCGTGTGGGTGCCAAGATCTCGGGTAAATTTCCGCCTGTGACCCACAAAGTGCCCCTCTTTAGCCTCGACAATGCCTTTAGCCGCGAAGAGCTGGAAGACTTTCATCAACGGGTGCTCAAGCTCTCCGGCCGCGAAGAAGTTGAATATGTGGTCGAACTCAAAATCGATGGTTTGGCCATTTCCCTGAGCTACGAAAACGGTTTTTTTCAATTGGGTGCCACCCGTGGCGATGGCAGTGAAGGCGAAGATGTGACTGCCAATCTGCGCACGATTCGCTCCCTGCCCCTGCGCTTGCTGCCTGTTGAAGGAAAAGAAATCCCTCATTGGCTCAATCCCTGTGGCGAAGTTTATATGTCGAAAAAGGCCTTTGCCCAGCTCAACCACGAGCAATTGGCCAAAGAGCAAAAACTCTTTGCCAATCCCCGCAATGCCGCCGCTGGTTCGCTGCGTCAACAGGATCCGGCGATCACAGCCAGCCGCAAATTGGATCTGTTTATTTACATGGGCCATTTGCCCCCTGAAATTCAACTGCCAACCCACTCCTCACTCCTGGCCTATTTTCGCGATCTTGGTTTTCCCACCAGCCCTCATTTTAAGCTTTGCTCCTCGATCGATCAGGTCTGGGAGGCTTGCCAAGCATGGGCCCAAATCGGGCCTGAATTGCCCTTTGCGATTGATGGCGTGGTGATCAAGGTCAATGATCTGGCCTTACAAAAAGAACTGGGCTTCACGTCTAAATTCCCACGCTGGGCAATCGCTTATAAATTTCCGGCGGAGCAGGCCCTGAGCCGGATTCAACATATCTCCTTGCAAGTGGGGCGCACGGGCGCTGTCACCCCAGTGGCAGAATTGGAACCGGTATTTTTGGCGGGTTCGCTTGTTTCCCGAGCCACTTTGCACAATCAAGAAGAGATCCACCGCAAGGACATCCGCAAAGGTGATGTGGTGGTGATCCAAAAAGCCGGGGAGATCATTCCCGAAGTGGTGCGTTCGCTGCCTGAAAAGCGCAATGGCCAAGAAGAGATCTTTGCCTATCCTGAAGTCTGCCCCAGTTGCCAACAAGCCCTGACCCCCGATCCCAATGGACCGATCATTCGCTGTTTAAATGAATCCTGTCCCGATCGGCTCAAAGGCAAGCTCCAGCATTTTGTCTCACGCAATGCGATGGATATCGAAGGGCTGGGTGAGGCCCTGGTGGCCCAATTGGTGGATCAGGGGCTGGTCAAAGACTTTGCCGATCTCTTTGCCTTAAACGCAGAGCAATTGCTCTCGCTGGAGCGCATGGGACCCAAATCAAGCGAAAATCTGCTTGCTCAGCTGCAGACCCGTTTGCAGGCCGTGCCCCTGGAGCGCTTTCTCTTTGGTCTGGGCATACGCCATGTGGGCAAAGAGGCCTCTCAGCTCTTGGTGGAGCATTTGGGGGCCTTAGACGCCATCCAGCGGGCCAGTCTCGAAGAGATCCAATCGATTCATGGCATTGGCCCACAAATTGCTGAAAGCACCCTGCAGTATTTCCAAAGCCCAGCAACCACTCAGCTTTTGCAAAAATTTTCAGATCTGGGGCTGGTTTTTGTTTTGCCCGCTGCCAAACCCGAAGGTTTGCCGCTCTCTGGAAAAAGTTTTGTCTTGACCGGAACCCTTGTCGCCATGAGCCGTCCCGAGGCGGGTGAGTGGATCGAAAAGTGGGGAGGGAGTGTCAAAGGCACTATAAGTAGTAAAATAGATTATGTTATTGTAGGAGACAAAGCTGGCAGCAAATTAGACAAAGCCCGAAAATTGGGCCTAACAGTTCTCGACGAAGCTGCATTTCTCGAAC
The DNA here is from genome assembly GCA_044356335.1 of Candidatus Sericytochromatia bacterium. Taxonomy (GTDB): domain Bacteria; phylum Cyanobacteriota; class Sericytochromatia; order UBA7694; family UBA7694. The sequence goes on from JBIKWL010000008.1 coordinate 4,616, forward strand.
TCATGCGAGGTATAACCTGATTATGGAAAGTTTTCAAAGTTTATTGGGGGTCAGTCTGGGCTTAAAAAGCCTGACGATGTTTGCCTCTATTGCCCTGTACGCAATTTTCTTTATTTATGCGCTGGCCCTGTTTGTCATGCCCCGAATGGGGGGTGGGCAATCCCGCAGTGGTGGCTCACTTCTCAAGAAAAAGCCAGGTCAATTCAGTCTCGACGATATTTTGGCACTCAGCGCCCAGTCGGATGCCTTTGAAATGGTGCAAGAGCCTTATACCTCTGAGTATATGGCCGATCTCTGTTTGCAAGTGGCCGCTCACTTTGAAATGAGCGACTCCGATCTGGAATCCCTGAAAATCGCTGCGCTCTTGCACGACATTGGCGAAATGGACAATTACGATTTTGTCCAAGAAGAGCGGGCCCTGCGCCACGACGAATGGCGTATGCTCGAAGAACATCCCCTGCATGGCTATCGCTTTATTATGGAGCGCTTGGGCCCTGATTATGAAAAGGCCGCCAAATGGGTGCGCTGGTCTCACGAGCGCTGGGATGGCACGGGTTATCCCGATGCCCTGGTGGGTGAGCAAATCCCGATTCCTGCCCGGATTTTGGCCATTGTAGATGCCTACTGTGCCATGAGTCAAGATCGGCCCTATCGCTCGGCTTTGAGCCCTGAGCAAATTGTCGATGAACTCAATCGCTATGCGGGTATTCGTTACGATCCCCAGATTGTTCAACTCTTTGGCGTGCCAGGTCAAGAAGAAAAGATCACGGCGCTCGAAGTCATTTAAACCCGATCAACCAAGATTAAAAGCGGATCCGATCGGATCCGCTTTTTTATTTTGTTCCATCAAAGAACTGTTCTTTAATCTTTTTTTAACTAAACTTAAAGCCACGATAACTTTGGGGGCGCAGGGATCTCCGTTTTTTCGACTATAATCAAATTAAGTTAAGCTCAAGCACAGATAAATTTTTATTAAAAAGGACAGAAATAAAATGGTACAGGCAGTTGGCGGTTCTTCCTCCTACTATGGTTACGCCCCTGTGCAGCGTTCTGCTTCTGTCGCCAATACGCCCTCTTCCAGCGTGAATCCCTATTTGGCCGATTCATATACCGGTGGCAGTGATTATTCCCCGATGAGCATGGCTGCCCAGGGTGGCATCAGCTCGATTGTGGGTGATTCAGCCGCAGCCAGTCGTTTGAGTGCCTTTTTAATTAATACGCCCGATCGCCTGCTCAAAGTGGGTGCTGGTTTGGGTGTGGTGGGTCGCTTTTTCGTCAATGTGCTCTCGGGCAGTGTGCCGATGTTTACCTCTTCTGCGCAACAGACCCAGATCAAACAGAATGTTTTTGGCTGGATCAGCTCTGCTGATCTGATGCGCACAGGCGCCAGTCCCAATCAGACCCGCATGATGCAAGATGTCGGTCTTTGGAATGTTCAAAATTTAACCCTCTATACCAATCCCGCTGACCAAGCTGTCTTGGCTCAACGTTTGGCTGGCGCTGCCGCCGCCCGTGGCCTGATGATGGAAGCCCCCAATCAGGGCATGGTTTCTGCCTGGGTCAATGCCGCAATTGGCTTGCCCAAATACAACTTTTAGCAAGATCAAGCTGACTTCGCAGCTTATTCGGCTGTAGTGCTTTTTTCTCAACCTCCTTCAAAAGATTTCTCTTCCAATTTTCTTCTCTATTCCCACTCTTTACTCAGAACCGGGGATGTGATTAGATGATCTGAATACTGTTTAAGTAATTCAGAAAAGAGGGTTCGCTCACTTGAAAGTCCTCGTTGTCGACGATTCCAGAGTTGCCCGCCGGATTGTAACCAAACATCTTCAGGCCACACCCGCTTATGAAGCTGCAGAGGTGCTTGAAGCCCCCAGTGGCGAAGAGGGTTTAGCCCTCTTTGATACCAGCATTGATGTTGTGATCAGCGATTGGAATATGCCAGGTATCAGTGGTTTGCAATTTGTTCAGCAATTGCGTGAACGCGAGAAATCTTGGAGCCGATCTGAGGCAGAGGCTGTTCCTGTGGTCATGATTACCACAGAGGGCACCATCGATAAGGTCATGGAAGCCTTGGATTCGGGCGTGAAAGAATATGTGATTAAGCCTTTTACAGCTGAAACCCTGATCGCCGCCCTGAATCGGGTGATGGATTGAAAATAGAGCTATTTTTTAAGACGCTATTTTAGCGGCTTGCCGCGTTAATTCTGCACAGTGTTGTTTTAAGGCCTGTTCTAAGGTTTCAATCTCGTTGCCGGCAAAGGGAAAAAGTGGGATTTGCAGCCGTCCGGCTTCGGGGGGCTTAACCAGCCGGTATCTCAGTACTTCTGCAGGGCTGTTCAATTGCAAATTCCAGCGCTGGGCACTCAGATCGCTGGGAACCAAGGCTTCGGCTTGTTGCCAAGTGGCTTTGAGGCTTAAAAGCGGGCTGTGGTATTCCAGTCCTTCGCTGTTCAAGCATAAACGGGTCTCTGCCAGGGTGGCCCGCAATAGCCAGGCCATACCCAGTGAGAAAAGCAGAGGCAGGGCCATCAGACCCAAAGCCAGATAGCGATTTAAGCTGGGGGGCAAAGCCAAGAGTCGGGGCCACATCATTAGGTTCAAGACAATTGGCATCAGAATAAACAGCAAACTGACCGTCACCATGGGACCTTTAAAGGCCGGGGCCAAGCCCCAGGTGTTATGGTTTTCACTCATCATGATGATGCCCGCTTTGGCATTTAGGTTGGATCAGCAAAGTCCACGTCGGCTTCGCTGACAACCCGCTCAATGAATTCGGCAATCGGCACCGAACCCTGATTGCCTTCGCGCAGGGCCCTTACAGAGACGGCTCCAGCTTCCATTTCGCGGTCACCCACCACCAACATATACGGGATCTTTTGCAATTGGGCTTCGCGGATCTTGTAATTCACGCTCTCGTTGCGCAGATCCAAATGGGAGCGTAAGCCAGCTTTGAGCAGGGCTTTGTGAACGGAGGTTGCGTAGTCGATCTGCCCTTCCCCCAAATTGATCACATGGCATTGCACGGGGGCCAACCAAGTTGGGAAAGCACCGGCATAATGTTCAATCAAGACACCCATAAAGCGTTCTAAACTGCCATAGATCGCTCTGTGAATCACGATCGGGGTTTTTGCACTGTTGTCCTGGGCGATGTATTTGAGTTCAAAGCGCAGCGGCAATTGAAAATCGAGCTGAACCGTAGCCGTTTGCCATTCCCGGCCCAGGGCGTCTTCGATAATAAAGTCGATTTTGGGGCCATAAAAAGCCCCATCTCCGGCGTTGATTTGGTAATTCAGCCCCGCTTCTTCAATCACCTTGGTCAGGCTGGCTTCGGCCTGGTTCCACATTTCAAGCTCACCCATATAGTCATCGGGGCGGGTGGAGAGATAGACCTTGCTGAATTTCATGCCAAAGACTTCGTAGGTGTTTTTGGCCATTGCCAGCAGGGTGCGCAATTCAGGTTCGACCTGCTCAGGCGTGACAAAGAGGTGAGCGTCATCTTGGCAGAATTTGCGCACGCGGGTCAGACCTGAGAGGGCCCCAGATTTTTCGTTGCGGTGCAAGACGCCTTGATCGTGAATGCGCATGGGCAGATCGCGGTAGGAGTGGTGCTCGTTTTTGAAGATCAGCATGTGGCTGGGGCAGTTCATGGCTTTGAGACCAATCTGCGTGTCTTCGTCGTCAAAGATGAACATGTTTTCGCGGTAATGGTCCCAGTGTCCGCTGGTTTGCCAGAGATCCTTGCGGAACATTTGGGGTGTGCCGACTTCGACATAGCCGTTGCGCAAATTGTAGTTGCGCATTTTGTCGGAGAGAATCCGGAAGATCGTCTGGCCTTTGGGCAACCAGAAAGGGGCTCCGGGGGCATATTCATGAAACATGACCAGATCTAGCTCTTTGCCCAGCTTGCGGTGGTCGCGTTTGGCGGCTTCTTCGAGCTGGAAGAGGTATTTGTCGAGCTCTTCTTTGGTCTGCCAGGCTGTGCCATAAATGCGCTGCAGCATGGGGTTTTTCTCGTCGCCGCGCCAATAGGCACCTGAGACTTTGAGCAATTTGAAGTGCTTGCACTGTTTGGTATAACGCACATGCGGGCCGGCACAGAGATCGGTAAAGTCGCCCTCTTTGTAGATCGAGACTTTTTCGTCGCCAATGCCGTCGATGATTTCCTGTTTGAAGGTCTGCTTGTTTTCGCCAAACCACGTGCGGGCCTGATCTTTTTCCCATTCTTCGCGCATGAAGGGGTTGTTTGCCTTGATGATCTCTTTCATGCGTTTTTCAATCGCTTCAAGATCCTCTGTTGTCAGGGCACGGGGCAGGTCCATATCATAATAAAAGCCGTCTTTGATCACTGGGCCGATGGCAAATTGGGATTCAGGAAAGAGGTCCTGAACCGCGTGGGCCATGATGTGTGCCGCTGAGTGACGGATACAGTGCAATTGATATTGGGGATCTTCGCGATCGATTTGATTTTCATCCATGGGACTTTACCTCTGTGCCAAAACTAGACTTCAGAATACCTCATTTTGCTGTGTTTCTGCAGCGGGATAGGCTTTTTCAGGGCTGTTTGCTTTGATGGTTTGAGAGCAGGTACGTGGCTCCGGTTGGCGCAAGCACCTGAAGTTCAGGCCGCCCGCTGCGCACATCCATGTGCTACACGGGCTAAAAGTCACCCCGCCTTTGTCCATCCTGGACCGGCGGGGTTCCTATTGCCTTCACTTTTCAGGTGTTTGGCCAACGGGATTGGCATTTCCTGGGAATCGTTTTAAAGCAGAACAGCCGGAACAGAACAGCTGGTTTTGACTTAAAAAGCCAAGCGAATACCGATACCATTTTCACTGACGAAGGGTTGCCAGGAAAGACTTTCGCCAGCCAAAGCTGTTTTGAGTTTTTCGTTATAAATGTTGCTGAAATAGAAAGGTATGACCAGGCCGTAGCTTTTAAATCCTATCACCAGCGTCAAGCCAAGTAGTGCTTGAATCGCATAAAAAGGGACACTCTCATGATTGATCGATAGATAAATTGTATCGTTAGATTGCTGCGGTAGGGGGCCTGAATTTGAAACAGCGCCTATCATCCCTCCTAAAAAAATAATCAAACCGACAGCTTCACCAGTTGTTTGAATCAGACCACCTTCGACATTTCCTTGGAGAAAAGAGCCCAGTCCCAGACCGGGAACGAAATTGAGCAAGAAGGGAACGAGGGGGTCTTTCTTTTTTAAACTGAGGATATAGTCACGGTCTGCTGTGGACAAAGAGATGGATTGAACCAAAATTTGCTGGTAATTCTGTTCTAGACCGGTCTCAATCAGTTCGATGACTGCTTGTGCTTGCGGCGAAGGAGAGGTTGCCCAGCTCAGGGACGGGTACTGAAAAGTCAAAACACAAGCCAAAAACAGTACCAGCAACTCTTTCATGAGCGGAACTCCTTGGACGGAACGAATAGCTTGATTCTATTTTGCTTTGAGATGAAAATCAACTCAAATGAAGATGCTCAAAATTGGGTTTTAGGTCGACGTCAGGAAGCAACCCATTCCCTCAAAAGAACCTTCCCCGTTGGCCAAGGCCCTGAAAAGTGAAGGCAATAGGAACCCCGCCGTGTCAGGATGACCAGAGGCGGGGCGACTTTTAGTGAGCGGAGCCCATGGATGGGCGCAGCGAGCGGCCTGAACTTCAGGGCCTTGCGACAACTGGAGCCGTTTATTCTTAGCTATCTCTGGCATCACCACCGCATTCCAGCTATTCCTCTCAACGGGAGTCCAATGCTTGACGGTTACTTTCATCCCTTCTGAGTATCCATCTTCCAAATCTATGGCACAAGTGTGCAACTTCTTTTCTGAACCAGCAGCCACTCCTTTTTTGCACCCTGTCTGAGAGCCAGACATAGAGTTATAATGAAGGAGATCGGAATCCCGTTGGACTGTACCCTCTCTCTTTGCATGGCGCTGATTCCGGGCTGAATTGTTAAACAAGGAAGAATCTTATGAGAAAAGCTTTTTTGGGTGCTGCGCTGGGTCTTGGCGGCGCGTTGGGTGTCTTTGAACTCTGGTACCGCAGCCGCGAAAACAAACCCTGTCTAATGCTGCCTGCACACCGCCATCCCTGGCGGATTCACAATTACGCCGCCGACAAACGGATTTACCGCACCAATATCCCGATTCGCAATTTCAGCCGCAAATACGAGTGTACCGTCGTCGATGTGCAGCCCCGTGTGCGCCTTTTGGGCAAAGGGGCTTTGCCCGACCCCGATGCGATTAAAGTCACAGCGACGATTCGTCCCTGGCACAAAGAAACCCGCGAAGATGGCTATTGGCCCGCGTATATTCTCACGCCACAAACCACACTGGAATTTGAACTGGCAATTGAATGCACGGGTGATTTGGAAAAACTCAAAGACTTACACGCGATTGTGGTTGATCTCGACTATATCACCTACAGCCGCCGCAGCAAGATCGCCCGCCACGAAGAGATTGTGCTGATTCCCGAACAGGATGTTTCAGCCTCTCCCGAAGCGATTTCTGAAGGCGATGTGACCCTGATTCCCGTCAAAACCCATATCCTCACCGATGCCGACAATATGGCCGAGGTGATTGCCAAATACGCAGCTCCGCTGGCCCAGTCCGGCGACGTGGTTGTGATGGCTGAGAGCGTGGTCGCGATTACCCAGCGCCGCTACCTGATTCCCGATGAACATATTCGGCCAGGCTTTTGGGCCAGCCGCCTGTGCTTTTTGGTTCCGAATGTTGGCAGCCTGTCTTCGGCTTATGGCATGCAGAGCGCCATCAATGAAGTCGGATTGCCCAAAATGCTGGCGGGTGTGGCTGTGGGTGGCTTTATGAAAGTGGCTTTCCGCAAACATGGCTGGCTCTACCGCATTGCAGGCATGCCCTCTGAATTGATCGACGATCTGACCGGCACCATGCCGCCTTACGACAAATACATTGTCCTGGGCCCGGCCCACGCTCAGTCGGTGGTCAACGAAGTCAAAGCCCGCACAGGTCTCGAAGCCGCCATTGCCGACGTCAACAATATTCGCAGGGCTGCGATTGTCGCTGCCACCAAGAATATCGACATCAAGCAATTGATGAGCAGTTTGCTCAGCAACCCCCATGGCAATTCTGCCGAGCAAACCCCCATTGTGATCGTGCGCTCTGCCAAAGTGGCCAAGGTCGAAAGCGCGACATGAAGGTCCGGCCCGCCCGCAAGCGAGATTTTGCGGGTATCAAGCAGATCTTTGAGTTGGCTTTTACCGAGGAGTATCAGCGCCGCGAGGTGAATATTGTTCACCGGATTGAAAAGATTGAGTCTTTGTATCCCTTTGTCAAAGTGCTTTCACTGTTTCCCAACCCTTACCAGCACGTGTTTACCGTACACGTGCTGGAAGACGGGGATAAAATTGCCGCCATGGCCCAGGTCTCACCCCGCAACCAAAATCGGACACGCTGGCATATCGACAATATTGCTGTGCACCCCGATTTTCGTGGCAAAGGCTTGGCCCAGGGTATTCTCAATGGCGTGTTTGATTATTATCGCGAACGGGGAGCCCTGCGCTTTACCCTGGAGGTCGATGTGGCCAATGCCCCGGCGATCAAACTCTACGAAAAATTGGGTTTTCGCCGCTATTCGACCTTGACCTATTCCAAACTCTCGGCTAAAAAATTGGCCAAATTCAAAGAGCCAGAAGAGTTGGTTGCGCCTGAGGGGCTGCGCGAGCGCCAGGCCGGAGATACCTCCCCGATTTGGGAACTGTATCAAGATGCCATTCCTCCGTACATTCGCGTGGTCGAAGACCGCAGTGAACAGGATGTGGCGTTGACACCGATGCAACAGGGGGCTGAATGGCTCAAAAAATCGCTCAAGCGTTCACAGGCCCTGCATTTGGTGGTGGAAGATTCGCGCAAACGTCTGGTGGCCTCTCTGGATCTCTTTGCCCAATTGCGCTCACTGCCCCATGTGATTCAGATGACGGTGCATCCCGGCCACGGCCATTTGGCTGAGCCCTTGCTGAAATATGCGCTGCATCAATTGGCCACGGTTTCACTCAATCCCGTTTTAATTGGCTGTTATGAGTGCCAGCGGGCCAAACAGGATGCGATTCAGGCCACGGGGTTTAAAAAACTCACAGGTGATTTTTTGATGGTGCGTGACACCCTAGAAAAACTGGAGCTGCCAACAGGGCAAGAGGCTTTGCAGTCCGAAGGCTTTTTTAACCCGACAGTGAACTTCGACAAACATAGCTAAGGCCTCCCTTGTGTCTGTTTGCGGTTCATTTTTGGGCTGTTGAGCGGCTGTTTTTTATGGTAGTCTAGCAAACAGGTCCATTTTCAAGGAGAATGCTTTATGCTGACGCGGTCCCTCGTGGGGTTGGCCCTTTCTGTGGCAGTTCTGGTACCCCTTTTGAATCTTTCTTTGCCTCTTGCTCCGGCCTTGGCCCAGGCCAATCAGCAACAACGGCAGATGGCCATTTTGCCAACCCAAGACACCCCGCTCAATGGGGTTTTGAGCCAGGCCCTGCGTCAGGCCTTTCCTCAGATAACGCCGCTTTTGCTGACTCAGGTCCAGACCGTGCCACCCGGCCCCTTTCTGGCAGAATTCAAACGCTGGAAAAAAGAGCATTCTGGGGAATTGTCACTGTTACAAGACAGTGAACTGGTGCGTATCGGAGAGTTAGACGTGCCCGGTCTCGACGTTCGCCGTCTGGCCCTGGCGGCCTATGCGTTGGTGCCCAATTGGAGCCAAGGGCCTTTGAATTTGACGGGTCCCCACAAGCGCCAAGGCCAAGAAGGGGAGTATTGGAGCATTGACGTGGAGTCGGTTTTGACCCTCAATCTTTCGGTCTTCAAAACCAGTGGGGACTACGCCCAATTGGCGGGGGCCCCCACCCAGTCCTGGACTGTACGCAAAGAAATTCCGATTCCTGATATGGACCGTCTTGTGGCGCTGGTCAGCCAGGCCACCGGCGTAGATGTGGATCTCAACAGCCCTTCCCAAGCTGCGTTGGTCTTGGATACCCTCAAAAAAGTGCAGACCTTTCGAGAAATTCAGGCTACCGAGCCCATGGCGTATCTGGAGGCCGAGATCAATCAACAAATTTCTTCAGCCCGTTTTGAAACTTTGGTAGCAGGGCTGCAAAGTGTTGAAGGCTTGGGCAATAAAACCGCTGATGGCGGTCAACAGCCCACAGCCGCCCGCAAAGGCGGGCTGGGCCTGACCCCCATTCTCAAATTTGGCAGTGGCACGCTGGGTGTTTTGGGCTACGTGCCCCAGTATTTTGTGTTGCAGGGCCAATTGGATTTGGAATATGATTTTGGCGCTTTGTTTGGCTGGCCCGAGTTGATGTTGACTGTTTCCGGGGGGGCTACCGTGCCTCAGCCGGCATACACCCTGCTGGCCCAGCCCAGTTTTCCTGGCTTTGGCATTCCCGGTGGGGGGCTGCCCAATCCCCAGGCCCAGATTTTGGCATATAACGCTGAGATGGGCATACTCAAACGCTTTTCTTTTGGACAATGGAGTTTGAGTGCCGGTCTGCGCGGAGGCATGTTGGGAGCCGTGATCATGCAGGCCACGAGCTTTATTCCCAATCCCCAACAGCCCGATCCGACTGCCATGGCTTTTGGGGGGACGGCTTTGCTGGGAGCGGCTTATCGCTTTACACCCGAATTGATGGTCGGCCTGGATGCCGGTTTTCGCTATTTTGATGGTGGGCAGTGGATGACCAATGCGGGCTTTCCCTCTCCCTTTACACCTTTGATTCAAAATCCCCTGCAGAGCATTGGGCCTGTTTTGGGCTTGTATGCGGGTTATACTTTTTAGGCCTCAGCTCATTTATTTGTGCGGTTCCTTTAATCAAAAGGGAACCCGTGAGGGGGGATTCAGCGTCTTGTGAAACATGCAAATCTGGAGGAAATGACCATGGTACTCAAAAGAAGAATGATTCAAACTTTCATGGCTGTAGCAGTTTTGGCAGGGTCTCTGGTTTTGTCAGGGCAGCCAGGTGAGGCCGCCAAGGGGGTCAAACCCATTGTCGTGATTGACGCCGTGACAGGGGAGGGCACCACAGCTGAGTCAGCCCGTTTGGATGCGTTTCGCAATGCCATCTCCCAGGCTGTGGGCGTCTATGTTCAAGCCGATACCGTGGTCGAAAACTACGTCACCAAAAGCGACAAAATTCGCACCAATAGCAAAGGCTTTATCAAGAGTTTTAAATTGCTCAATGAGAGCAAAGAGCAAGGCATTGTCTCTGGCACCTACCGGATAGAGGTTTCGACCCAGCCGCTGCAAGAAGATGTACAAGACGTGGTGGGTACTGAGTTTCGCAATGTCGGTCATCCGACGGTCTCGGTTGTAGGCTGGTACAAAGGCCGCAACCGCCTCGAAGACGAAGTCAATGATTTTGCCGTGACAGCGATGAACCGCTCCCTGCTCAAACGCGGTTATAAAGTGGTCGATGGTTGGCTGGTCGAAAAACTGCGCAAAGAAGATGCGGCCATTGTCAAAGCCTCAGGTGCGGTTCAGCAATCCAATTTTGATCAAGTCGCTCAGATGATTGCCAATAAACTCAAGGCGGATATCTACGTGACCACCTATGGCAGTTTGCAGGCGGGTAAAGCCAGCATTTCAACCAAAATGTACAACAGCTATACCGGCCAGATTTTTGGCTCTGAGACGGGCTATGGTGCCATGCGTTCGGGCTCCGTGGCAGATGCCAAAGCGGCGGTGGCTTCTGCCGTGACTTCGAGCATGGAAAAAACCCTCGGCCAGGTCTCTGGCCACTGGCAAGACGTACTCACCAATGGCCAAGAATATATCATCGTGCTGGATGGCTATAAAGACGGCAAAGATCGGCGCACCTTTAAAAAAGTGCTGGAAGAGGCTGAAGGTGTGACCGAGGTCAAACAGCTTAATGCCGCTGGTAGTCACGCTGAGTTTAGCGTCTATTCCACCACCCGGCCTGTCGACTTTTTTGACGCTGTGATTGATGATGCTGAGGGCCAAGGGCTCAAATTTGTCAACAACGAGGCCGTCATTCGCGGGGGCCGTGCCCTGTTTATTATCAAGAAATAGAGCGATAGGCAAAGCAGAATATGTCTAAACGCATGATATTGTCTCTGGCCATGGCCTGTTTTGCTGGTCTGCCGGGAGTTCTTTCGCAGGCCCCAGTCTGGGCCGATGTCCAAAATCTGGACTATGCCGTGCGCGAGGTTGAGTCGATTGGCATGGGCAGCAATGCAGATGCTGCCCTGATCAATTCAGAAATTCAGGCCCTGGAAGCGGTTCTGGGGGGCTTGATTCAGACCGATGTGGAAAAACAGGCCTTTGCCAAGATTCGCGAAAGTCTTTTGGCTGGGCGTGAAAAATACCTCAAACGCCTCAAGATTTTGGGCAAAGGCACCACCGAAGACGGGGGGCGTTATTACAAGGTGCTCTACCAAGTTGGGGTCAAAGATCTGCGCGCAGATCTCGAAAAAGCAGGGGTCTTGGTCTCGACCCGCCAACTCAGTGAACAGCTCAAATTTCCTACGATTATGGCCTATTACAAAGATCCGGCCGATCGCAGCACCTATGCCCAATGGTCAGTCGATCGCATCAATCATTTCCTGCTCGAACATCAGTTTAAAGCTGTTGATGCGGGTGTGATGCAGGCCTTGCAAAAAGATGATCAGGTCCTTGCCCAGACAGCGGGTCGCAAAGATCGTTTGAGTCAGGCCATGGCACTCAAAGCCCGTGCCGATTTTTATATCCGGATTGAAATTGAACCGAAGGTGGTAGGCCGCAGTGGGGCTTATACCTACGTACAAAGTCCGGTGCAGGTACAGGCCTTTGAGAGTTCGTCGGGTTCTCCATTTATTGTCAAAACCTATCAGCGGCTCGACAACAAAGGGCAACCCGAAGCACTGGCCGTCAAAGGCAGCCTGGATGTAAGTGCCAAAGTTGTCATTGAAGAAGCCGTGGCCGGTGTTATGCCGATGTTGGAGGCTGATTTATTGCGCCATTGGAAAACCAATGTGGCCCAGGGCAATCAGTACCGTTTGGTGCTCAAAGGCCTCAAAGGGGGCCAAAAGCAGCTCTTTGAAGATGCGGCCAGTGAACATGTGCGTTCGCTCGCTCTCCAATCAGATGGTTCTTATCTTGTGCGTTATTCAGGCAATTTAGGTGATTTGGCAGATTTACTCGAAGAGGCCCTTCAGGATAAAATAGGGCTGAGTCTTCAGCAATTTGATCTGGGCTCTGCTTATTTTCAAGTGGGGAAATAAGCGATGCTGGGTTTTAGGAGAGGAGAGCGGAATGGTTCAAGGGTTGAGTAAAGCAGGGCAGTTACTGCTTGTAAGTGTTTTTTTACTTTCGGGCTGTCGTCAAGCCCCTGCGCCTGATGAGACGCCGCCTGCGGGCCAAAGCGTTGAGACCATTCAGAGTTATACCTTGATTTTGCAGGGCTATGAAGACGGCGAAGCGCGCAGGCTCTTTCAGACTGAGTTGGAGAAACTGGGGCTGGAAGTCGAACTTTTACAATCCGGTGCCAATCGGGCAGAATACCAAATTACGCTTGGAAAAGAGAGCCCGACAGAATGGCTGAAAAGCCTTTCTCAGACCTTTGAAAAACACTATGAGCTGAAACAAGATGGCTCGCGGTTGTTGTTTTTGCGGCGTTAAATCATGCAACAACATGCTGCCACACTGATTAATGCTTCCGCGATCTTGATTATTTTTCCACTGCTTTTGTTGTTGTCTGCGATCATGGGCCTTTTATTGTTTAGCCCCTTGGGCACACCGCTGTTTAAAGTACTGGCAGCGAGGGCCATGCAAAAGAAAAACTATGCCCTTGCCGCGCGTTTGTACGAGCGCATTTACCATTGGCAGGAGTTGCTGGAAGGCGCAGATGTCTATGCCAAGCAAGCCGCTTTTGCTTGGGAACAGGTGGGTGATTTGCGTCAGGCTCTGGCTTTTTCTCAAAAAGGGGAGGACTGGGCCAAAGTGGGGCAATTGTTGATTGAAATGGGCAAAATGGAGCAGGCCATAGAGGTCTTTCGTGAGCATAACTTACCCGCTCGCTTGGCTTTTTGTTATGAGCAAACCGGTCATTTCTGGGGAGCAGGAGAGTTGTATGAATTGGAACTCGACAATCATCACAAGGCCATGCGCTTCTACGAAAAATCCCTGCAACAGGACACGCTTTCGCCCTTGGATCGCATTCGGGTGCGTTTACTCATGGCCCGTACTGCCTTTCGCCTGGGCAAAAAAGAGGAAAGTCTCAGCCATTTTGAGATGGCAGAGGCCCTGCAGGCCAAACCCGAAGCCCCTCAGCCCGATGAACATTTAAAAGTGGTTTTCCGCACAGTACAATTGCTTTTAAACGGTAAATAATTAATCATTCCTTCTTCTTGTCTTAATTTTATTTTAAGAATGATTGGGTGCTTGAGGCCCGATAATCTTTTTATATATCAAGTGTATGAATGAGGAGTTTTTTTATGCGTTATTCTCTGACTTTGCTGGCAGTCTGTCTCTTGGCTTTTTCCAGCGCTTGTAGCAAAGCCCCCACCCTGACCGCTCCCGGAACTGTGGGCTCCTCAGCTTTGCGCAGCAACAGTGTCGCACGTACCCCGGTTGCGAGCGCTGCAGCGACCCGCAACACTGGAAAAACAACAGTAGTAGAAAGCACTCCCGAACAGGGTTCGGATTATTCCAATGAAGATGTATCGTCGGAAATCAGCCGACAGGGTTCGACCGACCAAAACGACAGCTGGGAGTAAGTCATGACCGCGCGTTCACTTTGGCTGGGAGCCTGTGCTCTTTTGGCTTTGACCACAGCTTGTCAATCCTTGTCTCCGCTTAAATCCCCCCCTGCAGCTGCGCTTCAGGCCCAACAGGCTCCTTCCAGAGCTTTTGAATTTCAATCCCTCTTTGAGGTCGATGGTGCAGGGGATCGCTGGTTGGAAAGCCGCTTTCGCGATTTTGATCAGGGACTGGTCAAAGAAAATTTAAATTTGCGCACGCAAGGACCTCTGCAACTCAAACCCGAGGCCCGTCAGGGCCGTTATCTCTCGCGTGCTTATACCGCCCCTTTTGCCTTTAACGCTGTGATGCCCGCTTGGACTGCTCAGATTCCCGCTGGGGCCCAGCTCGAAGTCCAGGCCCGTGTCAGCAACGATGGCCACAATTGGGGCAGCTGGCTGCCGCTGTTTCAAGAGCGCAGTATTATTCTGCCGCAACAGATGCGTTTTATTCAGTATCAGGTGCTGTTTAAAAGCGCCGATGCTAGCCGTTTGCCCCTCTTTGAGGGCATCAGCTTTCAATTTGGCAAAACCCGTCCCAATGCGGGGCTCAACCGTTTGGGTCGGCGACAAGCTCTGGTAGCCAAGCCCCCCGTGCTTGCGCGTGAAGCCTGGAAAGCCCGGCCCCCCAAAGGCGAATATACCCCCCATACTCCTGCTGCGATTGTTTTGCACCATACTTGGAAGCCCACATCGGCACAATATCTCAAAGATGCCACCATCCGTGGGATTCAGAACTACCACATGAACGACAATAAATGGTCGGATATTGGCTATCACTTCTTGATTGGGCCCGAAGGGGTGATCTATCAGGGACGCCCAGAAACCGTGGTGGGTGCGCACTCAACACCCAATACCAATTACATTGGCATTTGTATTATTGGTGATTATGATCCCGGTCAAGACCCGCTGACCCCTGAATCTTATGCCGCTTTGCTTGATCTAATGACCTGGTTGACCTCTGAATATGGAATTGCCACCCAAGAATTTTATGGGCATCGCGATTTCAGTACCAAGAGCTGTCCGGGTGACTCGGTGCATCATCGGCTTGACGAGATTCGCACGGAAGTGAAACGCCGTTTAGAGCTGGCTCAACAACCGCCAGCACCTCGCCGTTAAACAAAAAAACCGGCAGTTTGTTAGAACTGCCGGGATGGGGAAGATAACACAAGCAAGAAGCCTGCATCGTGGTTTCTTTCGAATTTGACTGGCCTGCCTGAATTTTCAGGTGGGCTTGTTTTCTAATTCTATTGTAGACACGCGGCATTTGCGCATGTTGGGTTTTTCTCAGTTCAAAAGCTTGATATGTGTCAATATCTGGCAGCTCTGGGTGTTTCTCAAAGGGCAATTTTGGACTTTTTCCAGGTCTCTTTAAAGACCAAGAGTGCTGTACTGCAAAAAACCAGACCCAGCACCAATGTGAGTAAAAAACGCCCCTGAAGGCCCTCATCCCAAGCGGGGCCATGGTAATCAGCGGCCTGATGGAAGGCCGGTTGGCTGGGGGCATAAACCACCAGAAAGCGTTGCCCCGTTTTTAACTCAGGGCGAACCAGGTGGCCTGTGTACTCTTTGTTTTGCACCTGATAGGTGATTTTATGACAGGCCACGGGTTTGGGTTTGGATGGGCAAGTGGTCTCTGCCCTAACGGTGGCATGGGTGGTTTTGCCATTGAGTTGCAGGTCGCGTTCCAAATAGGCTTGGCGCAGGATATTGATCGGCAAAAACAGGCCAAACAGGAAAACAAAGCAGGCCAACCCCAAACTGGCCCACAATTCCGTGCGTGTCGGTTTTGTTTGCTTGGCAATCTTGACAGGCATGGCCATCGGCCTCTTCTCTACTCGGTTAAATTTCTTTGAGTGATTATACAGGCCTCGGGTGAATCGCTTCAAGAGGGGATGGTAAAACGCCTTTAAATCAGGCTAGAATGAGCCATGCTGCAATTCGATATCGTGCTCCAGAAGCAAAATCTCAAACGCCCCCACCGTGATGTGCATATGGCCATGTACATGCCTTCCCATGGCGAGTTTTTGCTCGAAAAATTAGCTCAACACGGACTCAAACCCGGTTTGATCTTTGGCTTGGATGATTTCTGCCTGCGCCCTGAATTGCTCAATCACTCAGATGCAGAGATTTTGATCGTTTGCGGGGCTGATCAGCATTTTGATCTGGATTTTCTCGGGGCCTGGCAAAAAGTCAAAAAGACTTATCTTTACAAAACCCTGCTTACCTCTGAGCCGATCTATTCTCCTGCAGCCTTTTATGTCGATGAATACAACAATGCTGCCCGCAAACACGAGCGCTTTATTGAGGCCTTTGTGCCCCATAGCGTGTTTTTTAACAGCCTGCTGGATTTTCAGCCCTCAGAAAAAAAATACAGGGCCTCCTTTGAACGCTTTCTTTACTCTCTGGCTGATCCAGAGTTGTTTCGGGGGCAGCGTTTGCCCTGGGCAGAAAAGAAACAGGGACTGCTTTATTTGGGTAAAGCGGAGGCCTGGGGCTATTCTCGCTTAGAACCCCACGCTTGGCAGCGTTTGCAGCAATTGGAGTATTTTTTGGCCCAAGACCGCCTCTATTTTGAAGGGCACCAACAGAGTTATACCTTTCGCCAGTGTTATGCTGCGGCCAATCGCTTTCGCTTCCAGCTCCAGCCCCGATCGGGGTATTTTTTTCACACAGCGCGCACAGTTCAGTCGGCAATTGTGGGGACGGTGCCTGTCGTTCTTTTACAACGCGACACGCTGCCTCTCTTTCAGCTCGAAGCTCCCTGGGCACGGCCCGACCACAATCTGCTCGTGGGCTTTGATGGTGAATACGATGTGCTATTGGACCAACTCGCGGATCTTGACTTGGGGGAGTACATTCAGGCCAATCTGGCTGAATTGCTGGCCGCGGGTACGATTTCGACGGCGGTACAGGCCTTGGTCGATTCAATCGAGCGAAATTTAGGAAGAATGAAGGCCGCGCAGGGACAAGGAGAATGGGGAGATGTTTAACGCTCAATTGCTGATTTTTGCTTCCCCTGAGCCAGGCTGGCAGCAACTTACTGCCCTGTTAATCGACCGTGGCTACGGCGTTTGGGGCCCCTGTGATCTTTCCAACGCCGAATGGCCTTTGGAGCAGATCGCTGGGGCTGAGCTGGTTCTCCTCGACAATGCCACTCTGTCGACTGAAAAACAGGGCGCTTTGCCAACCGCTTGTCTCCGCCTGGATCTGGCGGAGGCTTTGGCTGATCCGGTTGCGGTCTTTGTGCAGATTGAGCTGGCATTACAATCACGTCCTGCAGATTTTACCCTGGGTGAGGCTCGGATTCGGCAATTATTAGAGCATTTGTCGGATATTTTGGTGATTCTCAACGCTGATGGGCTGCCTCGCTACCTGAGTCCGGCGGTAGAGCGAATCACGGGGTTTACTCCCGCTGAACTCATGGGCAAAAGTGCTTTGGAGGTTGTCCATCCAGAGGATCAGGCCAATGTCTTTGCCAATATGGAATGGAGCCGCACCCATCCCGGGGAACCTGTGATGTTTGAAATTCGCCATGTTCACAAAAACGGGGGCTATGTTTTACTTGAATCTCTGGGGCAGAGTCTATTAGATGTGCCTGGGGTCGAAGCTTTTGTTGTGATTTCGCGGGATATTTCACGGCGGCGTCAGCTGGAGTCGGAGATCCAAGACAGTGAAAAACGCTACCGGATTGTGGCTGAACAGACGGGCCAAATGATCTACGATTGGGATGTGACCAATGGAGAAATTGAGTGGGTTGGAGCGATTGAGCGAATAACTGGCTTTGGTACCTCTGCCTATCAAGGGGTAAATATTGAGGTTTGGGAATCGATGATCCATGAGGCGGAGCGAGCGGCTACCCTGGCCGTCTTGGATCAAGCGGCACGGGCCGAGGGGCATTTTTCGATGGAATACCGTCTGCAGCGCAAAGACGGATCGTTTGTCTGGGTGGAAGATACGGGGCTCTTTCTCAAGGACGAAACAGGAACCGTGGTACGTATGTTGGGCAGCATGAAAGATATTAGCCGCCGCCGGGTTAATGCCGAACTTTTACAATCGGCGTTTAATGAGCGTGAAATTCTCCTTCAGGAGATTCATCACCGCGTCAAAAATAATTTTCAGATCATGATCAGCCTGCTCAATATGCAAATCCGTCGCACGCCATTTGTACAGGTGGGGGAATCGCTCAAAGATGTGCGCAGTCGCTTGCACAGCATGTTATTGGTTCACGAAAAACTCTATAATCAGGGCTTTACGGCAACTGTGCATTTTGGCGAATATTTGCAGGTACTCAGCCGTGAACTCTATGCCCAACATGCAGGGACGGTACCCGTGCAATTGGAATTGGAGCTTCAACCGCTTGTCTTACGGATGGATCAAGCCATGCCTTGTGGCCTGATTGCCAACGAACTGCTGACAAATGCCTTTAAATACGCCTTTCCCCAGACGGGTGAGCGGGACTGCATTACCCTGCGCCTGAGCGAAAATGGGGATGAAGCACAATTGGATGTTTTGGACAATGGACAGGGCTTGCCGCGTGAGTTTCGCCAGGGCTTGGGCTTGCATCTGGTCGAGCGCTTGGCTCGGCAATTGGATGGGGTCTGTGGGCAGGTGGAGTGCCCCGATGGCACCCATTGGGTTTTGCGTTTTCCGCTGGCAGGCCTTTAGAGTTTGATCTTGAGCCAAGCGCAAATACGCGCCAAGGCAAGTTGGGCTTCGGAGAAGACCGCCGGAGCTTGCAAAAAAGCATGAATCTGCCCAGGATACTCCACGGATTCGACATCTACCCCTGCCGCCTGGCGGCTCTGGGCATAAGCCTGGCCCATATCCCGCAGGGGATCAAAGCCACAGGTCAAAACAAAACTGGGTGGCTCTTGACCACAGGTGGGTGCCAAAAGCGGTGAGAGGCGAGGGTCTGTCAGCGCAGTGGGGCAGGCTTTGCCCAGGTATTGTTGTCGAAACCATTCAATTGCCGCACAGCTTAAGACAGGCCCTTCGGCCATGCTCTGCAATGAGGGCCAGTCTTGGGCCATATCCAGCCAGGGGTAGAGCAAGACCTGGGCTTTTGGCATTGAAGCAGGGAGGGGCTCTGCTTGGCTGAGCAGCAAATGCACCAGCGCTGCGGTGAGATTGCCACCGGCGCTGTCGCCTGCAACTGCCAATTTCTCGGGGTCAATGCCCAGTTCGCTTGCTTGGGCCCGCAGCCAGTGCCATACCGCTTGGGCGTCTTCCAAGGCCGCCGGGAAAGGGTGCTCAGGTGCCAAACGGTAGTCCAGTGCCAAGACAGCCATGCCGCTGCCCTGGCTCAGGCGGGCGCAGAGGCCTGCATGGCTGTCGAGATTGCCAATCACCATGCCCCCTCCGTGTAAATACAAAATACAGGGCAAGGGCTCTTGGTTGGGAAATGTGTTTGGCACACTTGGGGTATACAGACGCAGTGCCAGCTTTCCACCTGGTCCAGGGCAGCTCAGGTCTCGGCAATGGATCCCCTTTGGCATCTGCTCCAGGGCGTTGGCGCCTGCCAGATAGCGCTCGCGCATTGAGACCGGCTCCCAGCTTTCGATCGGCAAATCGCCCAGGGCCACGATCTCCCCCAAGAGCCAAGCGCGTTGATTCAGACTGCGGCCTTCGCGACAGATCTCGGGAATATCGGCCTCTGGAGGCAGGCTGGGAGCCAAAAGCCATTCAAGCAATTGCTGTCGGCGTGCCTCAGACATTGGGAGACCAAATGCCAAAACCCATCATCGGAATGCGCGGATGGGGGTAGGCCACAGGATGGATGATTTCGGTTTTATTGCCCGATAGTTCCTGCCAGACTCTGCGGCTGCCGGCTGTCGCGGGGTTTTCCCCGGCGATATCATGAAAGGCGATATAGCGCTGGGGGTAGCGCTGATTGATCAGAAAATCCTGTTTGACGGCATCATAGGTGTGTTCGGCATCAATCAGCACCAAATCGACAGGGCCCAGCTCTTGGCGCCAGGCCATGTATTCAATCGAATGGGAACTTCCCCAAAAACATTCAGTTTTGGGAGGTACAACAATGCTGTGCCCGCCCACTGTTTCTGCCATACGTGCATCGCAGACAGCCAAGCGCTTGAAATCAAAGAGTTGATCTAAAAAACAAGTCAAATGGCCGCTCCAAATCCCAATTTCCAAAAATGAGCGGATCTCATGATCGGCGATCCAGGCACAAAAATCTGCCAATTCGTGGGGATTTTGCAAGAGGCAGGCGGGAGGAACGCCCTGTGCTTCGTAGCTGATCTGGGCGGCCTCATCCCAACACTGGACTGTGGTAAGGGCGTGTTGGATTTGGCTGTGTGTGGGCATGGGTCTCATGCAGCTCCTTGCTTGATGGGGTATCTTCCGGCCCAGAGATCGGTGTAAATCTGTTCCAATTCACGGGTAAAAGCGGCTCCCTGGCAGAGTGGCGAGTTGTCGAAGGCTTCGCGAACCTTTGGGCGCAGGGCACGCAATGCACTGAGATCTTGCGCCACAGCAATCGCTTTGGCAACATAATCATCCAGGCTGGCGCAGAGCCAATCCGTTTGGCCAGCCTGCAGCAAAAAGCCATTGCCCACGCGGCCTGGCACCAAGACCGAAAGCACGGGCACGCCCATCCAGAGGGCATCACAGGTCGTGACCCCGCCCTGAAAGGGCATGGCATCCAAGAGCAGATCAATCTGCTCGAAAAATTGCAGGTGTTCGGCATAATCAGAATAGCCGTCCCAGCGTATTTGTCTCAGTGGCACCCCCGCGACTTGAAGCATCTGTTGCAGGGAGAAGCGGCGACTGGGGTCGTTGAAGACGGGGCATTTAAGTGCCAATTGAGCTTCAGGCAAGGCCTTGAGGATTTCTGCCCAGGCCTGGGCCAGGCTGTGGGAAATTTTCTGGGCCTGATTGCAAAAGCCAAAGACCAGTGGTTGTCCTTGGCGATTGGGAAGGGCTTCCGGGCGGACCTGGGTGGGCTCCCAGACCAGGGCCGTGCGCATTGGAATCAGGGTCTCATTGAACATCTTCTCGCCCCCGCCCATCAGCAATGGCGGGTCGACGAGGTAATAATCGGCAATGCCTGATGAACTTGCAAATGCCAGTGGCGTTGAGATTTGGATCGGAGCCGGGCGTTCAGCCAAAACCGGCAGGCGCGAGTGGGGCGCATGGCCGCAGAGATCGACCAGAATATCTATTTCTGCGGCGCGAATCAGTTCTGCCACTGCCTGATTGCTCAGGCCCCAGATATTTGTATAGCGATCAGCCATCGCCTGAAACTCTGAAGTGATGGAATCTTCGAATTCAACTTCGGCAAAGAGCTGAATTTCAAAAGCACGGTGGTCATGATGCCGAAGAAAGGCTTTGAGGGTGGCGGCTGAGGTGAAATTGCGAAACTTATACGAGAGATAGCCAATTTTCAATTTCTGGCCCGATCTGTCTGGACGATCTACCACTGGCGCTGGCGATTTGAGGCTTTCACCCCAATTGTGAATGAGCTTGGCGTGGGCTTCTAAGGGATAAAAGGGCAGATGGTAAAGCTGTGTCAGCAGGTTCTCAAAGTGCTTAAAGCTGTCGGGGCCGGGTATGTGAGCCAGTTCAAAAAGGTTGTCCAATGCGGGTTGCACCGAAGCCAAATCGGGGCTAAACGACAGATAGATCGGGTTCAATTGACAGGCCTTAAGAAAATGGGCCTGGGCAGTTTGGTTTTGTCCTGCCTGTGCCAATAATTGCGAAAGAAAAAAATGGGCGGGGGCGTAGCGGGGATTTTGGGCCAGAATCTGTAGGTATCCGGCTTGGGCCTCTGTACTTTGACCCATTTCGTCTAAGGTATTGGCATGGGCAAAGCGTAAATCCTGATGCTGGGCCTGCATCAGGGCTCGGCCATAATAGATTTGAGCCTGGTTTAAATTGCCCGATATTCTTGAGATCCCGCCGAGATAATACAGAGCAGGAACGTGTTCTGGCGACAGTTGCAGACATTTTTCAAAGGATTGACTGGCTTGCGGATAATGACTGAGATAGGCGTAAACCACCCCCAGCATCTCGTACAGAGCCAATTGGTGTTGGGGATCAGGGGTTTTGCTTTGATTGAGCTTGGCTTCGGCCTGTTGCAAAAAATCCAAAGCGAGGGTGTGTTGATTTCGTTGCAAAGCGGCAGCTCCTTTGGCATAGAGCTCCCAAGCTTGAAGGGGGGGAAGAGAATCCATGGCTGTGAACCTGTTTTGTGAACCTGAATAGGGTTGAAGTGCTTTTCTAGTGTATCATGGAGCAAACAGCCCAATTGAGAGATGCTTCATGCCTTTTTTGCCCAAATCGCCGTTCGCCCCTCCCAGCCGTGTGGGTGTCGTGGGCACAGGTTTTGTGGCCTCTGTCTTTGTGCGGCTCTTGCTCAGAACGGCCCCTGACTTGCCTGTCACTGCGGTCTTAAGTCGGCGCCCGTCTGCGCAAATCGCCCCCCATTTGCAGCCCTTTTATTATGCCGATCAGGCTCTCGAAGACTTTTTGGCGGCCAGTGATCTGGTCGTGGAGTGCAGCGGAGACATTTGCCATGCCACAACTGTGATCGAAGCTGCGCTGGGCTTGGGCAAGCCCGTGGTAACGATGCATTGTGAGTGGCATGTGACGGTTGGCTCGTTTTTTGTTGGCAAAGGTTTGCTGAGCGAAGCGGAGGGTGATCAGCCTGGCAGTTTGGCGGTGCTGCGCGAAGAGATTCTTGCGATGGGATTTGAACCACGGGTCTATGGCAATATTAAACATTTTCTCAATCATCAGCCCACACCTGCAGAGATGCAATTTTGGTCTGAACGCCAAGGCATTCGCCTGCGCCAAACAACCTCGTTTACCGATGGGACCAAAGTCCAATTTGAACAGGCCCTGGTGGCCAATGGCCTGAATGCAGATATTCTCAAGCCCGGCTTGCGCGGATTGGCCACACAAAATTTGCAAGTGGGGGCAGCTGAATTGGCCGAAGCAGCCCAGGCAGCCCAATTGGGAACGGTGTCGGATTATTTATTGGCACCCAATTTGCCGCCGGGGGTTTTTATTACTGCCAGCCATGACCCGGCAGATCAGGCTGCTTTGGCCTATTTAAAAATGGGCCAGGGCCCCTGGTACACGCTCTATCGGCCCTACCATCTCTGCCAGTATGAAATGGTCAGAACGGTGAGAAGAATGGCCCAGGGGGGAACCCCTTTGCTGAATAACAGTGCGGCACCGCGCATCGGCATTCGCGCGATTGCCAAACGTGATTTGGCCCCCGGAGAGCTGATCGACAACGCCATTGGCAGCTTTGTTTTGCGGGGTGAGGCCATTCGTTTGGCGGAATACCCCGACCATCTGCCGATGGGTTTGATTCAGGCGGCAAGAGTGCAACGGCCAGTTGAAGCGGGTGACTATCTGCGTTGGGGCGATCTTGAGTTGCCCGATTCGCGTGCGCTGCAAGTGGCCAAACAACTTTATTTCCCAACTTAAAAGGCAAAGGCCTCTGACTTCTTATTTCAGTCAGAGGCCCAATTTTGGCATCGCAAGTGGTGGTCTGGGGTTTAACTCCCTGCGGACATACCTGCCAGAACGCCACCCAGAATCATGGGAGGGATGCCCAAAAGGGAGTAGAGAAACGGTTTTTTTGCGTTGTCCCAGTATTTAAAGATATAGACAAAAGCCCCAAATGGAACGAATATACAGACCAATCCCCAAATAATGGACTCTTTAAAGGCCTGTATCAGTAAAATGATGCCAAAGACCAGACTGACACCCACGCCGAGCAGGGTCAAAATCATACCAAGTATACCCATCGTATTTTCCTCTTTATGATGATGTTTGAATATTGAAATGCTGAGCCATTGAGGTTTGTGTTAAAAACCTTTCAATCTCATACGCTGCGATTGGCTTTTTTTTCACAGGTTAATGGTTATGCAATTTTTGAGATGTTGTAAACTGCCTGAAGCAGATTTTTAAAAACAGATTTCCGAGTTTTGAACACTTTTGATAGGCGCAGGGTCTTAACACTTGAAACCCGAAGAAACCAAACGGACAGCAGTGAACAACGAACTGATCCAAAAACTCAACCGAGCCCAACAGGGCGATCAACAGGCCTTTAAAGAGGTGGTAAGAGAATTTATGCCGCAGCTCTATGGGATGGTCTATGGGATCATTCCTCAGCATGAGGATGTGAACGATATCTTGCAAGAAGTCTTTGTTAAGGTGCACAGGGCTTTGCCCCAGCTCCAGAACAAACAGGCTTTTCGCTCTTGGGTCTTTCGCATTGCCCTGAACACGGCCCGCAACCACCTGCGTGGCAAAGCCCGGCGTGAATTGCCAACCGAGCCCGAAGAATTCGCCAGGCAGGCCGGGGGGGATTTTGATAAGACCCCTGAGCAATTGGAACAGGCTGAGGTCCGTGACCAGATCTTTAAGGCCCTGGAGACACTTTCACCTGAACACCGCGAGGTGGTCACCCTGGTGGAACTCGAAGAGCTGAACTGCGCGGAAGCCGCGGAGGTGCTGGGTACCCCGGCAGGCACGGTGCGCTCCCGTTTGCACTATGCCCGCAAGAAACTCAAAGAATTATTGCAACCGTATTTTGCCCTGAGAGGAGACGCCCCATGAGCCCGAACCAAGAAAATTCCTTTGCTGAGTCGGATGAAGACGCACTGTCTCCTGCATTTTTGGCCCAGGATCCCCCGCTTGACCCCGAACTGCGTTCGCTCTTGCAAAGGGTGAAAACGGCGCCTCCCCCCGACTATTTTGAGCAGTTTTGGAGCGAACTCAACCCCCGCTTGACCCCGAACAAACCCGAGCCCTGGTCTGTGCGTGTGCTCAAATTGATCAAGTCTCCGCCTGCAATTTCTGTGGCGGCAGCGGTTTTGGCTGTGGCCTTTCTGATGCCTAAGCAAAACGGGCTCTTTGATCGGGCCACAAAGCAGGCCGAAATTCCCGCTGCCGTTTTGCAGTTGGAGGGCAATAGTGGCAGTTTAGATACGACCCATGCCAAACGCCTGCCCGGTGGCGGACAGGTGGGTACCCGTCCCGATCTGAGCATTGATGAAAGCCGCCTGCGGGCAGGGCAGGATAAAAACCAGCCTGCGGCAGCCCCACCCATGGTATTGGGGGCTGCCAAAGAAGAAGAGCGTGCGCCTGTTAATGAAGAAGACAGTCTTTCCCGCAGTCAAACAGAGTTAAAAAAGCAAAAAAGCAATGATTTATTGGCCAGCCGCCCAGAGAGCCAAATGAGCCAAAACCAGGCAGGCCAAGACCTGAAGGAGCGCTCAGCGATTGCGGCTCCACCTCCGGCTTCGCCGATTCCCCTGCTGCAGGGTTATAACCAGGCCGATTATCTGGTGAAAAGCGCGACATTGGGTGTGGAAGTCCCCCAATTGACCCAGGCCTTTACGGCCACCAGTCTGATTGTCAACCAACACAACGGTTATATTGTCAGCTCGACCATGTCCCGCCCCGAAAATGGGATGTCCTCTGCCCAGATCAGCTTCAAGGTACCCAAACAGCATTTGCTGACGGTGATTGAGAAGATTGAAAAAACCGGTGAGGTGCGCAATAAAAATATTCGCAGCGAAGATCTCTGGAAACAGGTTCAAACCCAAAAACTGGATCAAGACGATCTGCAGACCCAAATCCAAGACACCCCAGACAAAGCCACCCTGCGCAGGCTCAAACGCCAATTGCGTGAACAAATTCTCAAGCGCCAGGAATTTGAGCAAATGCTGCGCATGGCCAGCGTCGAGCTGCAATTGACGCAAAAAGCGCCCAGCCGTTTTTGGAATCTCGAAGGCGTGGGTGAGCAGATTCAATACAAGCTCAACCGCGCCTTGGGAGACACACTCAAGCTCTTGGTCGAAATTCTGGTGGTGCTGCCCCCGCTGCTGATCTACTTTGGCTCGGCTTGGCTGCTCTGGCTCTTACTCAAACTGATCTTGGTGCAACGTCTGGCATTGCTGAGTCCACGCGCTCTGGCGATTGCCTATCTGCTCGGCCTGCTCTTTTTCCCGCTGGCTCTTGGCGGCAAAGAACTCTTTCGCGCCACCCTGCTCTTTGCCACCCTCTTGGGGGCCGGAGCTGGAATTAAGGCCCTGATTCAGCGTTGGCAGAAGCCCTCTCCCAAAATTGAGCCCGCGCCGCTGGATCCTGAAGATCTCCCGCCGCCTTAAGTTGGGTATGACTGTGGTTTGTTGTCGCTCCGCATAAAAAAAATCCCTGCGTTTTTCGCGCAGGGACTTTTCTAAATGGGATTGTGGGTTTGAGACCAACCCGGATCTAAATGCTTGGCAGCGCTTGCCGATCCACAGGTTGTTGGAAAAAAGGCAGCACTTCCATATAGGCGTCTTCAAACTCGCTATAGGTGATCACACCATCTTGATTGAGGTCGCCGCCTTTGAGTTTGGGCCAGGGACTAAAAAAGAGTTTGACCTTGTCCTGCTCGCCGACGGTTAAGAGGCGATTGCCATCGCGGTCGTGTTTGCTGAAGAGTTCATCCACTTTTGGACGAATCAGGTTCATCCAAAAGACAATCACGTCTTCGCGCAAAAACTCGGCTTGGGTGATTTGGCCATCGTTGTTGACATCGTAGTCTTTAAAACCGCTGATCACGCCGGGCAGGGCCATATTTTCGTCACTCACTTCGTCACGGGTCAAGACACCATTGACGTTTTTGTCCCATTTGCTGAAACGCACTTTGCGCAATTCAATCACCCCTTTGCGCAGACCTTCGTCAGAACGGGCCGCAGCAGATGAGCGCAGTGCAGACTGGGCATTCAGCCGATTGGTGCTGAGTTGTGCGGGAGCAAGGCTGTTTTGGCAAGCGCTCAAAGCGGGGGTTAAAAGCAGGCCCACCAGGGTTGAATGCAAAAGGGCACGTTTCATATTGATTACCTGATTTAATGTTTTATTAAGCTAATTTTAACCTTTAATTCGAGCAAGATCAAGGGGCGAAAAGGACTGTTTTAGACCTTGATGCTCTGCCATTTGCCCTGCTTCCACAGCCCTGTAAAAACCAGGGTTTGCAGGGCGCGGTAGCCCATTTGCAAGAGCCAAATCCCGGTTAGGCCGAGCCAACCCATTTGGGTCAAAACAAAGAGCGCAGGCAGATAAATCCCCCACTGAAAGACAATGGAGACCAGCATGACCCGCTTGCTGTCGCCGGCCCCGAGCAGGGCCTGCATCAGGACCGAACCCAGGGTGTCGAGTGCCATGCTCAGAGCCACCATTTGCAGGGGCAAACGCGCCAGAGCCACCGTCGCGGGGTCGTGTAAAAACAGGCCCAGCACCAGATCGGGAAAAAAGACCGCAGGCAACGCCAGCAGCCCCACGCACAAGCTGGCCAACCAGGAGACTTCCCAGCCCCAGCGCTTGGCATCTTGGGGATCTTTGCGGCCCAAGGCTTGGCCCACCAGCGAGGCACAGGTCATGCCAAAGGCCATCCCAGGCAAAATGGCGACCAATAAGAGATTGATCAAGACATTTGAGGCTGCCAATTCAGCGGTGCCCACCCGGCCCACAATCCAGAAAAAGGCTGTCATGCCCGCTGAGAAAAACAATTGCTGAATGCCGGCGGGAATCGAGAGCCGCAGCATGGTCAGCAGCGTTTCACCTTGGGGAATGCCCTTGAGGAAACCATTCTTGCGCGCCACTTTGAGGGCTTCCATAAAATACAGGCTGGTGCCGATATACGTGCCCAGGGTGGTGCCAATGCCTGCGCCAGCGGTGCCCAGGGCAGGCAGTCCAAAGAGGCCGTAGATCAAGATATAGCTGATGACTATATCTGCAATATGCATCACGATTAAGGTGCGCATGTACACCCCTGAATAATTGATCCCGTTCCAATAGCCCCTGAATGAAAAATTCATGGCCACTGCCGCCATGCCCACCAAACGGCTCTGTAAATAGGGAACGCCGTGTGCAGCCACGCCGGGGTCGGGGTTGAGCAAGGGAAAGATCAGCGGGGCCAGAAAAAAGAGCAGAATGGACCAGGGGATCGCGATCAACGCGGCCAAGAGTAGCCCGCCATTGAGTGGAATTGCCATTTCACCCTCTTTTTTTTCACCCATGCGGCGGGCAGCCATGGCCTGTACCCCTGCAGAGAGCCCCGTTAGAAAGGCCATCGCCATCCAATTGGCGAAGCCACCAATGCCTGTGGCGGCCAGGGCCTGGTTGCCCAAAGAGCCCACCATGGCAGTATCCACCAGATTGAGCACATTTTGGGAGGCCATGCCGCCAATGATCGGCAGCGCCAGTAAAAAGATCTGTTTGCGGCGTTCGGGGTTGGGAAAAGACAGGGCAGAGACGGATAATTGCATGGGTAAAATAGCGCCAATCTTACAGGTTTGCCCACAGCTTAACAGCTGACTCAGGGGCCATCAAGTGCGCTTAAGGCAGGACGGGGATTTTTAAGGCTTTGCGCAGGTCCTGCAGTGGATAGACCTTGACGGCCATGCCCCCTTGCATCAGCCAAATCCGATCTTCTTTGTCGATCGTCAGGGCTTGAAAGCGGTCGGGCACCAGACCTGAACGCACGTCCAAATGCCTCATTTGCCCATTTTGGGGATTCCAGACGCTCAGACCGCGCCCCTGACCAAAGCGGTTGTAAATGATCCAGAGCTGGCCCTGTTTGTCTTCGGCCACGGCTTGAATATCTGGGTAGGGCAGGCCACTGACAGCTTTGGCAGACTGCAAATCGGCACTCAGGATAAACAGGCCTTTGTCGGTGGCCAGGGCCAGTTCGCCACTTTTGAGTTCGCGCAGGGCAGTGGCTGAGATATAGTTTTCAGGCCCTTGTAAGGAGGTGTTTTGCCAGTGTTCTGTGGCGGGGTCCCAGATTTGCAGCGGCAAATGTTCTTTGACCATCACAGCCGCCAAAATTTGGCCTTTGCGGGTTTGGAAAAGCAGTGGGGCCCGCTCTTCGGACAGCCCCTCCTGGCGGGTCTGGGCTTGCCATTGGCGTCCTTTGTTCTGAAATTGACTGCGAAAGACGTGGTAGGGATGCGTGCGGGCCAACCAAATCTGATCTTGCTGATCGAGCAAGAGACTGTGGCTGCCATAGACATTGTGAGGCGGGGTGCGGTGGCTGAGTTTGTTGTGCCGCCAGAGAAAAAGCCCTTGAAAGTTTTGCAAGAGTGCCACGCCATCTCGGCGGCGAAAGCCTTCTCCGTAGGGGCAAACCAGTTCTTGCTGCCAAAAGACATGGGTTTGCTGGGCAAAAACCTCTCCCGCGATTTGTTCGGAGGCGGCCGGTTTGAGTGTCTCCCAGGCTGTGCAGGCGTCTTTGAAGTATTGGGCTGGCAGGGCCTTGCTTTTGGGCATTAAGAGCTGTTGTTTGGCTTGATGGGCTGGGGCGCGCCACAACTCCCCTTGCCCGCTGTAATTAAAACTCAGCCAGAGGCGCTTTTGGCGATCCAGCAGCAGGGTTTCGAAGCGGTCGCCCGGCAGGCCTTCGCGGTAGCCCAGGCTGTAAAGAGAGGGCGAGCCAGGCACACGCAAATAGAGCCCCTCAGAAAGGGTATCGGCTGTGCCCAGCCAAAAAGCCTGCTTGGGCTGCACTTCCAGGGCCTTGACCGTGCCGCCCACCAAGAGCGGGGCCAGGGTTTTGCGTTGGCGCTCAAACTCGACGGCCCTTTTTTCCAAGCCGAGATAAACGTGGGCCTCGGTGGTGCGAATGGCGCGGATACGGTCGTCGTAGACACTTTCTCCTTGCCAAATGGACGTCCACTGTTTGGAATCATAGCGATACAGGTGGTGCTTGGCCCCAACCCAAAGTTCAGCGGAAGCCTGATTGTGCAGGGCAGTAACTTCTTCGGGAAATTCTTTTAAAACCTGAAACAGGCCCAAACGTGCATTCCAGATATAGAGCCGTTTGCCATACGCTGCCAAGAGCTGGTTTTGCCAATGTCCGATGGCGCTGAGGTCGGCACTGTCGGGTTTGTCGAAGGCCTCGGTGGCGTCTTTGGCAAAGCGGTAGAGTTGGCTGTTGTAAGTGCCAAACCAGACCTCTCCACGAATGCCTGCTTCGAGCCATTTGAGGCTGGCGTAACCCCCGGTCAGGGCCTGGACTGTCCATTTTTGCGGTGCCGGGTTGTCGTTAGCAAAGGCATAGAGGGCTGAACTGGATAGCCCCCAAACCGTGCCATCGGGTGCTTCGCTCAGGCTGTCCAGGCGGGGCGCTTGGGCGAGTCTTTCCCAAGGAGCCAAGGAGGCTTTTTCCCAGCGAATTTCGTCTCTGGCCAGCGGGGGTTGTGTTTGCTTTTTTTCTTTTTCTTCGGCTTTTTCTTCGGCTTGCTGGGAGTTCTCTTTGACTCTTTTTACTTTTTGGACTGTATTTTGTAAGCCAATGAACAGGAGTATGAGTAGCAATCCCAAGCCGATCAGCTGGCGCTTGGCGGAGCTTGTCTTTTGCCAAAACTGGCTGAGTCTGTCTTTGAGTGCTGGGGCTGTGTGTTTTTTCTGTTTGAGCTTGAGCAAGTCGGCTTGGAGTTCGGCCACATTTGAGTAGCGTTTACTGAGATCGGGTTCGAGCAATGTGTCGAGAATTTGGTTGAATTTATTCGACAATTGGGTGTGGGGACGAAAATCCAGCTTGAGGTTTTTTCGCTCCAGCTCTGCCGGAGTGCGCCCACTTAAAAGATAGACCAAGGTGGCACCCAGGGAGTAGAGATCTGAGGCGGGAAGGCTTTTGCCCTCCATTTGCTCCAGGGGCATATAGCCAAAGGTGCCAATCAGGGTCACACTTTGGCTTTGGTTGGTCAAGGTTTGTTTAACAGCCCCAAAGTCAATCAAAAACAGGCGTTGATGCTCGTTGAGAATTACATTGCCGGGTTTGATATCCCTGTGGATCACCGGCGGCGAAAAACCGTGTAAATAGCTGAGAATCTCACACATTTGCAGCGCCAATTCAAGCGCTTCGGCTTCGGTAAAGCGCCGCCCGTCTTCGAGCCATTGTTCTAGATTTTTGCCAGGAATATATTCCTGCACCAAGACGGCTTCGGGTGCTTGCTCTTCGTTGCCTTCGTGGCTCCAGGCAGCGATAAAACGCGGAATGCCCGGATGTTTGAGGTGCTTGAGGGTTTTACATTCGCGTTCAAACAGCTCAAGGCTTTTCCAGGTATCCATTTGCGCCAGATTGATTTTTTTGAGCACACAGAGCTGTTTGCTGCGCGTATCACGGGCCAGCCAAGAGGTCGCAAAGCCCCCTTGGCCCAGTTCTTTTTCGATCTGATAATACTCTTTTTGCATGGTGAATGGCCTATTTCGCTGATTTTAACACGCCAGTTGCAAGTTGCGCTGTGACTTGGGTTGTTTGAGTGGGTTGTTTGAGATTGTCCTGAGCTGGGAAAAAACAAAACAGCCAGTTTGTCTGAGGAGAAGGAGACTTTATGCCACGGATTGTTTTCTCTGTTGTGGGGGCTTTATTGGGGTCTTTGTTTGTTTTGGGGAGTTTTTCGCCTGTCGCACAGGCCCAAACCCAGGATATTCGCAATTTTAAAAACCGGCTCGAAAAGGCCCAGGACAGCCCCAAACAGCGCCTGATGGCCCAGGCTGAACAGCCTATTTGCAAAGGTGAGCGTAAGCCGATCTGTTATACCGAGGCCTTGGTGGCGAGCAAAGGCTGGGCCCTGTTGCGGATTACCCGGCCCGAAGACCATTTGCTCTATTTTGTCTTGTTGCGCAAAAAGCCCGATGAAACCTGGAAAATCGTCTTGTATGGCGACCATGCCAAACTTTCAGTGGACCATTTTAAGGTCCAAAATGCCCGCATGCCTGATGACCTGGCCCAAAAAATGATCGCCGAGCTTAAGAACCGCTAGGCAATTCGGTTGCGATGAACTGTTTGACATAAGCCAGCAAATCCGTCAGGTCTTCGACCCGGTGGCGCTTGGGCACCGCCAGGTTGAGCACCCGATCCGCTGGATGCATATACAAAAAACTCATTTCAAAGATCTCTGCTTGGTTTTTGTTCCAGGCCATTTGGGCTTTGACCCGGTAGCCCTGACGGCCCACCATTTCGCGGTCAAATCCCGGCGGCAGACCGTCTGTAAACGGGAGCTTGATTTTTTCGACGCCCAAACTGTCTTCGTCGATTAAATAGGTTTTTTCTTTGAGTTGGGGGTCGAGCAGGACAATTTGCATCTTGGCTTCACTTTCTTAACACAATCGGGCTCAAAACAATCAAAATTAACAGATTTGCATCACTGAGCGAATGGCGAAAATTTCCTCGCCAAAACGGTCAATATGCTTTTGCTGCAAGCGTGGGCCAGCCTCTTCGCGATAGCGGTTGAGGCTGTCGAGGGAATCGGTGGTGTAGAGTACGTTGTATGTCACGAAGCCGACTTCCATGATCGGCTCCAGGAGTTTGTGCAAACTGTGTTTGCTAAAATAACCTGTGTCCATGACTTCGGGGATATGTTCGGCGCGCTGCCAGTGCAGCCATTCGTCTTCGCGGCTTTCGGGCAGAGAGACGGTCACACTGTAGAGAATCATCAACGGGCCCCTGCCGCAGCAGCTTCTTCAAAGCTGATCTCTTCGACTTTGACCGCTTCGATCTCAGCTATCGCAGCCACATCCAGTTCCAAGGTGCCCATGCCGATATCTGGATTGAGAATAAACGAGACAATCATAAATTTGCCAAATTTATCCGCAAGCAATTCTTCGGGGGTCGGAAAGGTCTTGATCACGGTGCCAGATTTTTCCAGCGCCATCAGCACCAAAGAGGCGCGCACGGATTTCATCTGCACATTGTCCATCAGCGTGACATGCACCTCGACCCCTTTCATGCCGTCGTTAGCGGCCATGCGCACCAGGCGTTTTTCAATTGGGTTGTAATAGGTGCTGAGTTTTTCCACCATTTGTTTGGCACCTTTGCCGTGTACGGGTGGCAAAAACACATCGTTGCCCATGCGGAAGTACCAGAGGGTTTCCCCTTTGTCATCGACCTCAATGACTTCACGGTTGTTGTTGTAAATAATCAAGGTGGTATTGTCTTCGGTGCGCTCACAGCGGGTCGGGTTGAGCACTTTTTGGCGTCCCCGGCCTTCGTACAACCAGACCTGGGCGCCGTTCATGTCCACTTCGACAATGCGGTTATTGCGTGTGTCTGCAATCAGGGTATTGCCATTGGGCAAACGGGTGGCGTATTCGGGAGCAAAGAGCTGACCGGGGCCCGTGCCTTTGATCCTGCTGCCATAAGACCAGCGCAAATTGCCCTCTTTGTCGATCTGGCGAATGCTGTTCATCATGGAGTCGGCAAAGAGAATATCCCCGTTATCAACTTCTTCGGCGTATTGGGGCGAAGAGAGTTGGCCAGACTTGTTAAACTCCCAGACAACACGGTCGCGGGAGTCGAGTTCGACCAATCGCTTGTTTTTTTGGTCGGCAATAATCGTCCGGCCCATGGCGGTGCGGTTGGCGCTGCGCGGGCCTGAGAGTGGGGAGTCGGCGGGCCCACGGAAATCGGTAATGATCTCCTTGTCCGCTTTGGAGATTTCGAGAATGCGGTTATTGCCCGTGTCTGAGACCAACAGGGTGCGTTTGGTCTCGGCGATGTGGAAGGGGCGCGAGAGCGTTTGGCCGACCTCAAAGCCATAATGCCATTTGACTTCGCCCTTGCGGTTGATGCGAATCAGGGCGTTGTGGTGGCGGTCGATGCAGTAGCGGCGGATATTGGGCAGTTCGGTATCGGGCTTTTGGAAAATTTCGGAGGGTTGAAAGGTCTCCAGATTGAGTTCCTGCATGGTGCGGGCCTGTTCGGCTTTGCGATCGGCCAGCAGGCTGCGCAAACGATCCGCTGCCCCAATACTCATTTTATCGGGGTCTTCTTCTTCTCCGGGGATATGTTCATTGTGCAGACGGGCGGCAATCAATTGCTGCATGCGTTTGAAGTTGATCTTTTGGGAGAGGCGCACAGGGCGCATTTCACCATGGTCGACCACTTTGTAAACCCGGCGTTCATTGCCATTTTCGTCAATCACAATTTCAGACTCTTGCACCTGGGGCTGAAAGGCCAGATCGTCGAGTTTGGAATACCAAACCAATTTATTGGTGCTCAACATTACCTGAATCAATTTGTCTTCGTCCATGATCAAGATATCTTTATTGAGCAGGCGAATCATTTTGATGGGGTGGACAACGCGGAATTCTTCGTCAATTTCACGGCTGTAATAGGTGGATTCACGCACAATCTCTCCCCGATCATCCAATTCCAGCAAGCGGTAATTGCCTGAGTCGAGAATCAGGGTGTGATCATTGAGCAGACGCAGTGCGCAGGTCGGGGATTTGAGATCGAGCTTTTCGCCCCACTCTTGGTAAATATTCCCGCCTTTGACCTCGATTACCCGGTTATTGCCTGTATCGGCAATCAAATAGGTGTTTTCGTGGGTGTATTGGATATCGCAAGGGGTATCGAGGTGTTTGCCGTAATCACCGGCCTCTCCCTGTACACCGAACTCCCAGTAGATTTCGTGGTTTTTATCTACTTCAAGCACACGGTGATTGCCCTGATCGACAATCAGCAGGCGCACGGAATTGTCGTCTTCGTAGCGGTAGGTAATGCGCACGGGATTGCGCAGGGCATGACGGCCCGAGGCGTGGGTGTCGAATGTCCAAAAAATCTTACCCCGGCTGCCGACTTCCATGATCTTGTGCCCATCTTTGTCTGCCAGGAGTAGATTGTTATTGGGCAACATCAGACAGTCCACCGGATAGTCGCAGGAGAGCTGATCGGGGTCGAGGCTCCAGCTCACAAATTTAAATGGGTTGAGCTGTAAAATGCGCAGACCCAGTGGATCGGGCACCAAAATTTGGCCCCGCGCCAAATTGGCGGTGGGTTCAGCAGAGGCCGTGCGGCGTTTAAAGGCCCGTTCAGCGTTGTCGATTTCGAAGCCGCAGGCATCGCAGTCCCAACTTCCCAGCAGGGGTTGGCGGCAATTGGGGCAATGGGTGGGAACGGTACGCGCCCCTGCAGCTTTGATCGAGGCTTTAAGATCGAGCATCATTACAATCGCTTCACGCAAGATGACGGTGCGCAGCGATTTGCCTTCAAACAGATCGGGAATCTGAATGATCACGGAGTCGTAATTTTCCAGCTCTTGACGGGCTTTTTCAGCCTCTTCGCGCAGGCGCATCATGACGTCGGGATAGTCGGATATATCCTCTTCGACCTGTTTCTGGAAGGTATTGATCATGATGTCGATGATCTCTTCGAGGGCCTCGTGGGGCAGATCAATTTTGGGGGCCTTGGCGGGGGTGATCCCCATCTCGTCTTTTTTCTGTTGGTCTTTTTTGGTGACCGCGATATCAATAATATGCTGCTCAATTTCGAGGAATTCAGGCTCTTTTTCGGCCTCCGGCGTTTCTTCTTCGAGGGTGGCGGTTTCTTCCGGGGCTTCTGCTTCTGCTTCACTTTTTTCGCTGGCTTTGCGCGGCTGGAGAGGGCCCTCTTCATCCGGATCGAGGCCTTGCAATTCCCGCAATTCGCGTTTGAGTTCCCAGAGTACCCGGGGCTCAATCAAGCGGGCTTCTACAACCAGATCTTCGAGGCGGCGGGCATGTTCTCGAAAGGGGTTTTTGCCTGCAAAGAAAATCTGGCTGGGTTTGCCCTCTTCTTTGATCGAATAACGCCTGACTGTTTTGACACCATCTGCCTCCAAAACAGTGATGATCGGAGTGAAGGGGCTAGGCTCATTGAGATAGGTCATGACGAGCAATTGTTTTTGATCGGGAGAGAGCGCAAAGAGGTCGGAGGGATCGCTGCTATTGGCTTTAAACAGATCCCCTTTGAGTTTGACGCTTTTTTCGGCCTCAAAGCTTTTGGTATTGAGATAAACCAGGTTTTGGTTGGGTTTGAGCGTGAGTAAGTAGAGATGCTGGCCATCGGGTGAGAGCAAAATATTGCCCAAAATGCCCAATCCGACCCGTTGGCGCTGAACCTGTAGACTTTCCAAATCGAGGATATACAAATTCGAGGTCTGGTTATCCGTGATAAAGATCCGTTTTTGGGCTGTGTCCGGCGCGATATTGAGGGCCAGATTGCTGCCTGCTTCACGGATTTGAATCGGGCCCTGGTCGCTGAAATCTTGGGTTGAAATCAGGCGCAGGGTGCCTGCTCCCCGGTCACTGAGACAGAGCAGGGAGCGGTCGCGGGAGAGAAAGAGATCGTAAGGTGCGGCAGTGGGCTTGCCTTTGTAGAGGCCCGCAAACAGACACGACTCGCTGGTGGCCAAGTATTCGGTATCTAAACGGCCATTGTTGTAGACATAGCTGCTGTCGGGAAGGGTGACCAGGCCATACGTGGGGGTAAGTTCGCCATCAAGGCGGGCGACTTGGGTGCCGTCACTGCCCTGAACCAAGAGCGGCGAGCTGCCCCAATGTTCCCAGTTTTCTGGGTCAAAGGCCTCGGCTTTGCCACTTTTGAGCGACAATTTTTTGCGCGTTTCTTTGCTGACGAGATCGGTGATTTCCAGGGTGTGTTGGGCGAGGTTGATTAAAAAAGAACTGCCGGGCAGGGTTTTCCGCAGGGCTTGAAAACGACCTGCTTGGTCTTGAATCAAGCTTTCCAGCGCTGTTTTATCTACCAATTGGCGATCAATTAAGGCCTGTTTGAGGATGCGATCATCGATGTCTCCGCGCGCCATTGCCTATACCCCGTTGGAATTAGTGGATCCCTAACACATATTAATAATTTATTATAACGCTGTTTTGACTATTTTCTGCCGCGGCTTTTAAAGCCCTTCGCTGGAATCTGGTTTCGTTTTTTTTTCGCCGGGGGAAATCGGTGGGGGAGCCATGTTATAGGCCCGTTTAATAATGCTCCAAAAGCCAGTGGCGACACCGAGCAGGGTGAGGCCCAGCATAAAGACAGGGGGGGTGTGAAAGACTTTGTCCAGATAGAGCCCCACCACCAGACCAAAGATCATCGGGGAGACCATGCTGATTGCCAAATCCAGACCGTCTTGTGATGCCATTTTTTTTGCCTGAATGCCTGTGTTTTGGGGTGCTTTTTTCCTGCGCTGCGGCGGGCTCATCTCATTGACAAGCCTTGCACATTGTACCATCATTGAAAGAGGTACAAAAACCTCTCCAGCTAGAGAAAATTGACCGCACTCCCTGACGATTGGAACCGAACCATGCGATATTTTTTACCTTTTTTCTTAGCAAGCGTCATTTTTACATCTGTTGCTGCTGCTGTGGGGGCGGAACCCATTCCCTCCCCCGATTTATCGGATTACCCCGAAATTATTCCCTCGACCACACCCAAACCGATTCAAAGCCCTGTGCCCACACCGGTTCCGACCACTGCCGCGACAGCCATTCCCACCCCTGTCAGTGGTTTGCGTCTGATGGCGGACTTTGCCAATCCCCAAGAAGGGCAGCGCAGCCCCGTCAAAATCTGGATCGAAAACGCAGCAGGTCTGCCAGCTTCGGCTTTTCCGATTAAAGGTGAGCTGAGTTATGACGACAAAGGCTATGATCAAGTGGCACTCCCCCGCCGCAAGCTGGCCTTTGAGATTCCGGCCTCGGGCCAGGTGCAAATCGCAGCTCTGTTTAAGTCGCCAGGCCGTAAAGATGTCAAGCTCAGTCTGAATTATCCGGGGGTGGCCCCGCGCAATTTGCGCCTGTATATTCAGCCCTTTCCCGCTTCGGTCTTTCCCAAACAGGTCGAGATCGCGGGTCTGAGCAAAAAGCCTGCAGATTGGCGCGTTTGGGTCAATTTGCACTATGCCCAAAACGGCATTTCCCAGCGCCAGTATTATTTGGTCACCTACAAAGATGAAATTATCGAACGACTCTTGACTTCCAGCGCCGCGCCGGGCAAAATCACGCCCACAGGGCAGTTTAAGCTCGGGCCCAAGATAGCCTCGCCCAAATCCACCTTGTATGAATCCCTGATGCCCTTTTGGACCACCATTCTCGTGCCCAATTTTAGCTTTGAATATGGCAATCACGGTCTGGTCGGTGAGAACTACCTCTATTTGCTCGGTGCGCCAGCTTCCCATGGCTGTCTGCGTTTGAGCAATAAATGGGTGCAAGAAGGCGGAGAATGGCTGAATATTGGCGGGGCCAAATGGGTCTTTAACCATGTGCCTGTTGGCACAGCGATTCAGATCTTTAAAAAACCCGTTCAGCCCTTTGTCTTTGAAAATTACCGCATGTGGTTGAGCAAAGCCCGCTGACGCATATTTGGGTTATAATTTGGGCTGACCCCTCAAAAATCAGCAGCTCATTATTTGCGCAGGTAGATTCAATATGCATGCACCTTCATTGCTTATAAAGTCTTTGCGGCAGGTTTTGTCTGTGGGTTTGTTGGTGGCTTTTTGGGCGCTTCCAGTATGTCTGCCACCAGCCCAGGCCCAAAACCTCAAGACCGAACTCTGGCTGGCCAGTGAATTTCAACTCACGCTTTCGCCTGAAACCGACCCCAATTTGGCTTGGCACGATATTATTCCCGACCAACTGCGTTTTTATACCGAATTGCAAGAGGGGCCGGTTTTTCCGGATATTCATCAATTGCTCTGGCGCATTGGCCCGATCTGGAATCTCACACCCCAGTTTAGTTTGGCCGCTCATTTTACCAATTCGGCAGTGCAAAACCTTGAAAACCGCCGCTTTATCGAAGAACACCGGCTGGAGTTGGAGCCGCTGTTTCGGGGCAAGTTTAACGAACAGATTGGCTGGGCCAATCGCCACCGGATTGAGTACCGGGTGCGGGCCGACAACCAGCGCTGGCGCTACCGCAACCGCTTGGCTTTGAGCTTTAATCAGCCCGGCAGTGATTGGACGCCGTTTGTCTCCAGTGAGTTTTTCTTTGATTTTGGTGGCGAGGGCCTCAACCAAAACCGTTCAGTGGTGGGCGTGGGTTATCAGCTCAATCCCAGTTTGCGCCTCAATCTGAGCTATATGGTGCGCTTTGTCAAACAATCCGGGGGCAATGCCTGGGATCCGATTCATGTGGCCTTTGTGTCGCTCTCGTACCAGTCGCAAGAGGGCGGCGTCTTTCAGATGCAGTCCGACTAAGAGCGGTTCAACTCAGCTGCAAACTCAAATCCACACGCCCAATCGTCTGAATCTGGGCCTCTTGGGCCATGACCTCGTTGTACGAGAGAATCGTCATCATCGGCAGGGCCCGTTCGGTTAAGCGGCGCAAGACCAGGCGGATTTTTGAGGAGCAGAGCAGGATCGGCTGATGATAGCCTTTGCCCGCCGTCTCTTCGACCTTTTGGGCGATATTGTTCACGATCTGCTGCGCAATTTGGGGTTCCAAGGTCAGGGTCAGGCCTTGATCTGTGCGGGCAACCGACTCGCTCATGATCTGCTCCAGCTCAGCGGCCAGGGTCAAGGCCGGCAACATGCCCTGGGGGCTGCGCAAAGGCATGCAGATCGAGCGGGCCACAGAAAAACGGGCGTGTTCGGTTAAGAGATCGGGGTCTTTGGTGGCGCGGCCATGGTTGGCCAGGGCCTCTAAAATGGGAATCATATCGCGGATCGAGACCCGCTCGGCCAGCAGATTTTGCAAAACGCGCTGAATCTCACCCACGCTCAGCAGGCCAGGCACCAATTCGTCGATCACAGCCGGGGCTTCTTCTTTGACCGTGTCGAGCAGGCGCTGCACGTCTTGGCGGGTGAGAATATCTGAGGCGTAGCGTTTGACGATTTCGGTCAGGTGGGTGGCCACCACGGTGGAAGGGTCAAAGACCGTGTAGCCCAAGATTTCGGCGCGCTCTTTTTGCGCTTCGCTGATCCAGACCGCAGGCAGATTAAAGACCGGCTCAACCGTTTGCACCCCTTCGAGCTGTTCGCTGGCCAAACCGGGATTCATGGCCAAATAATGGCCCACGTGCACTTCGCCCCGGGCCACTTCGACGCCCCGCAATTTGATCGAATAGTCGCGGGGTTTGAGCTGAATATTGTCGCGCACACGAATCGGTGGCAAAACCAGGCCCAATTGCAGGGCCATTTGCCGCCGAATTTTGGTGATGCGTTCGAGCAGGTCGCCGCCCTGTTCGGCATCGACCAACGGGATCAGGCGGTAGCCAATTTCCAGCTCCATCGGATCGACCTTGAGCAATTTGATCATGTCTTCGGGTTCTTTGCGGCTGCTCATCATGCCCGTTTGGGCGGGGCTCAAGGCCGGTGTCATTTCTTTGCCGCCGGACAGGGCTTTGATATTGCCGCTGCTGTTGGGGGTTTCGCCATTGTCGATTTGGCGTTTTTCTTCTTGCAACATGATCATGCCAATCGCTGCCAAAACTGTGCTCAAAATCAAGAAGGGGATTTTGGGCAGGGGCGTAAACAAACCCAGGAGCATCAAAAAAAACGAGACAACCAATAGGCCTCGGGGCATATTTAACAATTGGCGCGAGACCCGCTCACCCAATTGGCTCTCTCCGGCGGCCCGCGAAACCAAGACCCCTGAGGCAATCGCAATCACCATCGCCGGAATCTGGCTGACCAGACCGTCGCCAATCGTGAGCACCGTATAGCGCTGCATGGCCTGCACAATGGGCATGCCCAATTGGAAGGTGCCAATCAAAATCCCGCCAATGATATTGATAAAGGTGATAATAATGCCCGCAATGGCGTCACCGCGCACAAATTTGCTGGCACCGTCCATGCTGCCATAAAAATCTGCCTCGCGTTGCACGTCGCGGCGGCGCTCTTTGGCCTGTTCTTCGTCGATCAGGCCGCTGTTGAGGTCGGCGTCGATCGCCATTTGTTTGCCAGGCATGGCATCGAGGGTAAAACGGGCTGCCACTTCGGAAATGCGGCCCGCACCGTTGGTGATGACCACAAATTGCACGACCACCAGGATAATGAAGATCAAAATCCCGACGATATAATTGCCGCCAATCACAAAGCTGCCAAAGGTTTCAATCACCTTGCCCGCATCGGCCTGCAAGAGCACCAAACGCGTCGAAGATATATTCAGGGCCAGCCTAAACAGGGTTAAGACCAAGAGCAGGGTGGGAAAAGTTGAAAAGTCGAGGGGGCGGTCCACGTAGAGCGAGACCATCAAGACCAGCAAACCCAAGGCAATATTGAGGGTCAGCAAAATATCGAGAAAAAAGGTCGGCAGTGGCACCATCATCAGGCCGATGATAGCAATCATAATCACCGCAATGCCCAAATCCCCCTGTTTGAGAATGCGATCCAGCCACTTGGCGGATGCGGAGGGGGAAGAGGGTTGTTGAGAGGGCAAAAGGGCCACCCGTACTGCTCCTTGCTGGAAATAGGACAGACTTCATTATAGCAGGAAGGCGGGGAGGCGGTTTTAGGGGTTAGGTTTTAGGCAGTTCTGTTTTGCCTAAAACCTAAAACTTAACTAAGAAGCGGTCACTGTTACGGTAAAGGTCTTGGTTAAACCGCCAAATTTTACGGTCATCGTGGCCGTGCCCACACTGTTGGCGCTGATCAGACCTGAGCCCGAAACACTGGCGATACTGGTATTGGAAGAACTCCATTCGGCTTTGGTGCGATCGTTGACCAAGGCCACGTCATCACTTTGCAGCGTCACCGTCAGGAAGACCTGGGCAGTTTCAAAGGTTTTGAGGGGGTAATTTTCTTTGTCGACACCCAGGGATTTATACGCGCTTAAGTCGGGGGTGGCTGTTGGGGTGGGTGTGGGAACGGGGGTGGCTGTGGCCGCGGGTGCGGGTGTGCTGCTGGTTGCTGGGGTGGGACTTGGACTTGCGACGGCCGTTCCACTGACTGTTACCACCAGGGTTTGGGTAATATTGCCCAGTTTTAAGCTCACGGGGGTGACGCCCTCTTTGAGACCTTTGATCACACCCTCTTTGGAGACACTAGCCACGCTGCTGTCGCCCGCTGTGATTTCAAGCAGGTCAAACTTTTTTAAAACCGAAACACTGTTGTTTTCAAGCACCAACACGACCATTTCAATCGGCTTTTCTTGGCCGGGGGCCACCGTGATCACTGCGGGCTGGGCCTGCATGGTTTTGACGGGAATGGCGGCATCGCCGGATACGGCTGCGACACTTGATGAGCCGCTGCTGCTGGTGCTGCTGGGGCTGGGAGACGCACTGCTTTTGGTCAGGGCTTTGATCTGTTCTTGGAGCAGGGCAATTTGTTGGCTGTCTGTGGCGGTGGGAGCGGGGGTGGTTGGCCCGCAAGCCGTTGTGATTAGGCTCAGAAGCAGAGTTCCGCAGAGAGGAGAGAGATGGCGCATGGAGAAGATTACCTTATGATTGTTATAAACGCTTGTTAGATTCACTCAAGATCCACCTAATTTTAGCACAGGGGTTTGGCTCCTTGGCAAGCAGGGGACTCAGATGCGCCAAAACGCACCCAGGCATCTTCTACCAGGGCTTGAATCACATGGGTATCGTCACTCCATTCAGGCAAGTCGGGCAGGCTCAGGGCTTTTTCAATATTCAGGCGCGGAGGCCCCTGGGGGGATTGTGCGCTTGTCTTTGTGCTGACAAGCGGGCTTTCCCCAAATTTCTCGGTAAATGCTTGCAGCAGGCTTGCGAGTAACGGATTTACAGGGCGGGGTTTGCCGCTGAGATTTAAAATGCCCGGCCAGACATCCGGGCAATCAAGGAGGTAATCTATTTGTTTCACCAAATCCCAAATATAGAGATAATCCCGAACCTGTTCAACACGCGAAAAGACAACCCTTTCGCGTTTGAGTAAATGCCTTAAAACCTGCTCAGGGAACGTTCTCCCCCATTGTGCGATCCCCGGGCCAAACACGCCGCTGAGTCTTAAGATCAAGTAAGGGAAGCCGCTGGCCACAATCTTTTGCTCAGTGGCCCATTTTGATTGGCCATAGGCCGTTTGGGGCTGCGGCAGATCGCTTTCGCGCCAGCCTGATTCGGGGCTTGCAGAGGCATAGACCATGCGGCTGGAGAGAAACAGCACAGGCGTGGGGGAAGACATACTTTCCAGCAAACGCAAGCTGCCGAGTTCGTTGCTTAGGTACAAAGCCTGTTGCGAAGGGGTGTGGACTTCGCGATTGGCAGCGCAGTGGACAATCAGATCCGCTTCCCGCGATTTTGGGCGCAGTGCTTCGAGACGTTCAGAGATAATTTCGACCTGAAAGCGCTGGGATAAATGCTGGTAAAGGCATGCTCCGATATACCCTCGGTGCCCGGTTAAGAGGATTTTTTTTGCCATTGTTGCTCATCTATTAATTGCCTGAGCGCGTCATAGGGGATGAAGTCATCTTTGAGGGAGCGCATGACCATTCCCCGGCTCTCACTTTGAAAGGGGTCAAAAGGAAAACGGGCCTCGGGGGCAAACTGGGCCAAGAGTAGGCCCAGTTCGTCATACCCCAAAAGCCGCCGGGCAGATAAGCTGCCCGTCATGCGTGGGCTGAATTCAAAAATCTGCCATTTTTGCTTCTGATTGCGTTTGGCTTGCAGATTAAACGAACCCCGCCAGCCCAGGTCGCGAAAAGCCTTTGCGCAATTCAGACCCAAGGCCAATAAATCGCTGTGATATTTGCGTTCAACCTGCTCAACCCGACCCATGACCAATTT
This sequence comes from Candidatus Sericytochromatia bacterium, assembly GCA_044356335.1. GTDB lineage: Bacteria > Cyanobacteriota > Sericytochromatia > UBA7694 > UBA7694. Next base: position 47,864 of record JBIKWL010000008.1, read on the forward strand.
CATCTTGGCACAAAAGCCTTCGCCAATCTGGCCTTGGGGCCCAATGATGCACTGAAAAGCGTGTTGATGCTTTTCCGGAAGCTGAAAAAACAAGGGCATGGCTTGCTGGTATTGGCTGAAATAAACAGCCAGATCGGGGGGGGGACTGAGATAGGGTTGAAGCAGCATGGGATGCTTAAATGGCCACAGCGCTTCGAGTTGATCGGGAGCTGTCAGGATACAGACGCCATTCGAACCAAAACCAGTCAGTGGTTTGAGTATCAGGGGGAATCCCTGTTGTTTTAAAAAGGCCTCCAATTGTGTGCGGCTAAGGCTGGCATCGAGTAAACACGAATCAACAAAAGGCAGGCCGTGGCTTTTGGCAAAATCATGGCTTTTTAATTTGTCTTGCATGATTTCTGCAGACAGAGAATCGCCATAGGGAATTCGGGCCGCTAACTCTGGCTGTTTTGTTTTTAAATCGCTCAAAAACAAAACATCGTCATCCCGTCCGGCCAGAATGAGATCGGGTTTTTCTGTAGCCACAATCGCCTTAAACCGTGTTAAAAAGTGGCTATCTTGGGTGGGGGGAACCAGATAGACCTGATCACAGTGAAAATTGCGGGGGTTCTCAGCCAGAGAGTTGAGACCCACCACCCGAACGGCTTGACGGCGATCGGCCAGGCTGTCGAGCATGTTTTGGCCCAATAAGCTGCCGACACTGGTGAGCAAAAGGGTCAAGGGAGACTTCGATGACATCTTAAGCCACCGCTTGCCGGATGAAGTTGGCATAACCCAGGCGCAAATAGAGCTCCCGCTGGGGGTCGCGAATCTGTCTGCGGCCATGTAAGAAGCGGGTATTGTCTATCACCAAGATATCCCTCGCTTGCCAGTGAATTTCTTCCTGTTGGGCTTGCGCTTGGGCCTGGATTTGAAATATCCATTCGCTGGGAATGGGCTCTCCGTTGGAAAATCGCACCCTTGCTTGGGTTTGTTCGGGGGTATCAAGCTCTCTCAGTGCAAAGGGCAAAAGATTGTTCACAAAGATCTGTTTGCCTGCCCGATGGCGAATCGCACAACTGCGAAAACGGCTTTCAATACTGCCATCGGGCAGGTATCTGCTCTCAATGCCCCGCTGCTTAAAATGGGCCTGTACCTGGGTGGGGTCTTTGCTGCCATAGAGTTCTTGCCAGGTGCTGGGGGGATGGATGCGGGAGTAGACAATCGCTTGTTGCTGTAATCCCGCTTGAATGCTCTGAGGCAGACTTGCGAATAATTTCTCGCCATCACAGAGCAAGGTCTCTCCTGCTTCTTGGGCGGGGTTTGCACAAAAAAACCAGAGCAAATGGGGTGGGTCACTAAAATGAAAATAGCCCTCTCCATGTAAGGGCAGGGCATAGTCACCCCCTGTGGCTGAAAATAAGCTGTCAAATCCGGCAATGGGTTTGCGTCCAAAATTGGCCCCAAGTGCTCCCATGGCGCCCTTTTGGGGGTCTACCTGCAAAAATTGATCGGTGATCCGTTCTGAAACGGCCAAAAAATCAGCCAGGGAGTGACTGGGGTGGCGCAGCAAAATTGCGCCAGCCTGAAGCAAGGCGGCTTGCAAGACTGAGTTATCCAGTTCGCTTTGTTTTTTTTCGAGCAATAACACAGCTTTTCTCGTTTACTCGGTGCTGGGATCAATCACGCTGGGGCCCACCAAATCGGGCAAGAGCGGCTTGGCTGCCAGTATAAAAATCTGGTTGTGGCGGTCAAATAACAATTGACCTCTGTTTTCGCGGGTCAATTGCTGATAGGCAAAACGCCCGGTATCAAAAAAGCGCTGCATGCCATCCGACCAACTGTAGCGGTGGCCAGCAACATAATAATTGTTAAAACCTGCAGCCTCAAGTTGATCGAGAATCATGCCACGGGTGAATCCGGGGGTGAATTTTTCCAAATAGACATTGGGGTGCAACTCCAAAAAGAGGTATTCCAAAGAACCGTGAAGAATCTGCTGCATGCCTTTGAGGACCTTGCCCTCAAACCCGTGAAGATCCATTTTGATCACTGTGGGTTCTAATTGCCGGCGGGCACAAATCCCATCAAGGGTTTCCGATTCAATTTCCAGCCCTCCTTCATTGCCAATGGCTGAAACACTGTTGTTGATAATCCGCAGGGTTTCAACCTGGTCTGAGAGCGCAGCATGAATGATCTCCACATTGCGGAGCCCGTTAAGAGCGATTCCCTGTTTGAGCAATTCAACATGCTCTGGATTGCTCTCAAAGGCATAGACTGTGTGCTCTTCGCCCAATAATTTGGCTGGGAAGAAGCTGAAATAACCGATAAAGGCCCCCAGATCAAAGTAAACGGGGTTGGGCTTTGCCAACAAAACTTTTTTTAAGAGTGCAGACAAGACCGCTTCGTATTCATAGCCGGGCCGCTCTTGGTAGACCCGCTTAAATTTTTGGGCATAGGGGTTGTTTGCGGGTGTGATTAACTGAATGGCGGTGTTCTGAACCACCAGACTCATTGTCTCGTGCAGCATGTTGCGCTCCTTCAAACGGGCTTTAGGAGCTTAACCTGGAACGGTTAAGCGCGTCAAATCACTTCTGAGCCGGGCTGACTGCTGTTAAAATGCGATTGCATTGCGCCGCTTGAATGTGCTACTTGAATAAGGAGAATCCCATGCCCGAATACCGCCGCGATCCAGGTACTGGCCATCTACACTATCTGGAATTTGGTCAGGGAGAGCCGTTGCTACTTTTACATGGCAATGGGGCCGATGCTCAGCTTTATATGCCGATTCTGGCGGCTTTGAGTCCGCATTTTCAGATTCTCGCACCCGATTTGCCAGGACATGGTTTTTCAAAAAAATCCAAACCGCGTTCAATCGAAGAATATCTCAACTGGGTTGAAACCTTTATCTCGACCCATATTCAAGGCCCTTTTCGTCTGATTGGACACTCACTGGGTGGTCTGGTCTCTTATTTGCTGATGCAACGGGGATTGCCGATTACTTCAGCCGTCTGGATGGAACCTGCGATTTTTGAGCTGCGCCCCTTGGTTAAAGCCTCTCTGCCGCTCTATGCCAAGGCCTATGCCCGCGCTCGCCATTACCGGCCCGAGGTGGTTCGCCATTTAAATTCGCTGGCCTGGGATGCCCGAACGGCTGACCCCATTCGGGTTGTTGCGTTTGTAGAGGCCTATATGCGCTCTGACCGTGAAGTGCAGGCTCTGTGGTTGCGGGAATATCCCCAGCTTTTGCCCTGGCAATTCGATGCGCTGCACTTGCCGATTTTGTGTATACGCGGCCAAAAAGAGACCTTTATCTCGCGGGCGACCTCGGCACTTACGCCCCATTTGCCCCAAGGCCGCGAGGTGATTCTGCCGCGCACAGGCCATTGCCTCTTAAATGAAGACAATGAGGGATTGGTTCGGGAGATTCGGGGCTTTTTTGCAACTCAACCTGAGCAGGCTGTGGCTTAAGCCCTTTTCTAAGTCCTGATTTGCACCCCGCTAGCAAACTGGGCTAAGCTATTAGCAGCTTCAAAGCGCGGGAAACACCGGTGAGAATCCGGGGCTGTGCCGCAACTGTAATCCATCCGGAAAGCCAGAGCGCCGTCTTTTGAGGCAGGTATTAACGCCGCCTGCGCGCACAGGCCAAGGAGTCGTCTCATGTCTGTTTTTCGCTTTCGCCAGTGGGGCTCTGCCCTGCACCGCTATCTCGGCTTATTGGCTTTTGGCCAGGTCTTACTTTGGAGTTTGAGTGGCTTTTTGATGTACAGTCTCGATTTCTCCGATCTCTATCGCGATGCCCCGCCCCAACCTTTGGTTCTATCTCCTCAAACACCTGCTTTACACACCTTGCGGAGCCGTTTACATGTCCTTTCGCCGGGGAGTCAATTGCTCAAAGTGGAGCTGAATAATTTAGCTGGAGAGACGGTCTATTTGCTCTCTCATACCAAAGGGCCGCCACTTTTGCTCAGTGCTGCTGGGGAGCCTTTAAGCCCACTCTCCCCCAAGCGGGTCAGGGCCATCGCCTTAAGCCAATACCAGGGCAAAGCCGCGATTTCAGAGGTTCAGTTGCTGCCAAAATCTGTTGGCAATTATGTTTCGGGTGTACCGGTTTATCGGGTTGTCTTTGGGGATGATGCCAAGACTGAAATGTATATCGACCCCCAAACCGGGGCCCTATTGGCGCGGCGCAAAGCGCTTTGGGCGCTCTACAACCGCATGTGGGAGTTCCATTTGATGAAATACACCCCCTCTCAGCCCCTCAACAAATTCCTTTTATTGGGCTTTGCTGTGCTCAACGCAGTGGTTGCCTTGACTGGATTTATGAAGTTTTTTCGCAAAAAATCGGCTATGCTATAAATATGTCTGAGATGATTTGTCCTGCCTGTCACCGCTCCCAGCCTCCGGCGGAGTCCTGTGCTTTTTGCCATACCCGTTTGCGGATTGCCCCTCTCTCAGCAATGCCACTCACGTCCACCCTGCAAGCCCAGGGCTATGTCCCCGAACCTGTGGCGGCTTCGCCTGAAGCCATCCCGCTGCTCTCTGCTCTGGGGCTGTTTGTGGCCCAAGAAATCTATTTTGAAGATGGGATTACGGTGGGACGTTTGGGATTGGGTGTGGCGGGCTTCCTTGGCGGAGCTCTGGCTGTCTCTCAAATGTGGATCGCGGTCACCCCTTTCTGGGGCTGGGCACTCGCGTCTTGTGGTTTTGGGGCTTGGGGAACCCGTTGGCTCTATCAGCGCTTTGCCCGATCTTTGCAACAGAATCGCTTTGGCGAATTCAGCTTGGATCCCCAGCGTTTTTCATATGTCTTTAAACAGTCTTTTTTGCTCTGGCTCTTTTTGAGTTTATTCGCTTTGGGGGGAACACTCTTGCTCAATTTTGGCACTGCTTGGTTTGCTCAGACCCATCAAGTGGCTTTGCAACAGGCCTGGACCCAGAGCGGGAAGTCGCGCAGTTATTACGCCGAATTGGCCCCTTGGCCTGGCCACACTCAGCCAGTGCGGATCAGCCTGTCTCGGCAAGAGTTTGAGTCTTTGGGCCAGAGCAAAGAAGTTCGCATTTCCACACGCAGGGGTATTTTGGGGATTGAGCTTCGTGGAACAGTGATCCCTGTTCCGCCAGCTTCTCCTGCTATGCCTTCAAATTGATCCGGCGCGGCAAGAGTTCAAAGGTGGCGGGCAATTTGCCGGGAGATTCGCCGTCAACCTCCAGCCAGACCGGGGCCTGATCCAGGGCTTCGGCGACCAGATGGCGGCAGCGCAAATAACGTACACAGGGGGCTTCTAAGTGTTGGCCGACATAGACCCGTGGCAGGGTCATGGCTGCTTCAACCGGGCCTACACCCGTCAAGATAATCAACTCAAACCAGCCATCGTCAATCTGGGCTTTGGGGGCCACGTGCATCCCGCCGCCATGGGCCTGGCCATTGGCCACGGCAACCTGCAAGATCGATTGCTGCAAATCCAAGGTGTGGTCAATTTTCAGGCGCACCCGCTGGGGACGGAAGCGGGCCATGCTCTGTAAAGTGGCCAATAAAAAACCGGGGGTGCCGCCCAGGTGTTTGTGCAGGGGGGAGTTCTCAATCACATGCACCACGTCGCCGCCCATGCCAAAGCTGCCGATATTGATAAAATAGCGTTTGACAGGCTGTCCATCTTTGCCTGTGAGCGTGACTTTGCCTATATCGACGCGCCGGGCGGGGGTTGAGGTCAGGGTCTCGAGATAGCTGTTTAAATCGTTATCCAGACCGAGAGATTTGCGAAAATCGCCCCCTGTGCCGCGCATAATCAGGCCCAATTCGGCTTCGGGATTGAGCGGCTGATCGTCTTCGAGCCAGCCATTGAGGACTTCGTTGAGGGTGCCGTCACCGCCGACAGAAACAATCCGGCTGGCCCCACTTTTGAGAACTTCGCGGGTCAGGGCGGTGGCGTGACCGGGGCCTTCGGTCAGATGCACATCAAAGTTACCAAAACGCGCTTTGAGTTGGGTTTGAATCCCTGGCCAGTTTTTGCCTGTTTTGCCACTTTCGGAATGTGGATTGACAATAAAAACCGGCTGAGTCGGACTCTGGTGGCTCATGCGGCGGCTTCTGTTTCTGGTTTGTCGCTGGCAGGAGGCAATTCAAAACGCGCAGCGACAGCTGTGACTTCTGCCGCTGTTTTTTCTGGCGTCCAACCCAGTTCACTTGCCATTAAACCTGCTGTTTTTTCCAGGGCTGCCAACCCCGGATGCCCCAAGGTGCCCAAACCCGTACGTCGAAAGACGACATCGGCGAGGTTAAATGCCATTTCTTCGCGCACGGCATAGAGGATTTCGGCCCCCACTTCTTGCCGCAGGGGGGAGAGGGGTTCGAGCAGTTCGGGATCGGCTTTGCCCAGTTCGAGTACCCGCTCAGCACGGGCACCATAATTGCGGCAGAGATGGGCAATCAGCTCGGGGGAGTGTAGACACCAGCGGTTTTGCTCACTTTCGACAAAGTCCTGAAAGCGCTCAATCAGGCCGCCGCTGATCTGGGCATGGATCGTGGAACAGTGAACTTTGTTGGTTTTGAGCTGGTGATAGACCTGATCCACGACCTGTTCTGCCAGATGGCGGGCGGTGGTGTATTTGCCCCCAATTACCGAGATCAGACCGTGTATGCCCTCTTCTTCATGATCGTAAACCTCGTGTTTGCGTGAGGCCTTGTAGCTCTCGGTTTTGACCTTGGTCTCTTTTTCTACAATCGGGCGCAGCCCACCATAATAATAGAGCACATCAGCGCGGGTCAATTCGGCGGCGGGGTACATACGATTGGTTTTGTCGATCAGCTCATCGATATCTTCGAGGGTGACTTTAAAATCGTCGGGATGACCCCGATATTCGCGGTCAGTGGTGCCAATCAAGGTGTGGCCGCGCCAGGGAATCACAAAGAGATGCTCTCCAGCTTCGTTGGTCAGGGTCAGGGCCTGCTCAAGTGGTGCAATCACACGGGTGACAATATGAACGCCTTTGGAGCGCATCAGGTGTCGGGCGGGCTCTTGTTCCATCAGGCCCAACAAAAGATCGGCCCAGGGGCCCGAGGCATTGACCACGACCCGGCCTGAAATCGTGTGGCTTTGGCCACTGAGCAGATCTGTGACCTCGACCCCGGTCAGGGTATTTTCTGTGCGAACAAAATCTGTGACTTCGGCATAATTGGCCAAATCGGCTCCGGATTCAGCGGCAGCCATTAAAAAATCCAGGCTCAAGCGTTCGGGGGAGTGCATCAGGCAGTCATAATAGACCAGACCATTGACCAACTCTTCGGATTTGAGTTGGGGCACACGGCGCAGGGTCTCTTTGCGACTGAGCGGAGAGAAAGAGGGCAATTGTTTATCTGGATCTTCGATCCAGCGCTTGTCGTAAGAGAGCAGTTCATAAAGGGTCATGCCCGCGAGCAAGACAGGAGCACTATTGGGACCGCGTTTATAGACCGGCAGTAAAAACGCCAGCGGGTCGACTTGGTGGGGGGCAATTTGTTCAAGGTAGCGGCGCTCGCGCAAAGACTCGCGCACCAGACCAAATTCCAGGTTTTTGAGGTAGCGCAGGCCACCATGTACCAGTTTTGAAGGGGCGGCACTGGTGGCCGCTGAAAAGTCATTTTTTTCCACCAGTGCGGTTTTGAGACCGCGCAATGCAGCATCCCAGGCAATACAGGCCCCGGTAATGCCTCCGCCAATGATCACCAGATCGTAGCTCGTTTCAGCCATCTGGGGCAGGTTGCGTTTCATGGGGCGGCTCCTTATAGGGTGCAATTAGTGCTCTTGTTGGTACTCTTGTTGGTACTCTTGGTTGTTGTATTGTAACTCAGGCCAAAGCTCGCTTCCAATTGTCTAAGTACGTATACTTCAGACAGTGTCAAAAGAGGAGTTCTGCCGCCGATGTCTAACACTGCCGAACAGTGCTTGCGCAATGCGCTCTTAGAGCCGATTTCTGGCAGTGAGCAAGCTTCCCGTTGGTGCGCGGAGAGCGCACAGTGGGTCTTGCCTTTGCAAACCTGTTTGCAGAGTGGTCAGCGCAGTTTCTTATTCTCGCCCGCTGAGTTGGGCACTGAGTTGGGTGCCGCACCAGGATTCCTGTTGCCAGCAGAACTGTATTGGACCCAGACTTACAAACGCCAAACGGGCTGTCCTGGCGATTTTGCCTGGCTCGATCTGCATGCCTTGCCTTGGGACTCCAATGGGGTTGTCTTGGTATTTGCCTTTGAGCAGGTTTTGCCCCAATGGGGGGGCAGCGGTCTACCCCTGGCAGAAGATCGCGGGGTACTCTGGCTTTTACCAGCTTTAATGAAAGGACTGATCGACGGTCTTCGGACCGAAAAATACAGGGGATTGCACTTAGAAATAACCGGCATGCGGGTACATTTGGTCGATTCTCGGCCGAGCAGCTTTTATCGATGTGGTTTACAGGCCTTGGCGCATTTGTCGCGTTCAAACACAGGCCTTTTGTGAGCATCTTTCCTGCGCCTTCTAAAATGGCGTACACTGTTAGTATTCTTGTCGTATTCTTGGCCTGAGAAATCAACAGACCGCTCCAAGGCATGAGGTTGTGTTATGACTGAATTTGAATTGCTCGATTTCGACGATGAGCCTGAAGAAAATTTTGAAAATGAGGACCAAGAAGCGTCTTTTTCGACTTCTCTGCCCGAAGATGATGTCTTTATGGTCTCTGCCCGCGAGCGTTTGGTCGAACACAGCAAATCGCTCAAATATCTGCCCACTCCGCTTTGGCAGGAGTTGCTCTCTGAACTTCAGGCCTTGCCCAGTGATTTGACTCAAAAACTGGCAGTAGAACCCTGCTCTATTCCTCAATTGAGCCTGGAAGACGGGGGCCGGGTTTTAGAGGCTTTGCAGCCCTTGCTCAAAAAACCGGGCATTAATCGGCTGGTCTACCCGCTTTACCATGGCTTGGCTGCAGAACATTTTCTCAATTTTTACAGCGCCTAATTAGTTGGGGGTGAGCTTGGCCAGATTCGCTTGAAACTGCAAAATAGCGTTTTGTAAATTGGCCAAAAGTTGAATGGTATAAACGCGATCTCTCAGGGCCTGCTCCAGTTGGGTGGCCGCTTTTTGGATTTGACGAATGCCCAGTGTCGATGCCGCCCCTTTGATTTTATGCACAGTTTCTTCGGCCTGTCCAAATTCTTTTTGCCCAAGAATTTGGGTTAACGTGGGCAGATCGGATTGTATGTCGTTGTCAAAATCCCGAAGTAATTTTAAATAACTGTCCATATCTCCCCCCAACATATAGAGTGCGGATTCACAGTCTATCTCACTCAGCTCAAGGCGATTAAAATAACCTGATTGCTCTGTTTTGTTGGCGAAGTCGGCGCTTAGGTCTTTGGCAAAGAGCCATTTTTGCAAAATTTGATCGAGACTCTGCGGGTGCAGGGGTTTGGGGATCAGATCGTTGATGCCTGCTTGCTGGACTTTGTTGAGGGTGTCTCTTTGAACGTCTGCCGTTAAAGCAATGATTGGCAAGCTCTGATATTTTGGCTGGGCGCGAATCGCCAGACTGGCACTGATACCATCTAAAACGGGCATGTGCAAATCCATAAAGACCAAATCATAATCGACGCGCTCTAATTGGTTGAGAGCCTCTTGACCATTGGGAGCGATATCTACCCGAAGCCCTTTGATCTCAAGCCATTCGCGCGCGACCCGCTGGTTGACCAAATGGTCTTCGACCAGCAAAATACGCTTTTTACCTGATTGGACTTGTTCGGCTTGCGCAGGGGGGAGGTATTTAACGGGAGCCAGTACTGATGGCTTTTCTGTTGTGCCGTTTTCGGGCAAGGTTTGCAGCAAACGTATGATTTCGTCGAGCAGCAGGGGTTTTTTCAGCGTGAGACCCGCAGGTGTTTCTTCGCTTCCTCGGCTGATCAGCCAAACCAACTGAGTGGCCGCATCTCTTTCCAGTAATTGTCGTGTTTCTGAGTCCAATTCAATGGATTGATCGATCAAGATCAGGTCAATCGGGGGAGTCTGGAGAAAAAAGGTTTGAAGTTCTGGCAGGCTGGTCTTTTGCCATAATTTTCCACTGACCTGAACGTGCAGAGCCTGGAACAGCTCGACCATTGCATTTAAGGCTTTGGGGTTATCTTCCAAGATCAATAGTTTGAGATCTCTGTGTTTGAGCGGCGGGAGCATGCTTTGACTGCCGACCCCCTGAAGGGGGACTTCGAACCAAAAGGTACTGCCTTGACCTTCTTGGCTTTTAAATCCCATTTCACCTTGCATTAATGCAACCAGGTGTTTGGCAATACTCAATCCCAATCCCGTACCGCCATGAGAGCGGGTTGACGAAGCGTCTACCTGCATAAAGGCCGAAAAGAGTGTGGATTTTTTGCTGTCGGGAATACCAATGCCTGTGTCTTGAACCAGAAAATGAAGCCCTGTTTCAGAAGGGTGAACATACAGGCTGACCACGCCCCGATCTGTGAATTTGACGGCGTTATTAACCAAATTGAGTAAAATCTGCTCAAGGCGATGGCCATCCCCGAGATAGGTTTCTGCCAAGCCTGGGCTGGGACTCCAGATCAGTTCAAGGCCTTTTTTCTGAGCGGTCAAGGCGACCATATTTAAGACATTGGCGCATAATTTGCTCAAGCTAAAAGGGGCCTGCACCAATTCCATTCGCCCGGCTTCAATTTTTGAAAAGTCCAGAATGCCGTTGATCAGGTTGATTAAATGATCTGCTGCTTGCAGGCTATTTTCGATATAGTCCTGTTGTTGGGGGGTGAGCTGCGTCTGCAAAATTAAGTGATTAAAGCCAATGATGGCATTGAGGGGGGTTCGAATTTCATGGCTCATATTCGCCAAAAATTGGCCCTTGGCCAAGGAGGCCTCCTCGGCTTTTTCGATCGCCTGTTGCAGCTCTCCTTCCGCGCGTTTGCGCTCGGTCAAATCGGTAATGACCCCGACCAAAATTTGCTGCCCAGAGGCGTCTAAAAAGGCTGCTTTACGCGTTAAAATCCAGCGTTGAACCCCATTTGCATCTGTAAACGACTCTTCATTTTCGTTGGTTTGGCCACTGCTAAAGACCAAATCATCCTTTTCCCAAAAGATGGCGGCTTCTGCCGGCGGAAAAAAATCGTAATCACTTTTGCCCAACATTTGCTCGGGCGTTTTGCCAAAAAAACTTGAAAAGGCTTCATTGAGCATGATCCAGCGATGCTGCCGGTCTTTGACAAAAACCGGATTGGGCAAAAAGTGAATGACGTCTGCTAGGAGCGAATGGCTATTTGCTGGCAAGTCTGCGTCAAAGACCATCGGTGGTTCTCAATCCCCGGACTTTTACCGGCTTGTTTTCAGAATGCAGGGCTTGTTTCGTTCTTGCATTATAGCTGCATTATAGCTTGTAAATTGGAATCGCCGCTCTCGCCCCATGTTAGAATGGTGTGGCTTCTTTCTGCATTCCTGAGCGTATGCCGCTCTGAAGAAGCTCTGAATTTAAAGAGATGAGTAAGCACAAAGTGAGGATCGATGAATGAGTCGCAAATCTGTAAAAGTTGCTGTGACCGGCGCTGCTGGTCAAATTGGTTATGCCCTGCTGTTTCGCTTGGCCTCGGGTGAAGTTTTTGGTCATGACGTAGATGTCCACCTGCAATTATTGGAACTGCCCCAGGCCTTGCCTGCCCTGGAAGGGGTTAAAATGGAGCTGGATGATTGCGCTTTTCCCAACCTGGCTTCGATTACCTGTAGTGACGACATGAATGTGGCCTTTAAAGACGCTGATTGGGCCCTTTTGGTCGGCTCTGTGCCCCGCAAAGCGGGGATGGAGCGCAAAGATTTGTTGAATATCAACGGTGGGATCTTCACCAAGCAGGGCCAGGCCCTCGATGCTGTGGCCAGTGCCGATTGTAAGGTCTTGGTGGTTGGCAATCCCTGTAATACCAATGCCTTGATTGCCAAAAGCGTCTGCAAACGCCTGTCTCCCCAAAACTTCTTTGCCATGACCATGCTCGATCAGAACCGGGCCTTTTCGCAGATTGCGCAAAAAGCGGGAGTTCACAGCACAGCGGTTAAAAATGTGGCGATCTGGGGCAACCACTCGGCTACCCAATACCCCAATTTCTTTGATGCCACCGTCAATGGCAAACCTGTGCCCGAGGTGATTGCCGATCACGATTGGCTCAAAGGCGAATTTTTGGCCAATGTGCAGCAGCGCGGTGCTGCGATTATCAAAGCCCGTGGCCTCTCTTCTGCTGCTTCTGCCGCCAATGCCGCCATGGACACGGTCAAAAACCTGATCAATCCCACCCCGGCCGGTGAATATTTCTCGGTTGCAGTTAGTTCTGACGGCAGCTATGATGTGCCCGAAGGCCTGATGTTCAGCTTTCCCATTCGCAGCAACGGCCAGAATTGGGAAATTGTTCAAGGTGTTGAACTGAATGATTTCTCCCGCGAAAAAATCGCAGCGACACTGCAAGAATTGCTGGAAGAAAAAGAAGCTGTAAGTGAGTTGTTGGGCGCCTAAGTCTTTTAAGTTTACTTCAGTTTCAAGAGGCGGTGAGAATCATTCTCACCGCCTCTTTTGTCATGGCTGTGCGTGATACGGTAACGGGCGTTGTTTAAACGGTTGCCAATTGGCTTTCGGCACCAAAACAGGCTTCACTCAAAACAGGTTCCAATTTCGATTTCGGCTCAACCGGGCTGAGTTTGAGCGCATATTTGAGTGTGTGTTTGTTCGTGTTTGGGGTCTTATCGGGGGTTTCTTTGGCGCTGCGTTGTTCCCGGTTTTGTTCACGGCTTTGGTCTTGTGTGGCAAAAATCCGGAAGCAGACCTCGATCTCGCGATTGGTGGGAACCCGCAGGCGACAACCTGAATATTGACCTGGTTGGACATCGCCAATCAAAATGAGGGCTTCGGCCTGTTCTGCCACTTCTAAATCCAGAGAAATATGTTCGTCTTGGGCGGATTCGACGAAAATTTGTACGCGTTGATAGTCAAGCAGTCCCGGCAGAGGCGTACAGCGAATAATGGGCGTAAAAACAGCACTGCTCGAAAAAGAGGGAGCCGCTGGCCGGTATTCATAAAACCAGCGGGCCTGTTCGTGCAACGTCTTTAAGAGCGGAGTGGGGGCCTGTTCTGCACAAATTTCTGCCAACGAAGGGGCCTGACTGACTGCCCTGACAGGTGGGGGAGAGACCCGAACAGGGGCGGCTTTGAGAGACGCAGCTTTAAAAAACTCACTTTGCAGGGGTGCCATTGGGCGGGGCAAGGGGGGCAGGCTGGTCACGGGCTCTGGTTTGGGTGGTGCAGCCAGTGAAGCGGGCAATTGCAAGGGGGGCCGTTCGGGCCTCACAACCTCTTCAGAAAAGAGAATTGCGGCCTGAGCTGCCTTGTCTGCGGGGCCAGGATGAAAAGCGGTATTCAGCATTTGTTGAAAACGACGGAGCATGAGCCTTAACCTTGCTAATATGCGTGTTTTTAAAGGGCCATTAAAACAGGGGCTAACCCTTTGCTGATCAGCATATCACGCAGATTTGATCCAAAGCTGTGAGGGATCCACCTGAATTTTAGCCAGATCGATCACAAGCGCCGATCTGTGGGGGCTTTGGCTGAGATCACTTCATGTAGCCACAGTTCGAGGGCCATGGCCGGATTTAAACGCAGGCCTTGGCGCATGCGGGTTTGCAGATCTAAAAGCCGTCGCAGTCCCGCGTCGATCTCTTTGAGACTATAACCCTGCCAGAGTTCGAGATTTTTTTTGAGTCTGAAACTGTGTTGGCCCAACTCTTTGGCAATTTCTTCTTGGCCCCATTTTTGGGTTTGCAGGTATTTAGCCCGGTACAAACTGCGCAAATTGGCGGCCAGAGAGGCCAGAATGCCTTCGGGACTTTCGTGCAATAATTGCTGATGCAAGTCTTGCAGGGCTTGGGCTTCGCGGCGTTGGGCCAGATCTTCCAAGAGACCAAATACATCCGCTTCGGTGGGGGCGACCAAGGCCCTGACGTGGCTTTCTTCGAGCATTGTTTCGCTGCCCAAAAATGTCAGCAGTTTTTCAATGCTCTGTTGCAGGGCGAATTTGTCGGTACCCAGGGCGCGGGCCAGGTATTGCAAGGCCGGGCGACTGATACGTTTGCCTGCTTTGCGCAGTTCTTCTTCGATCCAGGGATGTAATTCTTTTTCAATATTCCAGCTTTTGATGGCTTGAAAATCGTGGTGTTGGATTTTTTTGATCAGGTTTTTGGTTTCTTTGCGCCGTTTGTCAGTGCTTTCACAAAGCATTACCAAATAATTGGGGCTCTCTGGTGCATGTTTGTCGGTATAGTCACCCAAGACACCCATCAAGGTGTTTAATGCTTCGGGACTGCGCAAAAAATCCACTTGTAACAGACGGCATTCTCCCCAAAATGGCGGGGTCAGCCAGCTT
>JBIKWL010000009.1:0-62170 GCA_044356335.1 Candidatus Sericytochromatia bacterium
GTCTTTTCTGACCGTTCTGTTCTTGTAGCAGCCGTCAGAACTGGCTTACGACAATTTCAACATTTTGTTGCAAAGCCTGAGGCCTTATGACACAATGACTTTCCATTTATTTTCTGGTAGTGATTTACATTGTGTTTTTGCCAATGTTGATAAAAGGCTTGGCGTTCAGTGAAAATGGGGGTTTGTACTTGAGAAATAGCTTGTGTAAATGACTGAGCCTGAAAATCCAAATTACCAAAGCTGTCTTGTCGCAATGCCTCTATTTTTTGAGAAAAGAGAGCCCCTTGCTCTGCCCACTTTCCCATTTGATCACTGATTTCAGGTGAACACATCTTGGCTCCACGAATAGCTGTTTGAGCATAAGATAGACAACCGACTCCGTTACCATTTACGTTAAAGGCTCCACTGGGGTCATCCAAAACAGGACAAACGGTTAAAAGGGTAGAAAATGTCGATTGACCAATTGGGATTAACGGCAATTTTTTTTGGTTATTCTCTATCGTATGAACACAAAAAATTGGCTTTCTGATGATTTTAAGTTCCCCGTTTCTTAAACCATTGGGCAATAATTTTTGTGTTTTTTGCCACCGCACATCATCTGTAAATTTCAGTTTAAATGTTTCTATATATTGATCGTTTAAATAAATATCAAAATAGGGTTCGCATTGTGGGTTTTCTTGGTAAAAAGCTCTTTGTTTTTCCACATTTTCTATATTGAGCAAAAAGTTGGATGATTGCATTTGCAACAATGGGGTAGGATTATAAGTCTCTAAATGTTCTATTGCCCAAGGGGGATACGCAACGGTAATGAATGCTCCTGGATAGTTGTTTTCGAATCCAATCGAATAAATATCGTTGGGGCCTTCAAAAAGGCCGCCAGGATAGTAATTGGGGGATATCGATAGTTCATCTGCTATTTGTGAATAGAGATCTACAGTTTTTGTATTAAAGGGTTTCGTTTGTCTTTGTCTATTCGGTGCAATTACAAAAAGCGCTTCAGCTTCCCCCTTTTCATTAAACGAGGTAATTGTATTTCCCATCTGCTCAAATCCAGCGCCAGCAGGCCCTGCTTTTGCCTGAAAAAGAGCTGTTGGTGGTGTCCTAACGCTAATTTGTGGCCCGTTTGATACCTGTCTATTGACCTGCACAGGCCCCATCTGACAAGCGGATAACCACACCCCCAAACAAAAAATAAAAAAGACCAAAGCACGCTTGTCCATGGCTGCCCCCAAAAAATCTAAATAAATCACCCAATGGCTCAGCGCACTCAAATGCAACTGAGCAAACTTATATATTTATTGAAACACAGTTTTTTAAAGATTTGATGAAGATGAAAACTGCGTTACAAAAGCCCGACAATATCCCCAATCTCAATGGCAAGGCCCTTTCCAGCCACATATACCTCTAAATCGCTATTAATAAACCCGCTCTGGCGCTTATAATTAGAGCTATTCCGATGATCACGCTGCGCAGGAGCCCCGATGTCCCAGGTCAACCGCGTTCAATCGCCCCAGCCCGTTCAGACCCCTGGACGGGTCCAGGGCAAATACAAACAGGACAGCCCCACGCCGGGTGTGATTTATGGGCAGGTGCATCGCTCCGAAGGCGATGCCGAAGAGACAATCCAGGCGATTTTGCACTTTGCCCGCGAAAAAGTCCAGGAAAAACGCGGAGGCCAAGACAAAGGCGGCAAACAGGGCAAGAAAAAGCAGCAGCAAAAGAAAAAAGACGCGGCCCGCTTTGATGCCGACAAGACGTATATGATCGCCAGCCCCGTGCAAGAGACAATGGTACAGCCGCGCCAAAATGGCTGCGCCCCGACCTGCATCGCCATGTTGCTGCGCAAATACGGACTGGTACGCACGGCCCGCGAAGGTTATCAGCGGGTAGAAGATCTGCGCACAGCAGGGGCTGAGTATATCAACGACACAGGGCTGAGTCTCGAAGACATCTCAACCTATGCCCAACAGACCGGGCTCAAAGCGCGGGTCCAGCGCGGCTATAGCTTTCTCTCCCAATTGGAGGGTCTGCTGCGTACCCTCAACCGGGGGGCCACCCCGATTGCCTCAATCCAGTTACCGGGCATGGGCTCGATGCGCCATGCGGTGCTGATAGTGGGTGTAACCCAGCACCAAATCACGATTGTCGATCCGGCCCGCAGCGAAATTCAGCAAATGGCGATGGAAGACTTTCAGATCGCCTGGCAAAAAGAGGAAAAAGGCCAAGCCGGAGTTGGGCTGGCGTATATCGAGGTCTGGGGCGAAAATGCGCGCGGCGAGGTGCTGGAACAGGTGCTTGGCTGGGATGCCCTGCTGGAAGAGTTCACCCGCGACGCCACGCTCTTTTCGGAGATTGCCACTTCGCGCAAAGACAGCCGTTTTGCCCCGGCAGTGGTACAATTTTTTGATGACTGAACATCTCCATATCTCACATCTCTCTGAATTCCTCATTTATGAGACCTGGCTCGACTCCTTTGGCCATGTCAACCATGCCAAATACCTGGAACTCTACGAACAGGCCCGCTGGGATTGGTTGAGCATGTACCAGATCAGTGTTGAAACGATCAAAAGCACGGGTATTGGCCCGGTGGTACTCGAAGTCAAGGTGCGCTATCTGCGCGAACTCAAGGCCCGGCAAAAGATCCAAATCCACACCCAGCTGACCGGCTTTCAGAAAAAGACCTTTCAGATTGCCCAGCAAATGACCCGCCTCGAAGATGGCGAAACCGCCTCCACCCTGGAGATCACCGGCGGGATTTTTGATCTGCGGGCCCGCAAGCTGATTATGCCCCCGCCAGAATGGTATGCGGCCTTGGGTTTAAACGAGAACTCTCATAATATAATTTAAAGCACTTTTGAAATTTAGTGAAACTGATAAACCTCAGTGAAACTGATAAACCTCAGTGAAACTGATAAACCTCAGTGAAACTGATAAACCTCAGTGAAACTGATAAACCTCAGTGAAACTGATAACCCAACATATCAAAAACACCTAAAGACTGTTTAAGTTCTAAAATAAATTTTTTTGCCAAACCAATTTTATCTTCAGTCGATATTGTATTGTCCCTGCATGTAAATTTTAAAATATTATTCTCAACAGTCACACTTAAGTGCTCAAATGATTTATATTTTACGATTAAGTCATTTATTTTGTTTTCTTTACCGTTTAACGAAAAAAATATTGGCTTAGATGATTCTTTTTCTGCTAAACCAATTATTTCTAATCCTTTTTTCCCTATTTCATTACCTACATTTACCATTTCTTCTTCAGAGATAAATTCATGGTAATATTTTTCAATTTGAGAATAAGGAAAAATAACAGGGTAAATTGATGTTTTTAAATCGTTCATTTCATTTATACGTTGAAAATAGTAATTTAATTTAAATTTAAATTCTGAAAATTGAATAAAAATTTTAAATTCAAAACTAAATGGATTATTTTCAATAATAAAATTTTCTAGAGCATAAGAAAAAATGATTGTATTTTCATTTTTTTGAACATCATAAATAAAATTATTTATATCGGATTTTCTGTATTTCCAAACATAGACTCGATTTATACTTTTCCCCTGGATTGCAGCAATAGATTGAGAAATAGATTGGTTAATGTATGGCTCGCGGGTATAGCTGTCAACAAATACTTGGCTCCAATAACTATCAATAAACAATTCCGAAAATTTTGTAATTGTCATATTAATCTGTTTTAAAAGAGGGCCAATACTTTCTTTCCAAACTTTTGTGACAACCTCTGGATTTTTTTTAAGTGAAATCCGATCTTTTTGGTTCTCTAATTTTTTCTTAATCAAAAATATCTGCTTATCTAAATCACTCGGTTCCTCTAAATCATCACCCTTGGCACCTTTTAAAAACAATTGACATGAGCGGCTCAATTTATCTCTCATAAAAACAACAAAATCGTTATACTCACCGCCATCTGCTTTATTCAAGCAATAATAATAATCATCTTTTTCATCTACTTTGATGATGCTCGGAGGATAACCTTCTCTCATGAGAATTAAATTATTAAGTATTCTAGACATTCTTCCATTCCCATCATCAAAAGGGTGAATATTGACAAATTCATGGTGAAAAATGGAAGCAACGATTAATGGATGAAGATCGTGTTCTTTGGTTTTATGATACCAGTCTAAAAGATCCGTCATTCTGGGATGGGTCTCTTCTGGGGGACAATAATAATGTGTTTCTCCCGTTCTGGTTTTAACATGATTGGGAGTTGTTTTGTATTGACCCACTTTAATTTTGTTTGTTATTCGATCACCAAGCGGGGTTTCCGCTTGAGAATAGGCATCATCTGGCATAACAATTTTATGTAGATCACAAATAAAATTATGATTTAAGCGAATTTCCTCATTTTCTTGGACACTCTTGATCAAATATTCAACAGCTTCATTATGTCCTTTTATATCCAGATGGTCCTTGAGTGGTTTACCTTTTGCAGTTAAGCCATATAAAATAAAGGTTTTTGTTTCACCATAACTCAACAAATTGCCTTCAATTGCATTCGAGTGATAACTCCAATCAAGACGCCATTTTTGGAGTATTTTTTGCATAAACGCTTCTGGAATAGGCCTTAAAAAATCTATTTGCTTTTTAAGTGAATCTAGCTCAGCTAACTGAGATTCAAACTGGTTTTGAATAAAGATCGTTTGTTCTAATGTAATCATTGGTTATTCAGCCAATTTTTTGTACAAGCCATCAAACATCTTAACACTCTCGTTCATCGCGGCATCAAAAGACGCATCATCGGCATACATGACTTCAGCCACCTGCTGTTTGAGATCTTTTTTGGTGGCCAGATAAGTACCTGCCGCTTCGCGCAAAACAGCAGCCACCGACTTATGCTCCAAAACCGCTACCAGCTTGAGTTGCTGGAGCATCTGCTCTTCCAACTGCACATTCAGTCGTTTCATAAAAGCCTCTTTGTGATTCAGAATCAAAGTGATGTAATGACATCACTTTGATGATAATAAACAAAAGCAGAAATCAAAATCAAGTTGTTTAGAAAAGTGTTGACCACAAAGAACCCTGGCCCCCTTGTCAAAAATAGCAGGCCCGTTATACTGAGGCAGACACGCAATGAAAGGGTTTTGAATCATGCAAAAACGATCCGTCTTACTCAGTGCTGCACTTGTGCTGGCTTGCCTCTTGCCCAGCTTGACTCACGCAAGTGCCCAGACCGGCCCCAAGGTCATTCAGCGCTCGCTAATTCTCAATACCTACGACCACGACCGCGTCTGGCCCGATCCCAAGAAAGAGCCCAAATACCACACCCCGGCCTGGACCCCGAATAATCTCAATCTGGATTTTATGCTCGAAGGGCCACTCGTCGCCGGAGGCCAGCTCTCACTCCAGTTTTTTAAACCCGATGGCAAACCCTGGGTGAGCACCCTTTGCAATACCCCCGAATTGGGTGTGGGCGAAGTGGGAGAGGCCAAATGTGAAGACATTCATGAAACCAAATCCATTGCCCAAACGGGCATGTTCCCCTTTAAAATTCAGCTCAAAAACGAGCTGATGGGCACCAACCAGGACCTGTTTAAAGGCCGCCTCAAAGTCGGCAAATACACCAGCAAATACAACAAGACCGTCGAGCATTTTATCGACGAAGACTGGCGTCTGCCCCTGGCTTATGTCGCCCTCGACAAAACCGCTGATGCCAACTCACCCCCATTGATCGCCTATTTCTGGTTCCGGGGCCACAATTTACACCTTGGCAACCAACAGGCCTTTCTCTATTACAATGGCCAACAGGTGGGGGCCACCGACAGCAACGAGAAAGGCGCCGCAAATGAAATTCTGACCCGCAACGCCAATCTGGAGCCGTTGGACCCCAAAAAAGATTACAGCTATGCCCTCTGGTCCTTTCACTTCAGCACTGTGCGCGGTTATGCTCTCAATCCCTTTTCACTGGATATTACCCGCATTCACAATCTGAGCATCAACAACGGTGTCTATGAAATCAAAGTCTTGCGTCAGGGCAAGCTCTCACGGGTGGCCAAATTTACGGTCAACAATGGCCAAATTGTTGCGCCTGGCTCAGTCGAAAAAGACGGCAGGAACAATGATCGCATCTTGATCCCCGCCGAGGTCAAAGGCGATCTCGATGGCGCGATCGATCCCAATGCCTGGAAAACAGAAGTTTATTACGGCAATCCAGGCCCGTTGACCAGTGGCGTCTTCGGCAAATAAGCCGAGGCAAATAGACGCTCAATCGACGTGGAAATCCGCTTTGGCCGGTCGCGGCTCAGGCAATGGCTTGTCTTCATTGCGGGCGGCATCCAGCCAAGCGGCCATGGCGCGCTCGACCTCATCGAGGGCATCGCGGGGTGTCACACCAAAGGCTGAGCAAAAAGCCAACTCTGGCACCTGGGCAATATAGCCCTGATCTGCTTCGCTATAAGAAATACTGATGGTATAACGCTGGGGTCTCATACTTGGGCCGCCCCCTGAAGCTGGTATTTGTGAACCAAATAGAGCACCTGCCGCACCTGCCAAGGCTTGACCTTGCCATCGACATTTTGCAAACTGAGCAATTCGCGGATCTGATCGTGGGCATAAATAAAATGCAGGCGGCTGATACTCACCTGACGAAAACCGAGTTGTTCAATCAAGCGCTGCACCTCGTTAAAGCTCAGTTCGTGGGCATGCTGTAATTCACTGATTATGTTGCTGCTCATTTTATCTCCTCTGCTTCGGGGCCGAAGCGCGCCTGAATCAAATCCATGACCGTCCGGGCCGCCCCCGGAATCGAAGTGCCTGGGCCAAAAATCGCCGCTGCACCGCGTTCGGTCAGGTAAGCGTAGTCCTGGGCGGGAATCACCCCACCACATACCACGATGATATCATCCCGGCCCAATTTTTCAAGTTCTGAGATCAATTGGGGCAAGAGCGTCTTGTGGCCCCCGGCCAGCGAACTCATGCCAATCACATGCACGTCGTTGTCAACCGCTTGGCGGGCCGTCTCTTCGGGGGTCTGAAACAGGGGCCCAACATCGACGTCAAAGCCCATATCTGCATACGCTGTGGCAATCACCTTGGCCCCCCGGTCGTGACCATCTTGACCCAGTTTGGCAACCAAAATGCGCGGGCGACGGCCTTCGCCACTGGCAAAGTGATCCGTCAGGGCCCGCACCGAGGCAATCGTGGCGGCCCCGGATTCCGTTTCGAGGGCGTATTCTTGGCTGTAGACGCCAGAGATCAGACGGTTGCGGGCCTGAAAACGGCCCCAGACTTGCTCCAAGGCATCGGAGATTTCCCCCAAGCTGGCCCGCAAGCGAGCGGCTTCGACGGCCAAAGCCAGCAAATTACCTTCACCGCTCTCAGCAGAGTGGGTCAGCGCGGCCAAAGCCCGCTGCACAGCAGCGCTATCGCGACTCGCTTTGATCTGATTCAGGCGCAAGACTTGCGACTCACGCACAGCGGTATTGTCGACTTCGAGAATCGGCATGCTCTCGACCTGCTCGGGTCGCCAGCGGTTGACCCCGACAATGATCTCCTGGCCCGAGTCAATCCGGGCCTGACGGCGGGCAGCGGCTTCTTCGATGCGCATTTTGGGAATCCCCGCTTCGAGGGCCTGGGTCATGCCACCGTACCCTTCGACCTCGCGCAAATGGGCCCAGCCTTTGTCGATCAGGGCACCGGTCAGGGCCTCCAGATACCAGCTCCCGCCAAAGGGGTCAATCACGCGGCAGATACCCGTTTCGTCTTGCAAATAGAGCTGGGTATTGCGGGCGATGCGGGCCGAAAAATCTGTGGGCAAAGCAATCGCCTCATCGAGCGAATTGGTGTGCAGCGATTGGGTATGGCCCAAGGCCGCCGCCATTGCCTCCATGCAGGTGCGCACCACATTGTTAAAGGGATCCTGTTCGGTCAGGGTCCAGCCTGAAGTCTGGGAATGGGTGCGCAGGGCCAGAGATTTGGAATTCTGAGGCTCAAAAGGCTTGAGCAGACGAGCCCAAAGTACACGTGCCGCACGCATTTTGGCGATTTCCATAAAGACATTCATGCCCTGGGCCCAGAAAAACGAGAGCCGAGGGGCAAAGGCATCCACGCTCATGCCCGCAGCCAAGCCTGTTTTCACATATTCCAGGCCATCAGCCAGGGTATAGGCCATTTCCAGATCGGCGGTCGCCCCAGCTTCTTGCATATGGTAGCCCGAGATGCTGATACTGTTAAATTTGGGCATAAAAGCAGCCGTGTGCTGGAAAATATCTGCAATGATCCGCATCGAAGGCGTGGGCGGGTAGATATATGTATTGCGCACCATATATTCTTTGAGGATATCGTTCTGGATTGTTCCGGTGAGTTTGTCTTGGCTCACGCCTTGCTCCTCGGCCGCCACAATAAAAAAGGCCATGATCGGCAGTACAGCGCCATTCATGGTCATCGAGACCGACATCTGATCGAGGGGAATGCCAGCAAAAAGAATCTTCATGTCTTCGACGCTGTCGATCGCCACCCCGGCTTTGCCAACATCTCCTTCCACACGCGGGTGGTCGGAGTCGTAGCCGCGGTGCGTGGCCAGATCAAAGGCCACCGAAAGCCCTTTTTGACCCGCGGCCAAATTGCGCTGGTAAAAAGCATTGCTCTCTTCGGCCGTCGAAAAACCGGCGTATTGGCGCACGGTCCAGGGCCGCAGGGTATACATCGAACCATAGGGCCCGCGCAGATAAGGCGGCAGACCTGAGAGATAGCCCAAATGGGCAGAGTCAATCAGGTCTTCGGGGGTATACAGCGGTTTGACTGGGATCTGCTCCAGGGTTTCCCAAACACGGGCAGTTGGACTGGCTCCGGTTTGAGCTTCAAAACCCGCTTGCCAAAGTTCGGCATGGGACGCGGTGTCTGGCGCGTTATTGGCTGAGGCGTTTTCAAACAGCGGCAATTGTGTGAAATCAGGATGTTTCATGGTTTTAATTCCCTTCTCCTGTAATCAGTTGATCCAAGAGGGTGTTAAGCGTCGCCACCAGATCAGCGCCCAGGTATAAAAATTGAGCAATGCCCAAGGCTTTGTAGTTGTCGACCTGCTCTTTGGGATACCCTGCCAAAAGCAAGGGCTGTTTGCCTGCCAACCCTTTGGCCTGGGCGGCAGCTAACAGACCCGGCACCAACTCAGGATAAAGGGCGTCCGCGGAGCAGAGAACGGCTGCCATTGCACCACTTTGCGCCCAAGCTTCAGCCGCCGCCTCCACCGAGGCAAAAGCAGCAGGAACTGCAACATTCAAGCCCGCCACTTGTAAAAATCCCAGACAAAAGTCCACGCGGGGCTGATACATTTTGCGCTCGCCCAGAGACAAGAGCAAAATAGTCGGGGGGGTTGGCAATTCAGCCACCCGGGCGCGCAGGGCTTCAAAAGGGGCTGCAGCCCTAAACAGCCCCAGAGCAGAGACCTGCACTCCCTGATCAGGATAGGGGCAAAAAGCAGACAGCAATTCACGCCATTGAGCGCCGTGTAAAGCAGAGGTGGTCAGTTGCTGGCGCAAATCGGGGGCCTGAAGCGCCTCTGGTTTGGGCAACCAGACCGGCATACCTGGACGCAGGGGCCCCGGTGTAGGCTTAGACACAGGAGGAAAGAGATGCAGGCTCTCGCTTTCATTTGCCGACAGGGCGTATAAACTGGTGCCCACCAACCCCTGCTTGCGGGTGACTTGATCTTTTTGACGTTGCAGACGGGTTGTGGCAATCATGGTTTGGGGCAAACCACTTTCCAGGGCCGCCATCATCCCACCGGCCTGCTCAATCTTTTGAAAGAGCGCCCAGGCCTGCTCGGCCACCTGCTGCGTCAGGGCTTCAATGGCATAGGCCCCGCCGAGGGGGTCAATAAAGCGGGCCAGATTGCTCTCTTCACGCAGAATCAACTGCACATTGCGGGCCTGGCGGCGGGCAAATTCATCGGGATAGCCCCCCTTTTGATGCTCAAAGGGCTGGTTAAAACAGGCTGTTTGCAAACTCGATACCCCGCCCAAAACAGCGCAAAAGGCCTGGCTGGTGACCCGCAAGAGATTGGTATAGGGCTGAACCTGGCTGAGATAATTGGGGGAGCTGGTGGCATGTAACCAGAGCGAGCCCGTCAGACCATAGGCCCCCAAGACGCGCTGCCAGAGCAATCGCAGGGCGCGGATTTTGGCCAATTCCAGCAAAAAATCGGGGCCGATCGCCAAGGTCCAATGCAGGTGGGGAATCAGAGTCTCAGGCGCCAGACCGCGATCATCAAACGCCCGCAGATAGCTTACAGCAGAGGCCATGAGACAGGCCAATTCTTGCGTGGCAGAAGCCCCGGCCTGGTGCCAAACACGGCCATCCAAGGCCAGCGAAAAATAGCCCGGAGCCACCTGGGCCAATTCCCGGCTCAAAGCGGCCTGCTGATCCAAAATCTGTTCCAAAGTGGCAGGCAAATGCCCCTGCGCAGCCAGGTCAGCCAAGGGGTCGGCCAATACCCCGCCCCGAAGTGCAGAAAGGTCTTGCCCCGTTTTCTGCCAATGCCCCAAGAGCAAAGCCCCCAAAGGCAAACTCGGAGACGACGTGCGCAGGTACACGGACGTTTGGCCCAGTCCCGCAAAGGCCACGCCCACATCTTCAACGGAATGAAAGGTCAGAGTCGAAGGGGAAGTTTCGAGCCAAAGTGCATCAAGGCCCTTGCCCAAATCATGAAGGGCCGCTGCGTTCCAAGTGGCAAAATTGGGGCTGGGAAGTTCTTGGCAAACCTGCCAGGGCAAAGCAACATAGCCAGCGGCACTTTCGCCCCGAATATGCGAACCTTGACCGGGATAACTGTCGAGCCCGGTGGGCAAATCGGCAGCGGTATAAAGTGGCTTGACCAGAATGGTTTCGTAGGTCTGTTTATTTAGTTTTTCCAGGGGCAGACCCTTGAGTTCTTTTTCAACCTGGGCCTGCCAGTCACTGAAGTCTGGCAGAGGAAAATGGGCGTGGAGATCGAGTTCTTCAGACAGGGTGGGCATGACTTTTTCCCTTTCGTGGCACTACATGCTTAAGTATAACGCCAGAAACCACTCGCTGCATGGCGATCAAGGATCCTGAAAAAAGGTCTCAGCATATCCCAGCCGCCAAAGGCCGTCTTCAAACAAGATGTGCAGGTCGATACCGATCGGTTCAACCCGAACCAGAGACTGCATTGAACCACTTTCTAAGAGTGTAAAGTTCTGTTTGACCCATGTCTCAATTTCGAGATTCTGGCGAAACGCCCCCCAAAAAGTCTCAGCAAACGGGGTTTCATAATTGTCCATGGCTCTGCGAATGTTCTGCTCCGAAGAATGGACAGGCTCATTCACAGCCAAAGCAATCTCGCGCACAATCACAGTTTTGCTCTTCTCACTGAGCAATTCCCAGGCCTTGGGATAATCTTTGCGGTAAACATACCAAAAAAAGTATTTGGGGGCTGTCAGCGGTGTGATCTTGCTGCTGACCAAGCGAGAAGTAGCGGAGGGCTGGGGCATGGTTTGGGCTGTGGGCAGAGCACTCGGCTGAAGGCTCGGACGCGGCGAGGGTTTGGCTGTCATTCTGGCAGTGGGTTGAATCTGGGGATTGGCCGTGGGAAGCGGTGAAGGCGTCGCCCTGAGCGGAGTCGAAGGGCGAAAAGCGAGCAGATTCTGCACGGTGGGAGTCGCCCCCTGAAAATCGCGGCGGGCGGTCTGCAGAGCCGAAGACGCGGGAAAACGACTGTCGTAAACCGCAATTGCATTGGTCAAATAGCGACCTGGGGCCAAGAGAATACTCCCGCCCTGGGCCAAGCCCTGTGAAGCCCCGCCATCGAGGTTCATCGCTTCATAGGCCCCAAGGGCTTTCATCACCTGGGCCTCTTTTTGCAGCGTCACGCCACCATAAAAAATCACCAGATAGAGGGTTTTGCCGTCTTGGCTAAACCCCAAAGCTGAGCGATTGGCGGCTCCCAACACATGGGGGTCTTTAAAACCCTCCAGATCGGGATTGATCCAAACAGCCCCCTGTTTGAGCAGGCGCGGACCACAGGTCACCGAAAACCAATAGTTTTTCCAGTGAATTTCTTCTCCAGCGCGCAGGGTCTTCATCTCGGGTCTGCCCGCAGCAGTGATGCCCAAGGTTGTGCCAAAATTTTCCCAGGGGCTGTATTTGAGAAAGTGACCGCCGCTGACCATATTGCCCATCACACGTTTTTGCGCATCTTTGCTAAAAAAGGTGCCATTGATCATGGCTGCTGCTTTGCTGCGACGCACCATCGCCCCAAACGACTCATCGCCATAACTTTTTTCGCTGTTATTGGCCTGAGGAGCCTTGTTGGCCAACACCATCTCCAGGTGAGTGGCGGGGTCAGACAAATCGATCTGAACGACCTTGAGCGAAGCGCCCTGCAGCGATTTGGAGTAGACCTGAACAGGTTTGGCCATAACAGAGCCAGGAAAACAACAGCCCAAGAAAAAGCTGATGACAAAGCCCAAAAGCACTAAAAACAAGCCGCTATCCAATAGATTGACCCAATCAAGTATGCGCCTCTTTTGCATATCGGCATTCCCTTCCAGCTCAGTTGGCTCCAGTTTAACGGTTTTGGAACCAGAGAGCCAGCGGCGATTGTCCCAAGTCACTGTGAGCGCATGGCCTATTCTGGACTGGACGCGGTGGGTGGTTTACATAAGAGACGATCCGCTGAAAAACGGCCAGCACCTGTCGCCATCAAAGTAACGGCGGGAATCAGAAACAACAAAGCAGGTTCCTTTTTATTCAGCGGGTCTGCGCCATGGGCAATAAAAGCGGCAACACACATGGTAATAAACCAATTCAAGGCAGCAAAGCGGGTGGCCAAGCCCAACATAATCAGCCCAGAACAGACCACTTCAGCAAAGATGGCCAGCAAGAGGCTGGCTCCGGGGCCAATCCCAAAGGGGTCGAGAAATTGGCTGGACAGGGTCTCATATTTGGCCCATTTACCCATGCCATGGCCGAGCATCAGCCAGCCGAGGGTCAGGCGCAGCCACAAAAGCCCGAGATCTTGTAACAATTGGTAACGGGAGGGAGTTATCAGACGGGTATAGAAGGTGTTTAAAGGGCGAATCATTGCTTCAATCTCCTAGCTCTTACCCTAATCGGTTTCGAGGGGGATTGTCAATTGAAGACCTCTTACTTCAACAGACGTTTGATCGCCTGAGTCCCCTGCAAAAGGCGCAAAAGCGTCTCTTCGGGCAAGGCTGGGGGTAAAACGGGCAGCACACGAGCAAAGAGGTCATACAAAAAACTCCCCTCCGGAGGCAGGATATTTTTGGGCAGACAATAGGTCAGCAAAAGGCTATTCCAGATATGAAGAGCATAACTGAAGCGACATTTCTCCAGACAACGCTCTTTGCAAGCCGGGAGCAAAAATTCAGTAGCATCCAAATAATGAATCGGGTAAAACGAAGCGGGTTCAAGCACTTCAAGTTGCTGAGGCACAGCCTGAGCCACAT
Organism: Candidatus Sericytochromatia bacterium; assembly: GCA_044356335.1. Classification (GTDB taxonomy): domain Bacteria; phylum Cyanobacteriota; class Sericytochromatia; order UBA7694; family UBA7694. The sequence goes on from JBIKWL010000009.1 coordinate 13,448, forward strand.
CTGTCAACAATAAAGGTCCCAAAGCCCCCCATTCATTGAGTTGGGGATCAACTTCCAAGGCATACTTGTACAGACGGGCCAGCAAGGGGTGAAAACCAACCACCATCATCACAGCAGTATTGACCCGCAGCGCATCTTCACGGGCCAGCAAGAGCCGGTTCCCTGCCTGACTCTGCAGGGCTTGGAAGGCCTGAACAGGTTTCAAGCAAAAAACATCCCCATCCACCCAGAGCCCGCCCCGCTCGCTTAGCAGGCAATAGCGAAACAGATCTGAAAAAGCCACAGGACAAGCACTTCTCGCGGCATGGGTATAGAGCTGGCAAAGCTCAAAAGGCAGAATTTCACGGGCATCACGCCAATTTACGCCATCGGGCAAAGCCAGAGCATGATAAGCGTAAACATCAACTTCAAAGCCCTGCAACAAAAAAGAGTTGAGGCAAGCCACTTCATAAAGGCTGAGTTCCCCCTGCCAAAAAAGCGAAACCGTGAGCGTGTTCATACAACCACTATATCTTGTGGCCTTTTCTCTGTACACCCGCCCCCAGGCCTGCTAAAATCCCAACCAAACAAGAGAGTGCGCTATGTCTGAGTCAGATTTGTTTTCCTGTCCCCAATGCCACCGCGCGATCTTGCCCGGCGACCAGTTCTGCGCGGGCTGTGGTTTTTTGCTGCAAAGCAACGCCACCCCCGAGGCCCAGGCCGCCAACGACTCTTTTTGGAGTGCCAAACCCCTGGACCAATTTCAAGCCCTGCTCTCGCGCCACCGCCTGATCGCGGGACTCGCGACCCTCGGCCTGCTGCTGATCCTGGGCGCATTTACTCTCTGGCGGCCCTGGCAAAAAGCCGCAGAAGCGCCAAGCCCCATTGTCTTTTCAGCCACCCCGAGCCCGGTTGAAAATCCAACAACGAGTCCCAGTGGCGGGGCCAATCTCAATGGCGTCTCTGCAGCAGCAGAAGTGGCCAAAGAGATCGCACCCAGTGCCTCTCCGCGCTGGAAAACCGCTCAAGGTTTGCTCAATATCCGCAGCAAACCCTCATTGCAATCGGAGGTGCTGATGCGCCTGCAAGGGGGCGAAGAATACACGGGCACAGGCAAAACAGAAGTGGCGGAAGGCCATACCTGGATCGAACTCCAGATCAACGAAAAAGAGCAGGGCTGGATCAGCTCTCAATTGCTCAGCACAGTAGCTGCCCCAGCCAACACACCCGCCTCGGCCGCTAGCAGTCCCAGCCCCAACAGCATTCAAACGTCTTCCCAAACATCCCCACAGCGTTCAGCTGGGCGCATGTTGAACCACGAAAAGCTCTCCGGCTGGATCCTCGGCGAGGCTGCCGACAGGCAGCGCACAGCTTTGGCCATGACCCGTCTGATGTTTCCCAAAGACCCGGCAGAACTGCTGAATAAAAAGGCCATTTTGCTCGAAACCTGTATTACCGGCTCGGCAGAAGATATCTCGATCAAGAACCACGAAGTGGCACAAATTGGGGCGATCTGTGCGCTTTTATTGGGCTGGCAGGAACAAGAACAGGTCAGTCCCTCCAGCCAACCATAAAAATTCCGCTTAAACGTGTATTAAATCGTCAAAGAGGGGGTATAATCAGATCAAGTAGTCAAAAGAGAGGCACACAAGGGAATGCTGGATTTCCAAGCGCTGGCTTCTGCTCGGCAGGAAGCTGGAGCCCGCGACCAGGATCGTCAGAAGCGCTCCGAAGAGCTCTACAAAAGAGCCGTGGCGTTTTTGGCGCAATTTCAGCAGAGTCAGTGTACGCAAAAACACTTGCTCAAGCAGGCGGCCACCTTGCTGCATGAATCGCTCTTGCTCAATAACCGCAACCCTTATGCCTATCTGTGTTTGGGCTATATTTTCTTTGTACTCAACGATCTGCCCCGCACGCACCGCTATCTCAACGCTGCCCGCCGACTCAGTCCCAACCTGCCCGAAGCCCGACTTTTGCAAAAATGCCTTGCATCCTGAAGGAGATGATTAATGACAACCATATTCAACGGATTGCCCCACAACCCCTACGCCAACCAGGGAAATTCGGACAAACCAGTGGTCGGCCACGAATCGACCCAAGTGATCCAACAAACGGGTGCAAGCTCAGAAAAACCAAAAATAGATCAGCCCGGCGATCGCTATGAACATGAAGCAGATCAGGTTTCTGCCTCTATCACCAGCCTGCCCGACACCCAGACCATTGGGTCAGATATTCAAGCCATCGATGGGCAGTTTATCGATCCCAGCAATGCCCAAACAGCGGCACCGCTGCTGCAATTTTTGACCACCGAGGGCTCTCAACCCCGAGGGCTGGTCTTGCCCGAAGCCAGCCGGAATGAATTGCCCCCCGAGATCAATTCCAACCCCAATCCTGGCAAAGATCCCATGCTTGAGCTGATCGAAGGCATGAAAGCCTCCCTGCGCCAAATCGGCAATTAACCCAAGCAACCCCATTTCAAATAGCCTCCCTCTGGTATACTGCCTCCCCGGCGATACTGCTGAAGGAGGCCGTTTTATGTTGAACTTGCACCGCCTGATTGGCTTTGTCTACCGCAAAGCCGACCAACTCAGCCGACCCTTTATTTTTAACCGCCAAAAGAAACAGATCCTGGCCAAATACCCCCAGTTGCGGCCCGTGATGGAGGCCTTTGAGCGGCGTTATATCCGCGTGCAATATGGCGCCCACGATATCTCGCTGATGGAGCGCATTCACCGCAAAATCGCCCAAGACGAACGCTATATTTACGGAGCCACTCCCTGGGTGGCTCTGCTGCGCCTGACCGAAAAGCTGGAGATCCGGCCTGATGAGGTCTTTGTCGAACTCGGCTGTGGCACGGGCCATTTTTGCTTTTTTATGCAGCAGGTCTATGGGATTCAGGCAATCGGCTTGGAGGCACTGAATACCTTTATTCTCAACGCCAAAGAGATCATGACAGAACTCTCAGAACCGCCGCACAATCTGCATTTTGAGGGCTTACAATTTCACAACCTGGACTTTTTGCACTTCAATTTTTCGCGCGGCACACTCTTTTACGCCGCCTGGACCTGTTTTCCTGTGCCCTTGCGCGAAGCCATTCTGGCCAAATTCTTGAAAGAATGTAAGCCCGGCACACGCCTCTTGGTGCTGACCCACACCCTGGAAGATCCCCGCTTGGAATTACTCAGCGAGGTCGAGACTTTTTTCTCCTGGGGCAAAGACGTGGCAAGGCTCTACCAAAAGCGGGAATAGCCGCTAGGCCAGCATGTCCTGCAATTCGGGCAAGGCACAGTCGCCACAGCCTTTGGGTGGCCCAGCCTGCAAGGCCTTGTGGGTGGCCTGCAACGCCGTACGTACCCCTTCTTCAATCACAGGATGGTAAAAAGGCATCTCCAACATGGCATCGATCGTGAGTTGCTGTTGATGGGCCCAAGCCAATAAATGGGCCAGATGTTCGGCACGGGGGCCCATCATTTCAGCACCAAGTAAGCGGCGTGTGCGGTAATCGGCATAGATCCGCAGCAATCCGGCGTTTTCGAGTATCACCCGACTGCGGCCTTGATTGGCAAATGAGACCTCGCCAATCGCAGTACAGGAAAGATCAAGCTGATCGTAGCGTTGACCGATCATGGCCACCTGGGGATGGGTAAAAACCACCGCAATCGGAGAGCGGCGATGGCCAGGTTGAATCTGCGGCCACATCGCGGCATTGTGACCCGCAATCCGGCCTTCATCCGCGGCTTCATGTAAGAGCGGGCGATCGCTGTTCACATCTCCCGCCAAAAACACCGGCAGGTCCCCCACCTGCATCGTCAGCGCATCAAAATGGGGCACGCCTTGTGCACTCACAGTCAGGTCCAGATTTTCCAGACCCAAATTGCCCAGATTGGGTTTGCGCCCAGTCGCAGCCAAGACACAGTCAAAGCTTTCACTGACCAGATTGCCCGCTTCTGAGCGGTAAGTCACGCTTACACCGGCTTCGGTGCGCTCGACCTTTTCGACCTGGGCATCAGGCTGAAAGGGAAATTCGGCGGAAAAGAGGCGAATCGCTTCGGCTTTGACCAAGGGGTCATTGAGCCCAGCCACACCCCCGCGCGCCCCAAAGAGGTGGATCCGTACACCGAGTTGGTGCAAAGCTTGACCCAGCTCCAGGCCGATAATCCCAGCCCCAAAAACCGCTACAGAGCGTGGCAAATCTAACCAATTAAACAGGCCCTCATTGTCCACCAGGCGATCTCCCAAGCCCTGCAAGAGAGGGGGTAACGACGGGCTCGAACCCGTCGCTATGACCACAGTTTTGGCTTCAATCTGGATCTCTTCCCCCACTTGCAGCAAATTCGGTTTGAGAAAACGGGCGTAGCCCTGCAGACGCTGGTCTGCAGGAATATTTTCGACCCCTTCGAGTACAAAGCCCACAAAGCGGTCACGTTCGCTACGCACCCGTTGCATCACAGCTTGGCCATCGATGCGATTGAGAGAGGCCTCCACCCCAAAGGAAGGTGCCAGACGCACACTGCGGGCGGAATCAGCGGCAGCAATCAAGAGCTTGCTGGGCATACAACCGACCCGCGCACAGGTCGTGCCATAAGGGCCCCCCTCGATCAAAAGGGCATGAGCGCCAGCACGCGTGGCTTCGCGCCAAGCAGCCAAGCCGGCCGTTCCGCCACCGATCACCGCAACGTCTGTCTGATATACCTTCATGGTAAAAACCTCTCTCTCGTTTATTTCTAGCCTAAAAAGGCGGCCAAATCATCGGCCCCACCAATATGGCGGCCCCCAATAAAGATTTGAGGGGTGGTGGCCCGGCCCGTGATCGCTTCTATCGAACGGGTGGTCACACGGTCATTGAGTTCAATCTCTTCAAAGGCCAAGCCACGGGCTTTGAGCATGTTTTTGGCACGGGCACAGTGGGGGCAACCGGCACGGCTGATCAGTGAGATATACTCAGGGGTTTTGGCTTCGGGATTAATAAAGTTCAACATGGTGTCGGCATCGGAGACCTCAAAAGGGTCTCCAGGTTTTTCGGGCTCGAGAAACATCTTTTCGATCACACCATCACGCACCAGCATCGAATAGCGCCAAGAGCGTTTGCCAAAACCAATCGCACTTTTATCTACGAGCAGGCCCAAGGCCTCGCTAAATTCACCATTGCCATCTGGCAAAAAGCGGATTTGTTCAGCGCTTTGGTCTTTTTTCCAGGCATCCATGACAAAGGCGTCATTGACGGACAAGCAAACAATTTCATCCACGCCATTTTCACGAAAAACGGGTGCAAGCGCGTTATAACCGGGAACATGGGTGCTGGAGCAGGTAGGGGTAAAAGCCCCTGGCAGCGAAAAGACCACCACCGTTTTGCCTGCAAAGACATCATCGGTTGAAACATCCAACCAATTGCCTTCGGGGGTGCGGGTTTTAAACACGACCTGGGGAACTTTTTGACCTTCACTGTTTTTCATCTTGGGTATCTCCTTCGGTTTGTATACGTTTTGAATTTAGTATGCGGGAGATTAATTGATAAGTCAAATCGTTTATTATTATATTTTCAATAGACAAAAACGATTAAAAATCTAAAAAGAAGGAGAGTCGCAACATACAGAGAGAGGTCAAATCAAGGGCAGAAACGCCCAAATTCAGGGTTTGCAGGCGTGAGCGTCTACGGCTACAAGCTGCCCCGTCAGAGCTGCTTCTGTGGAAATCTCGGAATAGACCACGGCATGGGCTTGGCGGTGCAGGTATTGATTGAGCAAATGGCCCGAGACCAAAGACAAAGCCCCACAGACAGCCAGAATCATTTCATAGGCCTCCAACCAAGGCATCCGGCTCAGGGCAATCAAGGTCGCTGCCACACCCCAAAAAGCAAAAACAGCTGAGCGGCGGTGATGGGCATAGCCCGAGAAAAAAGACCAGGCAGCCAAGGTCAGCGAAAAACCCAGAAAGATCGTTTCCAGCAATTCGTTCATCAGAAAACCCAATCCCACCAGTGGCAAAGCCACGATCAAAAGCGGCTGCAATGCGCAGTGCAGCGCACAGACCAAAGAAAGGCTGGCGCCGAGTTGGTCCACATGTTTAAGCGAACGGCCTGGGAGAAGCATTTTCAAAAAACAGGTTTCCTGTGGGTGAATGGGGTAATTCAAGTATAGTGTGATCGACAAGTTAAATGCAAGTGGCTTGCATTTTCTTTTTCATACGCGGGTCTGATGTGCCTTGGGGCACATGTATTTTTGCAAATCGGGGTACAATGTAGCTAACTGTTCAATTTGCTGAAGAATTCGTATCAAGCAGCTTGAGCATGATATAACTGTAGAAAGCAATTGCCCGGCTTAAAAGCGGGATTTGCAATGGGAAAATACCAAATTGGGAAATCTGGTTTGATTTAGGTATGCCGATAACGACTAGCGAATCCGTTCAAAAAATCTGCTCTTTGGCCGTTCAACAAAATTTGGCCTCCTCCTCTCAACTGGCCATGGCTGTTCAGACCTATATCCTCATGAAAATCGAAGCCCTGCAGTGCAACTACCTGCTTGAGCATGACAGTGGTCGTCTGCTGCTGCGGGATCGCACAGCCAACGACCCCAATACCAACGCCATGGACGAATGGGCCTCTTTTGACATGCCCTCCCCCGCTTTTCAAGGCGACTGGGTGGCTTATGCCTCGAATAAAGTGGCCCTGTTTAACGACAAAGGCCTGTTTACAGGTGTCCAAGATCGCGGCAGATCCGAGATCACCCCCAGCTTCAAAGGGGGTTATGTCTGGCTCAAGAACCAGGCCTACCAGATGAATATGCTGCTCAACACCATGATTCCCACCAATCAGATCCAGCGCGGTCCCTACGACTTTTTTATTCCCCCCAACCAGAACAGCGGCATTTTCCTCATGGACCGGGCCGCTGGCACCTTGACCATGGCAGACTTTGCCCTGAGCCAAACCACAGCCCAATTACAGGTTCGCGATCCCGGCAGCAAAAAAGCCATCAATGTGGCTTATTCGCAACAGACCAGAACCATGTATATCACCGACCACCAAACCCCGGATATTCTGGTGATCAACCCTGCCAATCGCCAAAAAGAGCGGATCTATACCGAACACGGCATTTTGGGCAATCTGACCCTCGACGATAAACTCGGCCTGATCTTCGCGGTTCTGGCTGATGTAAGCAAAGAACCCGCCGTCTTGATCTTCTCCATACAGGACTACTCCCACCAGGGTACGATTTTATTGCCTGGCAAGCGTTTCAGCGAAGTGGATGACCCCTGTGATCTGATCGCCATCAGCCCGGATCGCAAGAGCCTGATGGTCATGACCTATACCGATGAAGGTGCGCTCTTCACCCCGATTATCTCTCAGATCGACATTGCCAAAAAGCAATTGATCAAATCCAATAAACTCAGCCAAGAAGACAAACCTGTGGGTTTTGCTTTCCTCCAGCCCGAAGTCAAGATCGGTAATGTCATCACGTTTGACAAACTCCTGGTCGACAAAGGCATTATTCACAAAGTCCAAATGGCCTCTTTGCTGCGCCAAATGGACATGCTCGAAAAAGAAAAAGACAAACCCCTGCTCGATCAAGATATTGAGACGGCCATGTCACATATCCAGGGCAATTTCTCCAATGAAGAAATTGAAACAGTCACAGAAATCACCAAAGAAACCGTCAACCAAATGGCCCAAGACAGCTTCTTTGAGTGGCAGGGCCGCAGCGATATGAAAGCCGAAGAAAAACAGGTCTTTGTCGAGCGTCTGTCGCAGGTCAAGGCCGATCCCAAGGTTTCGAAAACCAATGGGGTTTTTGTCTTAAATTGGATCAAGGGACTGATGGGCTAAACCTTTTCATGACGCAGAGTATCAACGAAATCCAAGACAGCATTGTCGACGACTTTGCCTTTTTTTCTGACTGGTCGGAAAAATACGAACATCTGATTGAACTGGGGCTGGAATTGCCGCCCCTGGCTCCTGAGCACAAAAATGAAGCCAAACGAATTCTGGGTTGCCAGTCCAATGTCTGGCTCAACGCCGAATACGACGCCACTCAGGGCACCATGATCTACACAGCCGACAGCGAAGCCATGATTGTCAAAGGGCTGGTCAGCTTGCTGATCCGCTTGCTCTCAGGCCAAAAACCGGCAGAGATCTTACAGGCTGAACTGAATGTCTTTCAGCGCATAGGCCTCGATCAACATCTCTCAGGCACGCGCTCCAACGGTCTGGTCGCCATGATTCGCGATATGAAACGCTATGCTGCGGAGTCTGCCGCTACCGAGGTCAAGGCCTGAGTTTTAGGCCTGAAGTTCTGGCGGCAACGGCACGCTGTCTTTGAGCGCTTCCAGTAAAAAGGGGTGAAAATGTCCATTACTGGCCAGGGCTTCTCCGCCATGAATCGTGCGCTCGCCCCGCCAGTTTGTAAACAAACCACCCGCCTCCTCTAAAATGGTAAGCAGGGGCCCGTTGTCCCAGCTGCTCATGCGCGGTTCAAGCACCATCTCGGCTTTGCCTGTGGCCACCTGCACAAAGGAATAACAATCGCCCCAATTGCGAAGTCCTTGCACTTGCCCCACCAAAGTATCCAAACCCTGCCAGCGTTTTTGAATCAAGTTTAGGTCGTGGGCCAAGAGCAGAGCCTGATTGCTGTCTTTCACCTGCGAGACACGGCAGGCTCTGCCATTGAGGGTACACCCTCCGCCCTGATAAGCGGCCACGAGTTCATCCAAGACCGGTAAATAAATCACGCCCACCACGGGCTCGCCCATCACTTCCACCCCCACTTGGACCCCATAGAGCGGAATCCCACGTGCAAACGAGCGGGTGCCGTCAATCGGATCGAGAATCCAGCGAATCGGATCACTGCCGGGCTGTTCTCCGTATTCTTCGCCCAAAATAGCGTGGTTGGGAAAAGCCTGGTTGATCATCCTGCGCAGGGTACGCTCAGCCTCACGATCTGCAACGGTCACAGGAGAGTGATCGGCTTTCCACTCAACATTAACACCCGTATTAAAATGGGCCAAAGTCTGTCGGCCAGCGACCCAGGCCGCTTCACAGGCCACTTCGAATAGGTCTTTGTAGGTAGGTAAAGACATCTTGTCCAGCTCTATTGACCGAGGTGAACGGGCTGTTCTCGTAAAAACAGCTCCATCTCCAAACAGTCAAAATAGACCCCATCGAGTTTGCGAAAATGGCGAATCACGCCAATTTCTTCAAAGCCAAACTTGCGATAGAGCCCAATGGCTGCAATATTGCTGGTAAAGACCAGCAACTCGACCTTTTCAAGCACAGTCTGTTCGCGGGCATGTTTGAGGGCGGCTTCGAGCAATTTTTGGCCCAAGCCCAACCCACGCGCCTCGGGCAGTAAACCCATGCCCAAAAAACCTCTGTGAGCGAGGCGGGGATTGCCCGCTGCCGAAATATCTGCCCAGCCCAGTACACGCTCACCGGTTAGGGCATAAAAAACCGGCATATTGAGGGCCAACATGCGCATCTGAAAGGTCGCCAATTGCTCTTGGCTTGGTGCTTCGGTCATTTCAATATACATTCGCTCACGGGCCACAAGATCCAACGTGGCGCAAAAAGCGGGCAAAAGCTCGGGCCGGGCGTAAACAATCGCAACGCCTGCGGGGTCAATGGTTTCAGCGTCGGTCATTGAGCTGGATATTCCAGGGTTTAAGACCCACAACCTCACCATAGAGATCATAGTCATCAGCGTCTTCGATGCGCACGCGCACCCGATCGCCAATTTTGATCGAACCGGCAGGCAAAGCACGGGCTTCGGCGGTTTCAGCCAAATCGCCATGTACACAAAAGACCTGGCCGTCGATTTCTGGCGCGTCGGCCCAGCTGCGACCAATCAATTGGCCCGCCTCTTCGTTATAATCGTCGATCACAACATCGATCTCAGTACCCACGCGGGCCGCCAATTTGCGCGCCGAAATGGTCTGCTGCACAGCCATAAAGCGTTCGTAACGCTCAGCTTTGACCTCTTCGGGCACCAAATCGCCAAAGCCTGTGGCATCGGCCTCGGGCACCTCTGAATAGGTAAAACAACCCACCCGATCGAGCTGGGCGGCTTCGAGGAAGTCCAAAAGCATTTGGAAATCTTCTTCAGTTTCGCCGGGAAAGCCGACAATAAAGGTCGAACGCAGCACAATCTCTGGGCAAATTTCGCGCCAGCGCTGCACATATTCGAGCTGTTGAGCCGCACCCGGACGGCGCATACGACGCAAGACCGCTGGGCTGGCATGCTGAAAGGGCACATCGAGGTAGGGCAAAATTTTGCCCTGCGCCATCAATTCCACCAATTTCTCAACAAAGGGATAGGGATAGACATAATGCAAACGCACCCAAGCACCGGTTTCGCCGAGTTGAGTGGTCAGATCCACCAAATGGGCGGGAATTTCTTGGCCCAGAAAGGTACTGCTGCGGTGGCGCAGGTCCACACCGTAGGCGCTGGTGTCTTGGGCGATCACCAGCAATTCGCGGGTGCCGCTGCGCAAAAGCCGCCAGGCTTCACCCAGCAGGTCTTTGCTGTCGCGGGAGACCTGTTTGCCCCGCAATTTGGGAATAATACAAAAACTGCAGGTGTGGTTGCAGCCTTCAGCGATTTTGAGATAGCTAAAATGGCGCGGCGTGAGTTTGACACCGGCTTCGGGCACCAGGGCCGTGTGGGGATTTTGGTCGGGGGGAATCAGCTCATGAATCGCATGTAAAACCGCATCATCAGCCATAGATCCGGTAATGGCATGCACACGCGGATAGCGTTCGAGAATGGTTTCGGGACGCTCACCCAGACAGCCTGTGACGATCACTTTGCCCGTGGCGTCCATGGCTTCGCCAATGGCCTCTAAAGATTCTTCGATCGCGGGGGTGATAAAGCCACAGGTATTCACGATCACCGCATGGGCCTCTTCGTAAGAGGGAGCCACTTCATAACCTTCGGCCCGCAGTTGGGTGAGAATGCGCTCACTGTCCACCAATGCCTTGGGGCAACCAAGACTGACAAAGCCGACTTTTTTAATTGCAGAGGGGGGGTTTTTTGTTTTTGCCATGTGAGCTATTATAACAGCCACAAGGCCTCAGGCGGCAGCAAGAGTGCTCCAAGATTAATTTTTGTCTAAATCGCTTTAAAGAAACACAAGATCAGTGGGCATTTGGCTGACAGAGGAAGTAATACAGACAATCTAATACAATCACTTTCGGAGGATTTTATGGGAGATATGCAAGTTTCAGGTAATGCCATGATCAAAGCCAGCCCAGAGGCTGAAAACGGAATTAAAAAAGCGGGGCAAGCAGCAGGCAAATTCCTGGGCAATCTCAAAGACTCCCTCTTTGGTAAAACAGGCCAAAGCATTTTGGCCGGTGCCGCAGCAGGTGCTTTGGTCGGCGCAGTTGTCCCCGGTGGCGCTATTCCTGGCGCAATTATCGGTGGAACCATTGGTTTGGGAACAGCTGCTTATGCCAAAGCTTCAGCTGAAGGTAAAAAAGGCATGGCCGCCCTGACAGCAGCCAGCACAGGCGCCTTGGCTGGACTCGCCTTTGGCCTACCGGGACTGCTCGTTGGTGGAGTCGCATATGCCTTCGCCAGTGGCGCAGCGCAAAATGCAGCCAAAAAAGTCGGTGAATTTATGTCTAAAAATGCCGACAAAATGGTGGCAACTGCCGCCCCACAACAATAATGGCAGGTCTCAGCCTGGTTGAGTTAATCGACGCCTTTCACAAGCAAGAGATCTCAGCCCAGGACTATCTGGCCGGACTCGATCGCCAGATTCACAATGCCAGCCGCAAACTGACTGAACTCGACAAACAGCAGATTGCAACAGCCGATCAGGCACTCTGGCAGGAAGAACTCCTGCCAGGCTTGCAGGCTGCATACGAAGGTTTGATCGGGGCTGCAGAAGAGGCCAAACTCTATGCCGAAAACCGCAAAGACGAAATTTTGCACGGGGTCGGCATTTTGATCGTGGGCGTGGACCAGATCATGGAATTTGTGGCTGTCCGTTCGGGTCTGGCTTCGGCCCCGACCCAAGCCCTCTTGAATCAGGCCCTGGATCCCCAAAGTGATGGTTTGGCTTTGGCCAATCGCCCCGTGAAGGGCTCAGCAGAGTCTGAAGTCGCTTTTTTAGATTAAATCCAAAATTAAAAATTTGGATTAATCCAAAATTAAAAATCAGGCCACCCGGCGTTGGCGGCGGTCCAAACAGCGATACTGAATGGCCTCCGCCACCTGGGTCAGCTCTATTTTTTCCGCTCCCACCAAATCTGCCATTGTACGCGCCAATTTGAGAATACGATCATAGGCCCGAGCACTGAGCTGCATCTGTTGCACGGCCTGTTGCAATAATTGCCGCGAGGGCGGATCCAATTCACAGTATTTGCGAATTTCCAGAGCCTGCATCTGGGCATTGCATTTGATGGCAGAGCCTTGAAAGCGCTCGGTCTGTCGCTTGCGCGCAGCCAAAACCCGCTCACGCACCCTGGCTGAGGGCTCTGCCTGGGGTGGAGTCAACAATTCCCCCGCTTGCAAGCGGGGCACTTCCAGATGTAAATCGATGCGATCGAGCAGCGGGCCTGAAAGTCGGTTCATATAGCGTTCAAGCTGACCGGGAGTACACTGGCAGGCCTGCAGAACATCTCCAGCATAGCCACAAGGGCAGGGATTCATCGCTGCGACCAGAATCACGTCTGCTGGGTAGACCCAGGCTCCTTGGGCCCGTGAGAGGGTCACCTGACGATCTTCAAGCGGCTGGCGCAAGACTTCCAGCACTTCGCGGCGAAACTCCAAGAGTTCATCGAGAAAGAGCACGCCATTGTGGGCCAGCGATATTTCACCCGGGCGAGCAAAACGCTGTCCGCCCAGCAGGGCAACCAGGGTAATGGCATGGTGGGGAGCTCGAAAGGGCCGGGTTTGAATCAGGCCCTGGGGGCCATCTTGGGAAAGCCTGCCCGAAATGCTGTAAAGGGTGGTGGTCTCGAGGGCTTCTGTTGGCGTCAACGGAGGCAAAATACCCGGTAGACGCCGGGCCAAGAGGGTTTTACCAGAACCCGGTGGTCCCATCATCAAGAGATTGTGACCGCCGGCTGCAGCAATTTCCAGCCCCCGTTTGGCGTAGATCTGCCCTTTAACATCGGCAAAATCTGGCCCAGAAGCCGAGCCAGAAGCCGAGCCAGAAGCGGGTAAAAAAGCAAGCGAAGAGAGGGATGCCGCCCGACAGGGAGTAAACGCTGAAGGCTGAGCCAATATTTTTACTGCCCCCTGAAGCGAATCAGCAGCATAGACTTCGAGCCCCTCGACCAAAGCCGCTTCAGCGGCATTGGCCTGAGGTACCAACAAATGGGTTTTACCCGCACGCAAGGCAGCCTGAGCAAAGGCCAGAACACCATAAACTGGGCGCAAAGTGCCATTAAGCGACAATTCCCCCATCATCACCCACTGATCGATCGTGTCACAGACCACCTGCTCCGAGGAGAGCAAAACCCCCACGGCCACGGCCAGATCAAAAACCGGGCCGGTTTTGCGCGTATGGGCCGGAGCCATATTGACGGTGATTTTTTGGGCAGGAAACTGAAATTCGGAATTGCGCACAGCACTGCGCACCCGCTCACGGGCCTCTTGAACGGCGGTATCGGGCAGCCCCACCAGCGTCATACCTGGCAAACCATAGGCCAGATCGACCTCGACCTCGACAATATACCCCATCACACCCGAGATGGCTGCACTACAAACGGTTGATAACATAAGTAAACCTCTTTAAAACAGAACGTTTAGCCATCTTACCAACCAAAATCACTGTTAATTGAGTGTTAAAGCCACAAAGGGACGCTTTTTGTTCATAAGGCGTTAATAAACACACAAAAAAAGATCCTCAGAAGAAGAGGATCTTATCTGTAAAAGCCGATTTGTAGCAGGCTTAAAAAAACCTGCTCAAAGACTTAAAGAGCGTTGCTGACGGTCAGACGCACTTTGGAGCTGCGGCGACCTTTGGGATCATTTTTGCGCTCAAAAGTCACTTCGATTTCATCACCACTGGTGGGAGCACCTTGATCAGGCACCCATTGGAAATCAATTTTGGCAGCGGCAATATCCAATGTGCGCAGCTGAACCGAATTCACTTTGCTCGCACCATCAACGACCAGGGGAACCGTAGAGGGACCCATTTTGACCTGCAGGAACTGGTAATCAGCCAGAACACCCAGACCTGTACCCGTGATGCTGAAGTTATAGCTGAAATCTGCATTTTTATTGGCAGTGGCAGCAGTCACTTGAGCGTCAGCATTGGGATCAGCGACCGGAGTCGAGATCGGGGCAGGGGTGCCAGCAGGACCTGGGGTAATGGCGGGAACCGGGGTTGCGGTCACTGCAGGGGCAGGGGTCGCTGTTGCCGTTGGGGTGGCCGTGGGGGATGGGCTGGCCTTAGTAGGATCTGTGGGACTGGGGCCGCAAGCCACCAGGGACAGGGCGAGATTAACGCTTGCTGCGGTCAGTAGTAATTTTTTCATGCTCATTTTCTCCTTGCAAATCGTGTCTTTCACTATGATTTGGTTTGTATTTTGATTTTCGGCGCTTTTAGCGTTTCTTATAAACACTGTAGTATACCTAACTTTGTCGGGATCGTCATCCTGTAACTCAGGAAGCACCTCCTTGAAGTTTCTTGAGTTGGGCCTCTGCCTTGGCCAGAAAGGCTTTCTGGTTGGGCTTGCCTTTGGCTGTCTGGATATAGCTCTTCCAGGTTTTTACAGCCTCGGATTTCTGATTGTTCTGCTCATAAATTTGAGCCAGATTGTAGAGCGCACTCAAATGAGTGGGATGCCATTTGAGGGTTTGCTGATAAAACGAAATGGCCTTGGGAATTTGATTTTGGTGTTCATAGATCATCGCCAAGCCATAAAATGCACTGGAATCCTGGGCGTTAATTGCCAATACTTTATTAAAATAAGTTTCCGCTTCGGCATATTTTTTTTGCCGATCGAGAGCATAGCCAATATTCAGCAAAAAATCTTCCCGTTCAGGATAAGCCACATTCAAAATTTTGAAATAGTCTACCGCCGCTGAATACTGGCCTTCGGCAAAGAAAAGCGGCGCAGCTTTTTCTTTCAGATCCATTTGATCTGGGTAGCGCTTGATGCCTTCTTGGTAGGTTTTTAAGGCTTTTTTGGGCTGATTCTGATGCTCATAACAATCTCCCACACGGAGATAGAGTTCCATCAGATCTATTTTGCGCTCAAAGGCCAATTCTCCGGTCTCTGAACATTTTTTCCACTGTTGAATAAAGGAATAAGAGATCGTCAATTTGGCCAAAGCGCTGCTGTTATTTGCATCTTTAAGCTGCAATTGTTCATAGAGGGGAATGGCTTCTTCGAACTGATCTTTGGCAAAATGGGCGTTTGCCTTTTCATATAATTGTTCTGCCGAGGGACTGCAGGCTGTCAAAAAACCACCCACAAGCAGAAACGTCAAACTTATGCATTTAAATTTCATTGAGGCGAATCACCTGAAAGACTTTACCATTTTTTTCAAGACGGGCAATATAACCCGAAGCCCGATAGGGAATTTCTTGGCCCTTTTTGAGCGATTTAAAATCCTCTAAATCGTTCCACTCCACCATAAAAGTCGTGTTATCTAAGGTGACAAAGTGGGCATCCATTGAACCGTATTCGAGATTGGGTTTCTTGCCCGCTTTTAATTCTGAATCCAGATACAAAGCCACACGAATATTCGGTTCCATTGCAAAATCCACAACTTTGCCTTTGCCTTTTTCGACACCACCGGGATCGAGATTGGCATTCTCACAGCCCACAAAGAGCAGCAAAAGCAAAAGAACTGTTATTTTGATTCCTGATGATAAACGTGCTTGTAAATACTTCATACTTCAATGGTTCCTGTTATTAACAATTAACTTTGCTTTTCACCCAGACGCAAACGGTAATGCGCTTTATCTGAGAGATAAAGATTGCCTTTGGCGTCAAAGCCAAAAGCCACGGGCTGAATTTCCATCACTTCTAAATCGACCAATGAAAAAACATACTCACTGGTGCGTCCATTGCCCGCAACATCTTCAATAAAACCATTGGCCCGAATTCGGCGCAAACGGTTATTGCGAAAATCGACAAAATAGAGCAGACCATCAGGTCCTATATTGAGCTCAGTGGGTTGATAAAAGTTGGCCAGCAGAGAATGAAAATTATCTCCGTTATACCCTTCTTGGCCAGAACCGGCATAGCGGTCCATGCGATCATTCAGTACCCGGCGAATGGTATTGGACTTACTCGTAAAATAAACGGCGCCAAAATTATCAACGGCGAGATAAGTAGGGGCGTTGACGCGGGATTTATAAGCCACATCCCCATCGCCACTGGTCTCACCGAGGGGAATCAAGGAGGGAACCTCATCGGTCAATTTGCCATTGCCATTGGTATCTACGACTTTGGTGTCTCTGATATATTGGCCTGCAATGGTCGTCATTTTGCCATCGGGGGAGACCTTGCGAATCAGATGATTGCCCGTATCGGTAATATACAAATTGCCCTGCCGATCCAGGGCCACATCTGTGGGTTGACTCAGACTTTGCTCGGTGGCGGGGCCATCTCCAGTATAACCCTGACGGCCATTGCCAGCGACCACGGTGTGGGTGAAATCTTTTTTATCCACTTTAATGACCCGATGGGCATTCTGCTCAACAATGTAAAAGAAACCATTTTTGCGGTCCAAAACCATGCCCGAAGGGGTGTCTAAATCGGTTTTGCGAACCCAAAAGAGACGGTAATCAGGCACACTATTGGCATTGCTTGTCGGACGGGTCATTTCCGCAGTGACATAGACCAAGCGGCCATTGGAGCGATCCAGAATCCAAACATTGCCTTCATCGTCGGCCTCAATGGCACTGACATTTTCAGGCATCGACGCCAATTCAGCGCGGGTGCCATTTTCAGCCGTGCCGGGTGTCGCCAAACCCGCAATGGTTTTTAAACGGGCAAACTTAAGCTCGGGCAAAGCCAGCAGCGGTAGATCGGAACTGGCAGAAGGCGTGGGGGTCGGAACGGCCGCAGTAGGTGTAGCCGTTGGAAGAGGAGAAGGAGTGGCCGAAGGCGTCGCTGCAGGCGTTGGCGTTGCTGCGGGCGTTGGGGTTGCGGATGGAGCAATGGGACTGGAAGGAGTGACTGCGGGCGTTGGCGTTGCCGATGGGGCAACTGGACTGGCTGACGGGGAGGCACTGGGGGTATTTGTAACAGGGCTGACGGGTTGACAAGCAGCCAGGAAAAACAGCAGCACACCTGATTGAGCGAGTGTGGATGAGCTGAATTTTTGTGCCATAGTTTCTTTCCTGTTTAATTCGTCTATTTTCGAGAGACGCAGATCTGCCAGGGATTGTTCCGCATTACTCCGAGTTGTTCCGTATCTGGCAAAGCTGTCTGTTTTTCATTATGGATCATTTGTGAGCTGAATGTCAGTGATTCAAGTCCGCCTGATACAATGAGATGCAAATCCTGATCACAATTGGAGAGCTATTTATGCATTTTGCAACCCGTGCGATTCATGTGGGCCAAGCTGCCGACACAGCAACAGGCGCCACCATTGTCCCGATCTACCAAACTTCAACGTATACCCAAACAGATATAGGCGAACACAAAGGCTATGAATATTCCCGCACAGGCAATCCCACCCGCACAGCCCTGGAAAGTTGTTTGGCCAGCCTCGAAGAGGGTAAATACGGCCTGGCATTTGCCTCAGGGATGGCGGCAACCAGCAGCGTGATCTCTTTGCTCAATGCCGGTGACCATGTCATTGCTTGCAATGACCTCTATGGTGGCACCTACCGCGTTTTTACCAAGGTATTTCAACGTCTGGGTCTGGGCTTTGATTTTGTCGACGCCCGTGACACAGCCCTCATTCAGGCCGCAATTCGCCCTGAGACACGTATGATTTGGCTTGAAACCCCCACGAACCCCCTCCTACGCCTCTATGATATTGCACAAATTGCCAGCTTGGCCCGTGAACACAACTTGATTCTGGTGGTCGACAATACCTTTATGAGCCCCTATTTTCAGCAACCGCTCACGCTGGGAGCAGATCTCGTCGTTCACAGCACCACCAAATACCTGGGTGGACACAGTGACGTGGTCGGGGGAGCTGTCTTGACCAATAATCAAGATCTTCACCAACAACTCCAATTTTTGCAAAACAGCCTGGGCTCCGTTCCCGGCCCCATGGACTGCTGGCTCACTCTGCGCGGGATCAAAACCCTGGCTTTGCGCATGCGGGCCCATCAGGAAAACGCCCTGGCACTGGCTGAATACCTGGAAAAACATCCCAAGATAGCAAAAATCCACTATCCAGGCCTGCCCAGCCATCCCCAATACGCCTTGGCCTGCAAACAGATGAGCGGGTTTGGGGGTATGATCTCATTTGAAGTTGCCGGGGGGCTGGAGGCGGGTAAAACCGTGGCCCGCTCAACGCAGCTTTTCTCGTTGGCAGAAAGCCTGGGAGGTGTGGAGTCGCTGATTGGGCATCCCGCCACCATGACCCACGCCGCAATACCACCGCAACAGCGCCACGCAGTGGGGCTTTCGGATGGTTTGATTCGCATTTCGGTGGGAATTGAAGACCAAGCAGATTTAATCGCGGATCTGGCCCAAGCTTTGGAACGGGTTTAAAACGGCGGCCAACAAAAAAGGAAAAATGCGGGTGAGAGGACTTGAACCTCCACGCCCGAAGGCACCAGATCCTAAGTCTGGCGCGTCTGCCGTTCCGCCACACCCGCAATATTGCTATTCTAACACAGGACTTTCAGCGAATCTAAGCAAGCAGCGGACTTTAACTGCGAAAAAAGATCGGTGTTTTGTAAAAAAAGCGGTGCACGGGCAGGCAGTAATTCTGGCCGAATTTTTCAATAGCTGTCTGCCTTTGCTCAGGGCTCATGGGCTTGGCATCCATGGGAACATCTTCATCTTCACTGAGGGTCACACCCAAAAATTGGGCATGGTCAATAATCTGAAAACGCGCACCGGCCTCATAATACTGCTGTAAATAATGGCCATCCAGGTTATTCATATGGGGGCTCGATCCCGGTGGTACGGGTCCAAAAGGCTGAGGTTGGCGAATTAAAACCGGATGTAAGTGGTAACAATGGGCCACAAATTGGTATTCATCTTGCCGGGTGTAGACATGGGAAGACCAAACGGTAAATAGCTCGGCATCAATAAAACTGGCCAAAAAATGGGGGTGGGGAAATTCATGGACCAAACGCAGTAATTCAGCGGCAGAGAGGGCCAAATCTCCCCGTTTTCGCTCCTGAAAGAGCGCAGAATTTATGGCAGATATATCCAATCTTAATCCGGCAATCAGGGCGACATCACAGTTCTGGGTTTGTTCTGCCAAAAGGGAAAAGGCCCCGGCAGAATAGAGATTATCTGCAGTTAAAGGCATCCAAGCCGCCCCGTGCGCACGGGCCAAAAGGGCCGCATCGGAATAACAGGCGCTGAGCAAATCGTGTTTGTAAAAACGGTGGGGCAATGTGCTGGGAGGCTCAAAAATATTCCACTGCAATTGCCAATTTTTTTGCAGCTTATGCAGAGCAGGGTCCGCCTCCAGCGTTTGACGCCCCTCCTGGGTCGTGTAAAAGAGAATGGCTGAATCCGAAGAAAAGGGACCCGAGATCAGGTTGCCAGGAGCCATCAGCGTCGGCAAGGCCCAATCCAGAAAAATACGGAGGTATTTTTCACCCCAAACCGGAAGTGCAATAAAGGTTTTCATAACACTCAAGAAGAGTGCATGCGCAAAGGCACTTCCCGTGAAGGCGGTGTAGGCGTACCACAACTTCCACACCCAGAATTACAACCGGCTGCAGAAGCCGGTTTTCGTGTGCTAACTCTTTTAATCCGCAAAAACAAATAGGTACCCGAGACCAAAAGAATCGCTGTTATCGTGAGATTTTCAAACATGGATTCCTGCAAGGCTTTGATATGATTTATAATACCATGATTAAAATTGATCCAAACAAGCAGAATGCGCTGTGGCAGTGAATGTTTCCAGTCTCTTTTTAACAACAATTTATCTCCTTTTTGGCCTCTCAGGCGTAGCAGCCCTGATCTATGAGTCTGTCTGGGCCCGCTATTTAAAGCTCTTATTGGGACATGCCTCTTATGGTCAAATGCTTACCCTGGCCATTTTTATGGGGGGTATGGCAGCAGGATCTTTTTTGGGCGGAAAATATGTCCGAGCCCTCAAAAATCCCTTTTATATGTATGCCTTGGCAGAAGTCTTAATCGGCCTTGGCGGCCTGTTTTATCACCCACTCTTTAAAGCCGTTAACGCAGGCATTTATCAATTTGGCCCCTACGTTAAAGATCTGCCAGGGGGACTTTCGCTACTCAAACTGCTGGCGGCCTTGCTGATAACCGCGCCTTGGGCGATCTTGTTGGGCATGACATTTCCTTGTTTGGCTGTGGGATTGATCTCGATCCTCGGGGACGGCGGCAAACGCTCGTTGCCAAGTTTGTACTTTACCAATTCCTTGGGGGGTGCCTTGGGAATTCTTTGGGCCTCGTTTGTGCTGATCCCCCATTTTGGCACGCCAGGAACCTTGACTGTGGCCAGCTCTCTCAATTTGCTTCTCGGGTTGTCTTTCTATTTGATGATGCGCAATACAGAAATACCTGCGATCCCAGAAGAAACAGCTCAAGAAACCCAGGCCGTTGAGAAATTGCAACTTTCGGATCTGCAGTTCAAACTGCTCATGGCTATTTCACTGGGAACCGGTCTCTCCTCTTTCATTTATGAGATCTGTTGGGTGCGCCTCTTGAGTTTGGTCTTGGGCTCCTCCACCCACTCCTTTGATTTGATGATCTCAGCGTTTATTTTTGGCTTGGCCTGTGGCAGTTTCTGCTCTGGCTGGATTTTGAAAAAAACCTGGAATTCGTTATATGTACTGGGTGGAATTCAGATTGCCATGGGCCTCTGTGCAGGCTTGAGCATTTGTAGCTACAATCTGCTTTTTGACTGGATGAGCGCTGCCCACAGCGTGTTAAATCATACTGAAGCAGCCTATTATTGGTTTGCGGGTTTTAAATACAGTCAGGCGATTTTATTGATGTTCCCAGCCAGCTTCTTTGCAGGCATGACCCTGCCTTTGCTGACCCGGATCATGATTCAAGCGGGTAAACCTGAACGCAGCATTGGGGCTGTCTACGGTTTTAACACGATCGGTGCCATCGCGGGCACCATTTTCGCAGGAATTGTACTGATGCCTTGGTTACAACTCAAGTGGACACTTGTCAGCGGGGCCCTGATTGATATCGTCCTGGGACTGGCCATTTGGGCCTCTGCAGGTTTAAGCCTCACAGGACAACTCACGGCCCTCACAACCAGTTTGGCCTTATTAATCCCTGTTTTTCTGCTTGAATTCAATGCATTTACCCTTTCCAAAGGCGTCTTTCGCAATCTGCCTCAAAATGGGGGACAATCAGAAAAAACCCAAACTCTCATTCGCCATGGTCGAACAGCCACCATTTCATTTCAGGACTATGGCTTGCGGCGAACCTTAAGAACCAATGGAAAACCCGATGCCAGCATTGATGAGGTTTTTAATTGGAACTTGTTCTCAGATGAAACCACCCAGTTCAGTCTTGCCGCTTATCCAATGACCATGATGAAACCCAATTATCGCGCGGCCATGATCGGATTTGGCAGTGGCATGACGGCGCATATTTTGCTGGGAGACCCCTGGTTGAAACAGCTGGATCAAATCGAAATTGAACAAGAAGTGGTCAATCTGGCCCGTGGTTTTTTGCCCTTCAATCGCAGGGCCTATGAAAGTCCAAAACAAAATCTGATCATTGACGACGCCCGCAACTTTTTTTCAACCCAAACAGAAAACTATGATCTGATTATTTCAGAGCCTTCTAACCCTTGGGTCAGTGGGGTTTCAAATCTGTTTACCCAAGAATTTTATCAAGATCTCAAACGCTATCTCAAACCTCAAGGGCTGCTCGTACAGTGGATTCACTCCTATGAATTTGATTCCCGCCTTTTGCTTTCGATTTTAAGTGCCCTCCAAACCCAATTTCCCTACCTGACTTTTTTGGGTTTACCCAGTGAGGAGAGCGGCAAGGTCTCAACGGGTGATTTGGTCATTTTGGCCAGCACCCAACCCCATCATTTGCCGTTTGCACATCAACAGCGGCCACTGCCTGTTTTGGCAGAAGATTTGAAGCGCTTAAAATTGACACCCGCAGCGTTTGACAGATCGAACCAAATTTTCAGCTCTGCCAGCATGGCTCCCTTGACAGCCCGCTACAGACCCAACTCAGATTTTTTCCCGGTGGTCGAAAATAAAGCTGAATTGCATATGTTTACAGGCAATGCGATCGATCTCTATGGCATTTTTCTCAACACCCCCGCTTATTACCAGCTGATTTTTGAAGCCGACTTCCAACAGATCTTGCAGGCCCGCCTCTTAAAAGCCCTGCCTGAACTTGAAAAAATGCTCGAAAAGCTCGATTTTTTGGTTTCTGCTCCGGCAGAGATTCGCAATCGAGAAGAAATTCACAGCCACTTTACAGCGCTGATTACACGCTTTTTACCCATTCTCAACTTTCAATGGCCGATTTTAAACAATTACCTGACCTATCTCAAAGAAAACCCCAACTTAAAAGCTGATTTATACGAATGGCAGCTCCTGGAAGCCCACCGAAATCAAAAGGCAAGCCAATCCCTGTTGGCACTTAACAAGCTCAGCCAATTGCCTCCCAGCCAAATTCAACCGGGCACAGTCCGCATTATGATGGTCGAAGCTTTGCGTCACAAAGATATAAACCTGTTTAAACGATTATTGGAACAGGTAGCCGAACCCCACCCCCATCTGCTCCCGCTTGAAAAAGAGTATTTGCGGGCCCTGCTGCCGAGCTCTTAGCCAAACCGGATCTTAGCCAAATCCCAAGAGGCGTCCGAGATGATAAGCCAGCGCCGCAGCCGTATAGGCCGTTCCACAGGTCAAAAACAAAATAAACCCCAGATACGACCGGCCAAATTCATGGGTCACAGCCCCGACCACTGAAATACAGGAGAGCAAAAGTAAGTTAAAGACCATGTATGAAAAGGCAGAAAGCGGTGTAAATGTGTCGCGAATGGCGCGAGACAGGGGCGATTCTTTGCTGTCTGAGGCCAGCACAAACGGGGTGGGCAGAAAATTGCCACTGACATTGACAAAGGCTGTTTTGCCCGCATCTAAAAAGGCCTGGCCCTGGGCCCCAAGATCTTCAATAAAAGTGGTTTTAACCGCGCCAGCATCTGACTGCTGGACACTCAAGACCACCCCCAAGGTTCCGACCACCATCTCTTTGGCCATAAACCCTGGCAAAATAGCGGCAACCGGCTCCCAACGCTCGCCAAATCCCAAAGGCAAAAAGAGCGGCGCAATGACTTGGGCAGAGCGGGCCAAAACCGTTTGATCCGCCGGAGCACCATAGGGCAAATTCACAAGCGACCAGAGCAAGACCATGGCTACGGCAATCACGGTGCCCGCCTGTTTGATAAAGGCCTGGGTCTTAACCCAGATCGAACCCCAGAGCATTTTGATTGTGGGAAAGCGGTAGGGAGGCAATTCCATGACAAAGGCCGGGATATCAGATTTAAAGCGCGTTTTGCGCAAGACCACAGCCCAGAAAATCGCCACAGCAATTCCGATCAAATAGAGCAACAAAATGAGCAAAGCTTGGTGTTCCACAAAGAAAACCGAAGTAAAAAGCGCGTATATTGGCAGTTTGGCCCCACAGGACATAAACGACAAAACAGCCACAGTGATCTTGCGATCGGTCTCATTTTCGAGAGCGCGACTGGCATAAACCGCCGGAACATTGCAGCCAAAACCGACCAAAAGCGGCACAAAGGCCTTGCCATGTAAGCCAAAGCGAAACATAAAGCGATCCATTAAAAAGGCCGCCCGTGCCATATAACCGCTTTCTTCGAGCAGCGCCAAAAAGAGATAGAGAAAAATCAGGATTGGCACAAAGCTCAAAACAAGGCCAGCTCCGCCAATAACACCTTCTTTGAGCAGCGAAATCAAAAAAGCGGGAACAGACAGACCCGTCAAAAACAATTCGGCCCATTTGGCCAAAAAGCCGTTAAAAAAGCCGTCGATAAAGTCCACCAGGGGCGTGCTAATATCAAACGTCAACTTAAAGACCAGATAGAGAATGCCCAGAAAAACAGGCAGCCCTGTCCACTCATTGAGCAAAATCCGATCCAAGCGATCGGTAAGGTCCCTAACAGGTTTTGCGGGCAGAACGACACATTTTTCGGCCAAGGCCGAGACGGCTTGGGTGCGGGCTTGACTCAAGGCCCTTTCAATATCGCCCACAGAACCCTGTAAAGCCTGCCAAAGCGCAGGAAAGGCATTGCTGAGATCCACAGAATAAATCTCGTTGATTTTGCTCAGGGTATAGGGATCTTTTTCCAAGAGTTTGAGCGCCAGCCAGCGCAAAGAAACGGATTCACTGACATAGGGCTCAGAGGCAATTTTGTCCGACATCTGCTGTATTGCAGCTTCTATCGGCCCAGAAAAAGACAAGGGCAATCCTTTTGCTTGGGATTCAATCACGGCAATAGCTTGGGTTAAAAGGGTCTCAATCCCCCATTTGGTAGGTCCCACAGTGGGAACCACAGGAATTCCCAAGGCCTCAGTTAAAGCAGCTTGATCGAGACTGTAACCTTGCTCGACAAACTCGTCCCACATATTGAGGGCCATGACCATCGGCTGATCCATTTCAAGCAATTGAAAGGTCAGATACAGGCTCTTTTCTAAATTAGAGGTATCAACCACATTGATCACCAAATCGGGCTTTTCAAGCAGGAGAAAATCGCGACAGACACGCTCTTCGAGGGTGTAGGGGCTGAGACTATAGGTACCAGGCAAATCGATCAGGCGCAGTTGGTAATCGCCATAGCGCATGGTTGCTTCTTTTTTTTCGACCGTCACGCCTGGCCAATTGCCGACTTTCAGACGGCTACCGGAAAGGGCGTTGATCAAAGCCGTTTTGCCCACATTGGGATTGCCGGCAAAGGCAATCACCAGTTCTTTCAAGGCAGATCCAGGCAAAGGGGCTGTAAAAAAGGGGGGTAGGGGACGCGAGGGCACAGCTTCAGTATCCTGAAGCGATTTGCTCAGCGTAGAGAATCACGGCATTACACAAACGAAACGCGATGCGGGTATTGCCCGTCTTGAGCAAAATTGAATGGGTCTGATTTCTTAATACAGTGATGGTTTTACCACTTTGAATACCCATTGATTCTAAGCGTTTGCAGAGTTCACGCTCACCCTTAAGTGCATGAATCCGCACCTGGCTACCAGCTGCAAAGAGCTGAATCGGATGGATTCCCTCTTTGATCAGAACGGGTTGATAAGGAATACTGCGGGCTGCCAACATGCAAATAAATACCATATACGGTTGATCTAAATCTGGAAAAATCCAGATTGTCTCTACCATAATCAACCCTGCTTGAGATTGTCAATCAATTGAGTCCCGATCAATCTTATTATTCCGTTTAAAAAATATTATATTAACAAATTATTTATATTTTTTCAAATGTAAATAAATCATTTTTTTGTTTAATAGAAACAAAAAAAAAGTATCAATTTAAATGAATCCTTTAATTGAAAAAAATAAACAATTAAATGAGTAGATCAATAAGCCCAAGAAAGCACGACTGACCTGAAGCTTAAGCCTTATGAGCAAAATAAATAAATTTATACAATAAAATATTGTGTTAAATATTTACACATTTAAAAATGATACTAAAAATCAATTTAAATCAAAATTTAACCTTAAAAAATTATTTTTAAATTAATTTAAAATAATAATCTTTAGACGTAATTACGCCAAATCAATTGACATCCCTTCCGATTCTTTCTTAGACTGAAATGAAAATACGCGTTAAAAGTGCCAGAAGGGAAGAAAAAAAATGAAGATCCCCCCCCCTGAAAACAATCAGGGCCTGATGGCCCAAAGCGCCAATGGCAGCATCCACTATTGTGCCTGCTGCGCCAAAGTCAACGTCAGCTATAAAAACATCATGCTGCCACTCTCTTTAAGTGGTTTGGACTCCTGGTATACTTTGCTGGAGAATAAATACCTCTCACTGTCTTTGGATACCCAGTCCAATCTCGCTATCCGCGTTCGTGTGTCTGGGATATTTGTTTCCTTTACTCCCGAAGAGCTCGACGAAATATTGGAGCTGATCCGCATGGCCCGTCTCGAAATACAGCGTTTTAAACTCGAAAAACTCTTTCAATTAAATCCCAATCTGAGCCCTGCGCCCGAAACCCAGCCTCATGAACATTAAGCGGGTGTGCGTGCTGGCAGTCGGCACCGAATTGAGTACGGGACAAATCATCAATAGCAACGCCGCTTGGCTCTCAGAACAATTGACCGAATTGGGGGCAGCGGCCTGTTGGCATTTGACGGTGGCCGATGATCGTTCGGGTATTTTCAAGGCGCTGGAACAAGCGGCTCTCTATGCCGACTTGATTCTTGTCACCGGCGGATTGGGCCCCACCTCTGACGATTTTACCCGCGAAGTGATCGCAGACTGGATCGGTCAACCCCTGGAGTTTGACCCCAAATCCTGGGAACAATTAGAACAGCGGGCCCAATTGTTGAACTTTAAACTCTCTTCCAGTCAAAAACAGCAGTGTTATTTCCCCCAAGGCAGCGAGGTTTTAAGCAACCCAGCAGGCACAGCCAATGCCTTTATTTACCAACACCAAGAGACCTTGCTGGTGGCATTGCCCGGCCCCCCCAGTGAAATTCAGGCCATTTGGCAGGCCCATTTAGACAAGCGCTTGGCGACTCATTTGCCGGGCAAAGCCCAACAGACACTCTACCGCTGGCAATGTATGGGCCTGCCGGAAGCCGACCTCGGTGAAATAGTCGAAGAAGTGGTCCGAGGCAGTGGTTTTCAGACCGGTTACCGGGCCCATTTTCCCTATATCGAAGTCAAACTCTGGGTACCCGCCGGCCAATCGGGAGACCCCTGGTTGCAACAACTCAACCAAACCTTGGCCCCCTGGACCCTGCTCAAAGACGATCAAGATCTGGCTGAACTGTTGCTTTTAGCCTTACCTTCAGACCAACCCATTCAGTTCACCGATGCTGCCAGTCGGGGCGTTTTGGCACAGCGGCTTCACCCCTTTTTGAGCCCGCCAGAACAGAGTCAACGCCAGCTCAGCCTCAGGACCCTCTACGGTGGCGAGAGTTTGCCCGCATCTCTCTTGCAGGGCTTAGAGCTGGGCTTAGAGATCTTGGAAACAGGCTCTTGGCGTGTCACACTGCAAACGCCTCAGCGCTCCGAAGCCAGAGAGCTAAGCCCACGTTATCCGGCTGAGATGTTCACCCGCAATCAGCGCTATGGGGTTGAACGGGCCTTAGAGATTTGGCTGAATTGGCTGCGCTGAACCCACAGAGATGTGCGCTATTACCTGCCTGAATAAGAAGGCTTGTGATAGAATCAATGTGATCGGGAGACTTCTAAAGCCACTCCCCAAAACCTGACAAGACAGGAGCATTCAGCCCACATCTCAAGATCCGCTGATCTTGTGCTGCAGAGCAACCGACTGAATGAAAAAAAATATAAACGCCCTCCCCCCCTCTTTACGCCCGCGCCAATCCCAGCGCCTGAATATTTGGTTTCGTGCGCTTTTGGCAGCTGCAATTGTCTGTGGTTCACTGTCAGTTGGCAGCGTGATTGGGGTTTTGGCCTCCACATTTGGCCAAACAGCTTCGGGTTCCTCCTTGGAAGAAGCAGATATTGTCAGCCAGCTGACAAAAAAAATTGAAGGGCTGGGCGGCTCCTTTTCCTCAGGAAAAAACGAGGGAGCGTTCTCCAAAGAGGGCACCAATCTTGACCCCTGGACGATCTTAACCAATTTCCGCCAGCTCGATCGCAAAATCAATATTTTGGTGCTGGGCAGCGATTATAATTATGTGCGCGGAAAACGGGTCAGCGACGAAGAAGCGGGCACCCGCAGCCGCACCGACACGATTATGCTGCTGGGCCTGGATCCCAATAAAGGCGAGGTCAATATTCTCTCGATTCCGCGTGATACCCGCGCCCTCTTGACGGGCCACCACTACGATAAAATCAACGCAGCCATGGTTTACGGCGGGATCGACTTGGTCAAGAGCACGGTTTCGGATCTGACGGGTGTGCCAATTGATTACCATATGGCGCTCAAAGTTGATGGCCTGATCAATATGGTCGACATCATTGGCGGGGTCAAAATCTATGTCGAAAAAGACATGTATTATGTCGACGAAACCGCGCATTTGGGGATCAATATTCACAAGGGCTGGAAACGCATGAGTGGCGAACAGGCCCACCAATTTGTGCGCTTTCGCAAAGATGAATTGGGCGATATTGGCCGCGTACAACGGCAACAGCAATTTATCAAAGCGGTGATCGATCAGATGATGGTGCCCACCTCCTGGATCAAAATTCCCGAATTGCTCTCGCGGCTGAACCAAAATATCGAGACAGATATTCCCAATGAGGTCTTGGGCCAAATTGCGCGCCTGGGCATGAGTTCGAACAAAGACAAAATCAAAATGGTAATGCTGCCAGGCACCTTTTCGGGCAGCGCCTATCAGGCCAGTTATTGGTTGGTTAATCTAGAATCTGCACGCGAAGTGATCACGGGTATGTTCCCGGATTCCACCTTGGCCAATTATGACTTAGCTTCTCAGCCTTTGCCCGAAGGCAATAATAACAACCGCTACCGGATTTCGGTCTGGAATGGCACCGAAGATTATCAGGTGGGACGTGAAGTTGTCAAACGCCTGCGGACAGCGGGGTTCAATGTTTGGGCGATTCGCAAGGCACCCGCTGACAGCCTGGTGACCAAATACATTGCCCAGACTGGCAAAACCGAGGTCCTGTCACAGCTCCAGCAGGCAGTCGGTTTTCCTGGCGAAAAGATTGCCGCCAGTGTGGGTGACTTGGGCACTGAATTCACGGTGATTATTGGCCAGGATCTGGTCAAACAAATCCAAACCCTGCCTCCCCCAGAAGCCCCAGCCACAACCCAAAACACAACCCAAACCACGACCACCGCCCCGCCTGTCCAAGCCGCACCCGCTTATCGGCGCAGCCAACAGACCCGCTATCCGCGCCGCAGTACGGTTCAATCCAATTACGAAAGAAACCGAAGTACACAGCCTCAAACCCCATCAAGCAACGAAATGAGCGAAGCCCCTTTTGAGAATCCCCCGGTGCCTGACTCAGTGGGGCGCTCAACCATCAGCGTTGACCCACTTTACAACTAATTGAGACCTATACTTGAGCTAAACTAGCGCAAACGGTCGAGAATATCGAGCCCCAAGGACTGATAGAGACGGGCCAAACGGGTATTTAAATCAAAGCGGACCGTAATCAGCGAATTTTTGGCCTGCAGAAGGGTCAATTGGGCGTTGAGTACATCCATGCCAATCCCCACCCCTTCGCGGTAACTGACCCGGGCCACCCTCAGATTTTCCTCTGCGACCTGAACACCCGCCTGGGCCATCATCATCCGTTCTTTGGATTCTTGAATGTCGAGGTAGGCCTGTTTAACTTCGACAATCACCCGTTGGCGCAATTGATCGAGATTGATCTGGGCCTGAGTCGCGGTCTGTTGGGCCCGTTGGGCTTTGGCATTGGCAGCGAGGCCATCAAAGATCGGCCAATTCATATTCAAGCTGTAATTCATATTTTGAACATTGTTGGTATTACCGCCCGTGACTTGGTTGTCTTGCAGACTGTAAACCACCTGGGCTGAGATGGTCGGCCAAATACTGCGCCCCTGGATTGTGGCATTGAGTTCACTCATCTCTTTTTGCATCGCCAATTGACGCACTTCTGAGCGCATGTCCAGGGAGTTTTTAAGGCTGTCGGTCTCTTCTTTATCGAGATCGATCACGGTGGCCTGACGGTTGAGTTCTACCGGGTAATCGGCTTCACGGCCCATGGCCAAATTGAGCGACATTTTGGCTTTTTCAAAAGTGCCCATATCTTGACTCAGGCGCTGCTGAATCTGAATCACCTGACTTTGGGCCTGGAGAATATCCAGTTTGACCCCGGCTCCCGCTCTGAGACGGGCTTCAGCCATGCGCACTTGCTCACGGGCCTGCTCCAGCGACTCTTTGTCGAGCTGGGTCACTTCCCAGGAGCGCAGGGCGTTAAAATAGGCATTGGTCACCTGATAGGCCACATTTTGCCGGGCCAGACGCAGACTCTCTTCCATCAGACCGACATTGATCTGGGCCAGCCTTACGCCATCGACAATCCGAAAGCCCGCAAAGAGCAATTGGCTCAGTGTCAAACGGCTTTGAAAGGTATTGACGCTGGCCAAGCCCAAAAAAGCGGCCAATTGGGGATTGCTGCCCAAACCACCGCCACCAGCCCCTCCGCTTGTGTCGGAGGCAGAACCGAGGCGAATCGGGTCTTGGCGGCCATAACTGGCAGTTAAACTCAATTGGGGCATACCCTGTGCGCTGGTCTCGGTGATCTGCAAACGGGCATCTTTGATTTTTTCTTCGGCCAACAACACATCATAATGGCTGCGCAAAGCCAGATCAATGGCCTCGGTCAGGGTCAGAAAAAAAGTTGCTGCCGGAGGATTCGCTGGGGCAGTAACAGGTGCGGAGGAAGCCTGCGGCACCGTGCTCGGGCTCGGAGACGCTGCAGGTGTTTCCACGGCTTGGGCAGCGCTACAAAAAAGTGTCAAAGCCAAAAGGGGAAAGGTCAGCACATGTCTCATTGCAGTTTTGCCGCCAAGGTCCAAGGATCAATAGACACACCCAGATTAAAGAAATGCACGTTGTTCAGGTAATTGGCCCCAACACCATACCAGAGCTGGGTATTGTAATTGGCCACGGCATAGACACCGGGGATAATCTCAAAGCGGCCTTTGATGCCCAGATCACCGGCCAGCAAATAGTGAATCGGGCTGCCCGTGCTATTTTTGACAAAGTTCAAACCCACAGGATAGAGACTGAGGTCGGGAAAAAGGCTCAGCCGGTCGGTGATTTTCCAGGCCAAGCTGGCGCGTCCACCCAGTGAGAGGCGATTTTGCTCATAGTCCATAATGCTTCCCGTAAACGCCACAGGCGCCTGATCTTGGCTGCTGCGATTGTCGGGTGACTGATTGTGAAAGAGGATGTCTCCGCCCAGATAGAGCTGCAAACCCGGCTCCAAATCTTTGACCCAACCAGCCCCAACTTTGGCCTGCAGGGTATTGATAAAAAAAGCGGGTTGAAAGGGGAAATTGGCAATGTCGACAGGCAAACGGCCCCGGTAAAAATGCCCCCGCATGATCAGCGGATAAAAGAGCATTAAATCGGTATCGAGCCCCATTTCATTGAGAGCAAAGCCATTGCTAAAAACATTTTGATCGGCCAAAAGCGAATAATTCATTTGGTAAAACAAGGTGAAGTTATCGCCAAAGACACGGTTATTGGGAGCAGAGTCCGATTTGCTGTGGGCTGGAGCCAAAGTGGGGCGATAGGTACTCAGTGGCTGCAACTGAATCCGCAATTTATCGGCACTGTTTTGAAAGGGCAGGGCCACAGGCTCATAGCCCTCGCGCGAAAAGATCAAACTGCTGGAAAAGCCGCGCATCAAGCGCATTTCAAAAACGCCACCCGCCTTGCTAAAGGCGGCATTGAGAGAGTCCTGTTGTTTGATATAAACGCCCTCTAAAGGCAAGCCAGTGACCGCGTCTTGAATCACGCCAGCAACCGTCACCACTGATTCAGCAGGCGTTTCGACCGGCTGGGCCTGCATGGGCACAGCCGCTCGCGGGCCTGCCGATGCCTGTTGGGCCAGGACAGGCCCGGCCAGCAAAAATGTCAGAGCAGTAAGTACAAGTTTATTCCACATAGGTGTCCAGTTTTTCCTTGAGTAAGGTATTAACCTTGATAAAGAGCTTGCGCTCTTCTTCGGTCAATGAATTGATGATATTTTTAAGAATACTGTGGCGGCGATCGCGCATGCGTTCAACCAATTCTCGGCCCCGATCCGTGATCGAGACATAGACAACACGCCGATCTTCTTCAGAGCGCGTACGGTCCACCAATTTGAGTTTAATCAAACGGTCCACCATACCGGTAGAAGCACCGTGGGTCAGGTGCATGTCTTGGCTTAAGGAACTCATGGTTGTTTGCTCTTTGTGAAAGAGACAATACAACAGGCCGAATTGCGGCGGCGTAATTGCTTCGTCGTCGATACTTTCAGCCAAAATCTGTTTTTTCATAAAATGCATAAACCAAATCATGCGATCGTCCAGGGCCTGAACCAGGGCCTGTTCTTCTGACTCCTTGGCACTCAATGCCAATTGCTTCTGTTTTTTTTCAGTCATCCGCTTCTTCCGTATAACAGATTAATTCAATTCAAAATCCAGATTTTTAAAACAATCTGGGACTGTATCACACCCAGCAAAGCTGAACATGGGTTAGGGTGTAGACAGGACCTTTACTGTATTCATTATATATAAGTCCCATAAAAATGGTTACAATCTAAAATGTTTTTGTGGTAAAAATTTTATATAGTAAAATATTTAGATGCACCTATGAATCTGACAAAAGGACATTTCATGAACTCACCGGTCCGATTTTTTCTCTCTCTGAGCACAGGGTTGCTCTTACTCAACGGCTGTGATGCCCATCTGGGCTTAAATACGCAATTTAACGCCACTCAGCAAAGTGAGGTGCGTGCCACCCTTTTAAA
This sequence comes from Candidatus Sericytochromatia bacterium, assembly GCA_044356335.1. Classification (GTDB taxonomy): domain Bacteria; phylum Cyanobacteriota; class Sericytochromatia; order UBA7694; family UBA7694. The sequence goes on from JBIKWL010000009.1 coordinate 46,159, forward strand.
CACGGCCAGCGGCCAAGTCCTGTCTTTGCCCGATCCTGCGGTTTTGCCCGAAGGTCTGCGCACAGCCCAAACCATTTCTGCCTTGCTCGATAACAGCGGCACCCCTTACCCCGTCACCCGCAACGCAGATGGCTCGCTGGCGATTCCCCTGCCTGCGGGCCGTGTCCCCGATAGCAACGGTAAATTGGGCCTGATTCTCAGCGATGAAAACAAAAAAACCTATTTTATTCAAGTCAATACCGGCCCCTTGCTGCGTTTGGGTACACCGCCGATTCAAATCACCCCCGCTCAAGGTATTCTACCCGGCAGTCGCATTGAATTGAGCCTCAACCCAGCTGACAGCAAAACAGATCTCAGCACATTGCGCTTTAATTGGTCGAGTGCCGCCAGTGCCCAGGGCCCGTTTACCCCAATCAGTGGGTCTGGCAGCAAAATCACCTGGGAACCGCCGCAGTCAGGCAATTATTATCTGCGTGTCGAAACGGTGGATACCCGCACCAATGCCTCCACGGTTTATACCAGCCCTGTGGCCCTGGTCAATGTTGGCGACAGTCGCCGGATTGCCACCAGTGATCCAGCGTCAGGCGCCATTCGCTTGGGCCAAGTCATCAAGCTCAAGGCAGCCTTGCCCGAATCTGCGCCCGCCCAACGCTATCTCTGGTCTGCTAGCCAAAGCCCCGTGGGACCGTTTCAACCCATCACCGAAGAAGGGGCCGAAATCAATTGGGAGCCCAAACAGGCAGGTTCGTATTATCTGCGCATTCAGGCCTTCCCCGCCCAAGGCGAGCCCGGCACCTATACCTCCTCTGAGGCCCTGGTTCTGGTCTCTGAAGCAGATAACGCGATTGTCACAGACCCGCCTTCGGGCTCTTTGATTCGCGGTGAGGCCGTTCGGTTGAGTGCCGTGCCCCCAACCGAAGTGGCAGCCAATACAAATTACCGCTGGTTTTATGGCAGCACACCCCAAGGCCCTTTCAGCCCGATCAATGGCGATACCCAAAGCATCAATTGGAGCCCCGAACAAACCGGAGAATTTTATCTGCGCGTGCGCCTGTTTGATCCTCAAACCCAACAAGAACGAACATTTACGGGCTCCAAGGTGGGGGTTTCGGTGCGAGATTCCGACGCCTCGTTTGAACTCAGTCCCCAACCCGCCACATTGGTGCGCGGCCAAGCCGTCAAAGTCAAATTGACCCGTCCCGCTGAAAAACGCATAGCGGCTTGGTTTTATGCCACCTCTCCCCAGGGCCCTTTTACCTCAATTGCAGGCCAAGGCACAGAGATCAACTGGGCTCCCAGCCTGAGCGGCAATTATTATCTGCGCGCTGAACTCAGTGGCAATAATTTACCCAAATCGGTCTTTACCTCTGCAACAGCCCTGGTTTCAGTGGCTGAAAGTAGCAATGCCATTCAACTCGAACCCAATCGCTCGCTCTCGCTGGGAGAAGGGGTTAAACTCGTGGCCAATACCCCTTTAAAAGGCGAAAACCTGCGCTATACCTGGTCATACAGTTCAGCCCCAACGGGCCCCTGGACAGCGGTTCAGGGCCTGGCCGCCCACAGCCAAAGCACCACTTGGTACCCCCCCCAAAGCGGCAGTTTTTATGTCAAAGTCGATGTCGCAGACACGGCCACCGCCACGCGCATGAGCTTTGTCTCGGCAACGGCCTTGGTCTTTGTCACGGATACCCCCTCTTTCTTCCAGACCTCTCCCACCCCGGCCACCATTGGCACCCAAGGGGCGGTCACATTGTCGACACGCTTTACCGCACCGAGCGCCAATTTCATCTATGCTTGGTCGTATAGCATGTCTCCGACAGGCCCCTTTACCGCAATTGGGGGCAGTCAACAGCCCCAGATCACCTGGAAACAGCCAGGGGTCGCGGGCAATTATTATATTAAATTTGACGCCATTGATACCAGCAGCCAGCGTTTTCTCTCGTTTATTTCATCGAATACCCTGGTCTTTGTCAGTGAGAGTCAGACATCTCAGCCGAGGTTTTAAGCCATGAATAAACCCTTTCTTCTGAGCTTGTTATTGGGCATTTTGGTCAGTGTAGGCAGCTGCAAGAAACCCGATGCCAGCGCTGTGGATGCCCAGACGGCAAAAGATAAAGTCTCCGAACGGGTGGTCAATATCCGCACCCAAACCGTAAAAACAGCTGTATTTGAAGAAAAATTGAACCTCACAGGCGAGGTTGAAGCCTGGAAAAAAGCCACCGTCAGCAGTGAATTGTCTGGCAAACTCCAGTGGTTGGGCCTCGTCGAAGGCAATGTGGTGGGCCAAGGCAGCGTTGTGGCCCGCATCAACGGTCAGGTTTTGGCCGCCCAGCGCGATCAGGCTCTGGCCAATGTCCAGCTCAGCAAAGCCCAAGAAGCTTGGCAACGCCGCACGCAAAACAAACAGGTGGCCTTGGCTGAGACCAATTATGGCAACAGTGCGGTTAATTTTCAGCGCCAACAAAAACTGCTGCAGGAACAGGTGGTCTCCAAACAGGCCTTCGACAATGCCGAAAATGCCCTGCAAAACTCCCGTTTGCAATTAGATATTCAGCAAGTCAGTCGCAATTCCACAGCGGAAATTAACCGCCTGCAAAGTGTCGCCGCCTCTGCCAGCTTGCGTTTGGCCCAGGTCAGTCTGACCAAGACAGCGGTCACCAGCCCAATCAGCGGCTTTATCAACAAAGTCTACGTCGAAGCCGGTGAATACCTCAACCCCGGCACACCGATTGCCGATTTGGTACAAATCAACCAAGTCAAAGTCAATGCAGGGGTGCCCGAAAGAGATATCGCCAAGGTCAAATTGGGAAACCTGGTCAATGTCAGCTTTGACGCCTACCCCGATCAGATCTTCACGGGGCCCGTGATTTTCATTGGTGCCGCAGCGGATTCTGCCAATAAAACCTTTCCGGTCAAAGTACGTCTGAGCAACCCAGATTTGCGCCTGCGGCCCGGCATGCTCGCGCATGTCAGCTTGGTCAAAGAGCGGATCGAAAATACCCTGGTCATCCCACTCGATGCTGTGATTGAACAGGAAAAAGGCCGGATTGTCTTTGTCGAAGAAAAAGGCAAAGCCCTGCGCCGCGAAATCGAAACGGGCCCCAAATCGGGTGCCATGGTACAGGTACTCAAAGGTCTCAAAGTGGGTGAAAATTTGGTGGTTTTTGGTCAACGCAGTTTAATCGGCGGCGAAAAGGTGCGGGTAACCACTGGGCGATGAAAATCACCAATTGGGCGATTCGCAACGCCACCACTGTTTTTATCCTGATCTTTATTTCGGTCCTGCTGGGTTTAAATTCGTATATGTCGGTGCCCAAAGAGGCGGCCCCAGACGTCAAAATCCCGATTCTGATCGTAACTGTGCCGTATATTGGTGTGGCCTCGCAGGATATTGAAACCCTCGTCACGGTACCGGTGGAGAAAAAGCTCAAAGAATTGAGCAATGTGCGATCAATCAGCTCAACCTCAGCCGAAGGCGCTTCGATGACCACGATTGAATTTGAACCCAATGTGGACCTCGATCAGGCTTTTCAAAAGGTGCGCGACAAGGTCGATCTGGCAAAACCCGATCTGCCCAAAGACGCCGAAGAGCCCATGATTCTCGAAATCAATATCTCTGAATTCCCAATTATGTTTGTAAACGTCTCTGGCGAGGCCGGTCTGGTCAAACTCAAACAGATTGCTGACGAACTCGAAGATGAAATCGAACAGGTCAAAGGCGTCTTGGACGTGAACGTGGTCGGCGGCCTGAAACGCGAGATCAAGGTACAAGTCGATGCCGATCGCTTGGACTATCATGGCCTGGCCTATAACGACGTGATTACCGCCATTCAAACTGAAAACGTGAATATTCCCGGCGGTTCGATTCAATTGGGCAACGTCAAATACCTGGTTCGGATCCCTGGCGAATTTACCTCTGTGCCCCAAATTGAAAATATTGTCGTCAAAACCCCTCAGGGCAAACCCGTGTATATGCGCGATATAGCCCGGGTTGTTGATGGTTACAAAGACCGCGATACCTATGCCCGTTTAAATGGCACCGAAAGTGTCTCGATCTCGGTGCAAAAGCGCATCGGCGAAAATATCATCGAATTGTCGGACGCGGTCAAAAAGATCGTCGAGAAAAAACAGGCAGAGGTACCCGGCGGCATTGATGTGGTCGTTACCTCGGATCAATCGACCTTTGTGCGCAATATCGTCAGCGATCTGGAAAACAATATCATCACAGGTCTTTTATTGGTGATTCTGGTGCTGTTCTTTGCCATGGGTCTGTCCAATGCAACCTTTGTCAGCTTGGCGATTCCCCTTTCGATGTTGATGACCTTTGTGGCTGTTGAAGCCCTGGGCCTGACCATGAATATGATTGTGCTCTTTAGCTTGGTGGTCTCGTTGGGCATGGTCGTCGACAACGCGATCGTGATTGTCGAGAGCATTTACCGCTTTATGCAAGAGGGCATGGACCGCATGGAAGCGGCCAAAAAAGCCGCTGAAGAGCTGGGTATCCCGATGTTGACCTCGACCCTGACCACCCTGGCGGCCTTTTTCCCACTGCTCTTTTGGCCGGGCACCATTGGCGATTTTATGAAATACCTGCCAATGGTCTTGATCATCACCCTAACCGCCTCACTCTTTATCGCCACCGTGATCAACCCTGTCTTTGCCTCGCTTTTTATGAAGGTGCGCAAAGGCGATTTTATTGAAAGTGGTGAGTTGCGCAGCCCCTGGATGCGGGGCTACAAACAGGTCTTGTTAATGTCCGTCAAACACAAATACCTGACCATTGGCATCTCTGTGGCTCTGCTGGTGCTCTCTTTTGTGGTCTATGGCAAATTTGGCAAAGGGGCGATCTTCTTCTCGCAATCCGACCCCTCCAATGCCTTTGTCAGTGTCAAATGCCCCGAAGGCACCCGCGTCGAAATTACCAACGGCCTGGTCGAACAGGTTGAAACCCTGGTCAACAAACACAAGAAAAATATCGACTTTGTGATTGCCAATGTGGGCAGTGCCAATCAGTCGGAAGGCGGCGGCGGTGGGGGCGGCGAAGGCTCTTATTCCCATCTGGGCCGCGTCTCGATAGACTTTATCGACCTGCAAAAGCGCACCCGCTCGGCCAAATCCATTCTGGATGAAATCCGCGATGAGCTCAAAAACCTGACTGGGGCTGAATTTGAAGTGGGTGAACAGCAAGATGGCCCCCCCACCGGCGCACCGGTCTCGATCAATATTGCGGGGGCCGAGTTTGAAACCCTCGACCAATTGCGCCAAGAAGTGCGCACAATCTTGGAAAAAATCCCAGGGGCTGTCGACGTGCGCGACAACTTCAGCACAGGCAAACCCGAAGTGCGGGTCACTGTGGATCGCGCCAAAGCCTCACTGGTCAAACTCAATACATCCAATATCGCAGGCACTGTGCGCACGGCCGTCAATGGCACCGATGCCTCCAACTTCCGCGAACTCGACGAAGAATACGATATCATTGTGCGCCTGCAAGAAAACCAGCGCCAAGCCATCGAAGACATTGGCCGCCTCAAGATCGCCAATAAAGACGGCGATCAGATTCCGATCTCGATGGTGGCTTCGATCGACACCACAGGTGGGATTGGTGCGATTCGCCGCAAGGACTCCAAACGCACCGTCACAATTGAAGCCAACGTGCAGGGCCGGGTCTCCGGCGATGTGATCGCTGAGGTCGAAAAAATCCTGAAAAAGAAAACCCTGCCACCGGGTTATGAGATCAGCTTTGGCGGAGAACAAGAAGACCGCCAAGAAACCGGGGCGTTTTTGGGCAAGGCCTTTTTGATGGTGTTGCTGATGATCTTCTTGATCATGGTGATGCAGTTCAACTCTGTGCTGCTGCCTTTGATTATTATGAGCACGATTGTGCTCTCGGTCAGCGGCGTGCTCTACGGATTGGTGATGACCCAAAGCCCATTTAGCATTGTGCTAACAGGTCTGGCAGTGGTGAGTTTGGCAGGGGTGGTCGTGAATAACGGGATTATTCTGATCGACTATATCCAATTGCTGCGCAAAGAGGGCATGTCGGCCCACGATGCCGTGATCAATGCCGGTCTGACCCGTCTGCGCCCCGTGCTGCTCACGGCAGGTACCACCGTGCTGGGCCTGATGCCCACCGCCCTGGGAGTGGGGATTGACTTCCGCACCCTGAGCCTATCGATTGGCGGGGAGTCTTCGCAACTCTGGTTCCCGATGGCCATTGGGATTATCTCAGGCCTGACCTTTTCGACGGCCCTGACCCTGGTGGTGGTGCCTGCAATGTATATGATCACCGAATCCATGCTCAATGGCGGACGCAAACTCTTGGGCAAAGTCGGCGGCATGTTTAAACGCAGCTCTGAGCCCGAGCTGGTGATGGCAGGAGCTGAAAGTATCAGCGTCGACGCTTTGCGCACCGCCCATGAAAGCATGCCGACCAAAGAGGACGAAGAGGACGAAGATCCGCCTGCAAAAACGGATTAAATCAGCGCTTGAGCGCTCCGAGCACCGCAGCCACCCCCGGCCAGGCCAAAGCCCCTGAGCCGGGGTTTTGCCAGAGCGCCAACAATGCAGCGCCAAGCAGCTCTTCGGCCTGCGCCAGACTGAGTTGCGAGAGCAAAAGTGGCAGCAGACGCAGCCAGATCAACTGGGCCAAAGCCTCAGGTGTTTGCACAGGCTGGCCCTGTTCAAAGAAAAAACCAGGCCCCAAACGCGGCAGGCCCAGGGCTTGCAAGCCCAAATTGAGCTGATGCAAATAGGTCTGTAGCGACAGGTCGGCAATTTCCACCCCGGCCAGCAGGACCTCATCGGGGGTGAGTTGCAGGCAGAGAAAGCGCCGAAAAAGGTCGGGTTCGGGCTGCCAGGGCCCCCGTCCCTCTGCGACCGTGGCAATCAGGTGCAGATTGGCGGGCATGACAAAGCGCTCTTGGCTCAGGGCCAAGGCCACCCCCGAATCGGCAGAGGCGGTGACCAAGCTCCCCCAGACCTCGCCAAAGAGCGCCCGCGGATCGACGCTCTGAAAATCTTCGAGGATCAGGAAATAGCCCAAATTGGGATGGGCCCGCGCCTCTTGGGCCATGCGTTTGAAGACCCCACTGCGCAAGACCTGTGTGGCTTGGCCCTGGACCATTTCAGAGCGATAGCCTTCGACAAAAAGGCCATAATCGAAGCCTGCGTATAAGTTGCAGCTGCGCACAGGGCCATTGAGACTGTCGCAGAGGAAGTCCTGTTCAATCGGGCTCAGGTCGGCAAACGAACGCTGCTGATTGTGGCGGGCAGCAGCTTCGAGCCCCAAGCGGCGGGCCCAATAAGATTTGCCCGTGCCCGGCCCGCCTTTTAAGATCAGCAAACGGCTGTGCTGAAGCAGCGAGAGTAAATAAGAGAGGGTGTCTTTCATGCATTTATTGTAACAGACCCACTTTGGGGGGTTGGCGCAAGCACATGCTGACAGGTTACAATAACGGCATGAGTTTAAACCAATTGTATTTACCCCCTCTCAACGTGCTGGGCCTGATGTCGGGCACCTCACTCGATGGCCTGGATCTCTGTCTCTGCCGCCTGAGCTGGGAAGATCGGCTGCAATACGAAATTCTCGGCTTTGAGACCCTGCCGATGGCCCCCGAGCTGCGCGAAAAACTCCTGCGCAATATGCAACCCGAAACCAGCCAGGTCGATGAACTCTGTGAACTCAATGTCCAGATTGGTCAGTGGTTGGGCGCCTCGAGCCGGGCCTTTTTGGCCAGCCAGCGCTTTGACCTGGATCAGGTCGACTTGATTGGCTCTCACGGCCAAACCCTCTTTCATTTGCCCCCTGGCAGAGGCGAAGTCGCCTCTTCACTGCAATTGGGGGATGCTGCCGTGATCGCGGCCATGACCGGCGTGACCACCGTTTCGGATTTTCGCCCGGCAGATATGGCCATTGGGGGCCAAGGCGCGCCCCTGGTGCCTTATGTCGATGCCCTGCTGTTTAAAGATCTTGGCTATCCTGTTTGCCTGCAAAATATCGGCGGCATGGGCAATCTGACCTGGATTGGCAGCGATGGAGCCATGCTGGCCTTCGATACAGGTCCCGGCAATGTCTTGATTGACGGTTTGGTGCGCCACTTGAGCCAAGGCGAAAAGCTGCGCGACGACAGCGGGCAATGGGCCGCCCAGGGCGTGATCTGTGATCGTTTATTGGAAAAAGCCCTGCGCCACCCCTTCTTTTTGCAGCCCCCCCCCAAATCCACTGGGCGCGAACTCTTTGGCGAAAGCTATTGCGAATGGCTGCTCGAACAGGGCCACGACTTGGAACTGTCAGCGGCCGATCAATTGGCCACCGCCACGGCCCTGACCGCCCACAGCATCGCCCGGGCCTGCCATCAGTTTTTGCCTGAATTCCCCCATCGTTTTGTCGTCAGTGGCGGCGGAATTCACAATACGACCTTGATTCACATGCTGGCAGAATTGATCAAACCGGCCCTGGTTTTGCCCTTGGAGCATTTTGGTCTCTCTTCAGATGCCAAAGAGGCCTTTGCCTTTGCCTGTTTGGGTTATACCTGCCTGACCGGCATTCCCAATAATTTGCCCGCCGTGACCGGGGCCCATTCAGCCACAGTGATGGGCAAAATTCAACCCGGAAGCAATTACCTCTCGCTTTTGCAGCAATTGGCCAGCCCGCCAGGGGAGAAAAAATGATCCCCCAGCGCAAGATTCTGATCGCATTCAGTCTTTTTTCGGCCTTCTTTTTCAGTATTTTGGCGACAGCCCCTTTGCCCAGCAGCCAAGCCCAGGCCCCAACAGGCTTTGATCTGATCGACAGCCGCTCCCAGAGTCGGATTCGCGCTTTTCGCACCCAGGTGATCGAAAACAGCGCCGACTGGCAAAAACTCTGGCAAGAACACCTCGGCCAAACAGGCCAAATGGGCCAAGCCCCAGCGGTTGACTTCGCTAAAGAACGAGTCGCAGCGATTTTTCTGGGCCTGCGTCCCACGGCTGGGTACAGCGTAGCGGTTGAATCGGTGGAGGTTCAGGCAGAGCAAATTTTGGTGCATTATCGCGAAGTCAAACCCAAACCAGATCAATTTGTCGCCACCGTACTCACGGCCCCGGCTTGCCTGATTCGCTTGCCCAAAACAGCGATTACCCTGCCGATCACGTTTATCAACAGCGAGCCCGAGGCCGTTAAAATTCAAGCAAAGGATCCCATCTCCATGCGCACCCTCTCCCGCGTTAGCAATAGCCGCGTCACCGAAGCCCGTTATGTGATCGCCCGCGATTACGAACAATTCCGCCAGCTCTGGAAAGAACACAATGGCTCTTTGGAGCAATTGCCCGAAGTGGACTTTCAATCCGAAATGGTGGCCGGGATCTTTATGGGTGAGCGCAGCACCGGCGGCTATGCTGTGACAATTGAAGAGGTGCTCAAAGAGGGCGAGAAATTTAAATTCTATTACTCCGAATCTGAGCCCCCCGAGGGCAGCATGACCATTCAGATTTTGACCGCCCCCGCCCATTTAATTGCCTTGCCCCGCTCAGAGGCTTACCCTGAATTTGTTAAACGCCCCAAAAGCAAATAAAGTCCAAATAAAGTTTCAGAGCTGTGAAGAATCTCTTTGAACTGCCAGAGCCACTGCCCGCAGAAGAGCTGTTTGAAACACTGCAAACCTTTCCCTTGGGCAAATTGGAGCGGATTGTCTCCCACGGACAAGTCACCCCTGCCGGGGAATGGTACGATCAGGAACTGGCAGAATGGCTGGTGCTGTTGCAGGGAGAGGCCCGTCTGAGTTATGCAGATGGCTCCGAGACACATTTAAAAAGCGGTGATAGTTTGCTAATTCCCCCGCATCGCCGCCACCGTGTGAGCTATACCAGCACTGCCCCGCCGTGCATCTGGTTGGCCCTGCATTTTGCCCAGCCCCCCGCATAGCGGTACAATGAAACCAGTATCTGGATAGAAAGTGGCCCGCCATGACAATCAAACGCCTGACCGTCGCCTTGGACTTAACCGCCCTCGATGAAAAAGTGCTGACGTATACCCAGTTTTTGTGTAAAAGTCTGCCGATTGAAAAAGTTTATTTTATTCATGTCGAGCAAAAGCTGGATCTGCCCGCCAGCTATTTGGAAAAACACCCCGAACTCAACCAACCCATGGATGAAAATCTGCAGGCACAAATGCAAACCGTGGTCGGCCAACATCTGCATTTGGCCGATGGGATTCAAACCGAATTTGATGTGCTTGAAGGGGATTTGTTAAATACCCTCGTGCGCCACAGCAAGGTCAAAATGGCGGACCTGATGGTCGTCGGCAAACGCGATAACGAAGCCCAGGCTGATCTGGTCTCGGAAAAGCTGGCCCGCCGGGCGCTGTGTTCGGTGCTCTTTGTGCCAGAAACCTTCAGCCTGGATATTCAACATATTCTGGTGCCCAGCGACTTTTCAGAGCACTCGCACCAGGCCTTGGAAACCGCCGCCCAGCTCTCATCGGTGGTGCAAGGCGATGTGATTCACGTGCTCAATCTCTTTGATGTGCCCACAGGCTACGCCAAAATGGGACTGACTTATGAAGAATTTGCAGCGGATCTCAAAACCTATGCCGATCAAGACATGCAAAAATTCATTCAGGGCGTGCCCCTGAACGACAGCACCATTGAAACCCATGTCGCAGATATTGGCAGCCAAGACCGGGCAGAATTGATCCGCGACTGGCTAAAAAAATTGGATTGCCAATTGCTGGTGATGGGTTCCAAAGGTCGCACCAATATTGCCGCGATGTTTTTGGGCAGTTTAACCGAAAAGCTGATCAAACTCGACCTCAAGGTGCCGATTCTGGTGATCAAAAAGAAAAACGAAAGTTTGGGCTTTTTCAAAGCCCTGCTCGAAGGCGAACTGTAGCTGAGAGCGCTAGTTTAAAACCACCAGATCGTCGCGGTGGACGGCCTCGGCGCCATCGGTATAGCCCAAAATTGCTTCGATCTGGTCGGAATGACAGCCTTTGATCTGGCTCAGGGCATGGCTGTCATAACGGCTCAGGCCCCGCGCCAATTCATGGCCATCAGCGGCATAGATGCGCACGGCCTGGCCACTGGCAAAACTGCCCGAAACAGCTGTAATACCAGCCGCCAAGAGGCTTTTGCCCGATTGTGCCAGGGCTTTGGCGGCCCCCGCATCAATTTCAATCCGACTGGTGGTGGCGGTCTCGGCCAAAATCCAGCGTTTGCGAGCATCCAAGCGGCCCTCGTGGGGCTGAAACAGCGTGCCCACAGCCTGGCCTGCTGCAGCCTGAATCAAGATATCTGTCGCTTCGCCAAAGACAATCCGCACAGCCACGCCGCTGCGGGTGGCAATGTCTGCGGCCTGAATTTTGGTGACCATGCCACCGGTGCCACGGTGACTGCCGACATCCCCCGCCAGAGCCCAAATGTCGGGAGTAATTTGGGGCACAATCGGAATGAGCTGGGCATCGGCATGCTGACGGGGATCTGCGCTAAACAGCCCCTCACAATCGGTGCAAATAATCAGCAGATCGGCCTCGACCAACGAGGCCACCTGGGCCGCCAAATTGTCGTTGTCACCCACTTTGATCTCTTCGATGGCCACGACATCGTTTTCGTTGACAATCGGCAGTACACCTTTGTCGAGACAGCCAGCAAAGGTCGTGCGGGCATTGAGATAGCGCCGACGATCGCGAAAATCGTCACGGGTCAACAAGGTTTGCGCCACAGTGATGCCATAGATTTCGGCCATTTGGGCATAGAGGTGCATCAATTGGCTCTGGCCAACGGCAGCCAGCAATTGTTTCTCGGCCAAACTGCGTTTGCGCGGCGGAAAGCCCAATTGCTCCCAGCCCGCCAGTACAGCCCCAGAACTGACCAAAACCACCTCATGGCCCAGATCGCGCAGATGGGCTATCTGGCGCAACAAATCGACCATCCGGGGCCGACAGAGCCGGTCTTGGCCCGCCGTCAAAACACTGGTGCCGAGTTTGACAACAATCCGCAGGCCCTGGCTCGTTTTAGGCGGCTTCATTGGGGCAAGCGGCCCTCATAGAGAAAGTCCAAGGCCACGGGCAAACGGCGGTGCCAACTCTGTTCGTTGTGAAGACCTTCTGGATCGGGGTTCCAAAGCAGGTTCTGTTGGGGTTTAAATTCGAGCACTTCGAGCAAATCTGCCAATAATTTGGTCTGCTGGAAGCTGACATTGCCGTGACACTCACAGCCTTCTTTTTCCCCGTGGTCGATATACACCTTGGCCGCTGCGTGGGGTTTGGTTAACATCAGGGCATTGTAAATCGCAAATTGGTTGACCCACAGCGCGGGCGACATGATCAGCCCCCGGCCCAATTGCTCGGGATAGTGGAAGAGCGCATAAAGCGCCAACAGCCCGCCCAGCGAAGAGCCCCCCACCAGCGTCTGTTCATTGGCCCTGCGCAGGTGTAATTTGCGGTGCAGGCGTGGCAGAAGCCATTCCAACATCCAGTTGAGCTTGCGCTCGGCTTTGCCCCGTTTACCTGGATAGGGATCCCAAGGGCTCATCTCTGCGTCGCGATCGGGGCCGTGATAGATACCCACCACCACAGGCACTTCTTTGCCTGCACGTGAGCGCTGATCGAGAATGCGGTGCAAATGCCAGCCCCCAGCCATGGTGCCTTCGTCTTCATAGAGATTTTGGCCATCAAAGAAAAAGGCCAGGGGATAGGTCTTATCAGAGGTGAAATAATCAGGAGGCAAATAGAGAGAGACCGGTCGCTCGCCATCCAAACCGGGAATCTGAAAGGTCTGGGAGCGGTAAATCAGGCTGGGCCAATGCGCCACCCGCTTAAAATGCAAAGTGGATTCCTTCATCAGATTGGACATAGGGGTTCTCCGGGGATCTGGTCTCTCTATATCTGTATACCTCAGAGCGGGCCTTGGGGGGAATCCTTTAGCCCCATGAGAGTGCCGAGATTTTTCTGCAGCGTTTTCAGCCCTCTTGGGATCGGGTATACTTGGCTTCACTGCAATTGTGAATGGTTCAAGTGTTTAAACGGGGGGGGTGAAAAAAACGTGTTCAATCAGCGGCTCAAGGTCATTTTGACCTTGACGATGTTTTTACTGGTCTCTTTTGTTCTCTGGAAAGCCAAACCCGATCACGATTATTTAAATGTCCAGCAATTTAAACTGCTGCTAGACAAACAACTCAAACACCTCGAAAAAGAGCACCCCCACCAGCGTTATACCCTCAGCCCCGACACCCGTTTGCCCAACACAGAAATGGCTGATCTGGCAAAAAAAACCTTGTTCAAACACGCAGATGGCCTCAAAAAAGCCCAAGGCCCCGCCCTTGCTCTGAGCTTAAATCTCAAAGAAAACCAAGGGCAATTGACCTTGGTGGCCACACCCCGTGGTGAAAAACCCCACGCGCAAAGCCGCACCATGACCACCTGGCTCAGTGTCTTGCCGCCTTTGGTGGCGGTGGTCATGGCCCTTTTATTTGGCCGACTGGTTTTGGCCCTGTTTATCGGGCTGTTTTTTGGTGCATTGATCTTTTACAACTTTAATCCCCTGCTGGCCCTGACAGAAACCTTTGGGCATTATCTCTGGCACGCGATCAGCGACCCCTTTCATGTCAAGGTACTGATTTTTGCAGGTATGCTGGTGGGCATGGTCGGAGTCATGAATGCATCTGGAGGCACACGTGGGATTGTCGAAGTTTTTCGCAAATATACAGGAAACCGCCACTCGACCCAGTTAATTACCTCGTTTATGGGGCTGTATATCTTCTTTGACGATTACGCCAATACCTTTATTATTGGCAGCACCATGCGTCCAGTCACTGATCGGCTGAAAATTTCCCGTGAAAAATTAGCATACATCATAGATACCACCTCGGCCCCTGTCGCCAGTCTGGCAGTAATTTCGACCTGGATTGGCTATCAAGTGGGGCTCTTACAAGAGGTGATTCGCTCGCTTGATCTTAAAATCAGCGCCTTTTCGGCCTTTATCAGCGCCCTGCCTTTTCGCTTTTATTGCTTTTTTGCACTGGCCCTGCTGTTTTTACTGGTCTGGCTGCGCAAAGATTTTGGCCCCATGTACGACGCTGAGCGCCGGGCGGTGGTGCATGGTTTGGTGCTGCGTGATGGGGCTGTGCCGATGAGTGCCGGTTCTCTGGGCAATCTCGAAAATACAGACGATCTGCCCGCCCGTTGGTACAACGGTCTTTTGCCTGTGCTCACTGTGGTAATCGGAACTGTGGTGGGCCTCTATGTCAGTGGTGGGGGCTGGGCCAAAGTCCAGAGCAATATCAGCCATTTGTGGAGTTTTCAGGTGCTCAGCGACAGTTTTTCCAATGCAGACAGCGCGCTGGTTTTGCTCTACGCTTCGCTGGCAGGTTCGGTCTTGGGCATTGCTTTAACCCTGGGCCAGCGCCTGATGAGCGTCAAAGCTGTCTGTCTGGCCTGGATCAAAGGATATATCTCGGTTTGGTTGGCCTGTGTCATTCTGATCATGGCCTGGAGTCTCAGTGGGATTTCACAAGATCTCGGCACAGCCTCGTTTCTGGTCTCGGTCGTAAAAGATCTGGTGCACCCGATCTGGATTCCGATGCTGATCTTTGTGCTCGCGGCAGGCATTTCTTTTGCCACCGGCAGTTCTTGGAGCACGATGGCGCTCTTGATGCCGATGGGTGTTCCGCTGGCCTATGAACTCGGCGGTGTAGGCCTGATGATTATCACCATGGGGGCCGTGTTTGATGGCGCCATCTTTGGGGATCATGCCTCCCCCCTGGCAGATACAACCATTCTCTCGTCGATGAATTCTTCCTGTGACCATCTTGACCATGTGCGCACCCAATTGCCCTATGCGCTCCTGGGTCTGGGCGTGGCCACCTTTATCGGCTATTTGCCCGCTGCCCTGGGCCTGATGCCCTTTATTTCGATCTTCTTGGGCTGTGCGTTGATGTGGTTGGTGGTCAAAGTTGTGGGCCGCAATCCCGAAGCTGGGTTTGAGCAAAATACCCAAGAGGCACAGCCCGCAACCAGCCACCTCAAAGCCGAACCCGTGATCATGCAACGCTACAGCCAGGAGTGAACAAAGATTGAATTTAGAGCCGCGTTACCACCTGACCAGCATGTATATCACCCGCCTGGGGCTCTACCTCGGCGTGATGGCGTTGGCGCTGTGGATGCTCAAACCCTTTATCATGCCTTTTATCCTGGCAGCGATCACTGCCAGTATTTTTATTAAATTTAAGCCCCGTCTGCCACTGGCTTTGCGCAGCAATCCCAATCTCTTTGCCGCCCTGGCCACCCTGACAGCGCTGTTGGTGATGGTCTTGCCGGTCTTTCTCTTGTTCTTATTGGCAGGACTCGAAGCCGTGCGCTTTGTGCAATTTGTGCAGGACATGTTCCAGAGCGGGGGCTTTAGCATGATTGGCAAACGCCTGTCGGGTCTCGAAAACCAGATCAATGCCAAACTCAAGGTCTTTGGCACGTCTTTTGACTTAAGTTCGGTCCAACAAGACGCCCTGGCCCAATTACAAAATATTGGCTCTTTGCTCTACAACAATGCCCTGAACCTGCTCAACAACGCCTTTATGGTCGGTTTGACGACCTTTTATTTCTTGTTTATTGCCTTTTTTCTGATCCGCGACGGCGAGCAGATCATTGAACTGGTCAAACGGCTGATGCCCTTTGACCGCAAAACCGCCCAAAGTCTGGTCGACTCGGTTGAACATGTGGGCCAGACCGTTCTGGTTGGGGGCATGGTCTCCTCGCTGATCTTTGGCGGTTTAATGGCCGTGGTCTTTGCCCTGTTTGGCTTTGCCAGTCCCCTGATGTGGGGCATTTTACTCGGAATTCTGGCCCTGATCCCCTTGGGCACCTTGGCGGTCTATTTGCCCTGTGTGCTCTATCTCTTCTTCTCGGGCCCCTGGTGGGTGGCGGTCTTGTTTTTGGTGGTGGTTGAGCTGATTGAACAGGGCCTGTATTATGTCGTGATTCGGCCCAAATTTATTGACGCCCGCACACATATGTACCCGCTGGCTATTTTTCTGGCAATTGTCA